>NZ_JBBEXE010000001.1:0-411143 GCF_037645805.1 Leptobacterium meishanense
TTTAAAAGCACTTATTTAAACAAATAAGTGCTTTTTTTATTGGCTATTTTAAAAGAGATTAATCTTTGAAAAGAGATGTTAATAGTGTTTTTAAAGCTATAAAACCCAAGACAATAGAACCAAAAGATATACTAAGCCCGATGATTAAAACAGGAATATACCAAGGATGTTCTTCATTTTTAAAAGCCTGATATATTATTATAGGCCCTGTAAACATAGCTATTAGCGTAAAAACAAATAATTTTGTGCTTTTTAATAATGCTTTTTTAGTTTTCATATAGAAACGACTTCTTCTTTCAAAAATAATTATTTAAAAGTATATTTAACATTCTGATTAATTATTTTATTAACCTTAGTCTGAATTGGATTGATTATAGTATTATTGTTTGCTTCCATTCCATCGTAGATATCTTATCTCGTAATGCATATATTTCTAATGAAGGAAAATAAACTCATTTAAATTTAAGCTGTTAAAAGAAAAGTAAATGAAAATTATTATAGCTCCTGATAAATTTAAAGATTCGATGAATAGTTTTGAGTTCTGTGGTATTGTAGAAGAAGGTTTATTAGCAGGTTGCCCGGGTATAGATATTATCAAACTCCCTATGGCTGATGGGGGTGATGGTACTATGGAAGTAATTGATCACTATATAGGAGGAGAACAGCTAAAGGTAGAAGTACAGAATCCTCTTTTTAAAAAGATAGAAGCTTCTTATTTGTTTTCTTCAGTTTCTAAAACAGCTTTTATTGAAATGGCAGCAGCTTCCGGCCTGAAGTTATTAAAACCTCAAGAAAGAAATTGCATGTACACTAGTTCTATGGGTACAGGTGAGTTAATTTTAGATGCTATAAAAAGAGGTGCAAAAGAAATATTATTGGGTATAGGTGGGAGCGCAACGAATGATTGTGGTATAGGAATGGCATCGGCATTTGGATATCGTTTTTTAGACAAAAAAGGAAATGAGGTTTTGCCTATAGGGAAACATTTATCAAAGATTTGTATGATAGATGATTCGAATGTTACTTCGTTGATGGAGAATGTTGTATTTAGAGTTGCATGTGATGTAACCAATCCACTTTATGGTAAAAATGGCGCGGCATATAGCTATGGGGCTCAAAAAGGTGCTAATATGGAAGAAATTAAGGTGTTGGATAAGGGACTTTGGGATTTTTCTAAAACTTTAGATACTCATTTTAATACTACTGTTCAAAGTATTAAAGGAGCCGGAGCAGCAGGGGGAATGGGTGCAGGTGCTGCTACCTTTCTCAAAGGTGAGTTAATATCAGGTATTGAATTGATTTTGGATTTAGCTAATTTTGATAAGTATGTCAAAAATGCTGATTGGGTTATTACGGGAGAAGGGCTTTTAGATCACCAAACACTTTCAGGGAAAACAATTTTAGGAGTATTGAAGCGAGCCAACACTTATCAAGCACCAGTAGCAGTTTTTTGCGGAGGCGTTACTATAAATGAAAAGACACAAAATGAGTTGGGGATTACCTATGTTACTTCTATATTAAGAAATGTTAGCAATCTCAATGAAGCCTTAAGCGTAAGTAAAGAAAACTTGTTTTTTACAGCTTTTAACTTTTCAAAACTCATTAGTTTGAAAAGAAAAAGAACTAAATAGTTGTCAAGGATAGCTTTGCTATATATTCTGCAATATACGGTTAAGTGTATTACTTGGACACATTGCCTGATTTGCTAATTTTTCATTCGGATTGTAATAACCACCTATATCAACAGAGCTTCCTTGCGCATCATTTAATTCGTTTACTATAAGAGTTTCATTTTTAGAAAGTTTTTCAGCAATGTCTGAAAATACATTCTTGATATCAGCATCTTTATCCTGATTAGCTAGTTCTTGTGCCCAATAAAGAGCTAAATAGAAATGGCTTCCACGGGTATCAAGTTCTCCAACTTTTCTAGAAGGGGATTTACCACTGTCCAAAAGTTTTTCTGTAGCATTGTCTAATGCTTCTGAAAGCACCAATGCTTTTTGATGGTTGTATTTTTCTCCTAAAAACTCTAATGAAACAGCAAGAGCTAAAAACTCTCCCAGAGAATCCCATCGTAAGTGCCCTTCTTCCATGAATTGTTGGACATGTTTGGGAGCAGAGCCACCGGCTCCTGTTTCAAAAAGCCCTCCACCATTCATAAGTGGAACAATGGAGAGCATCTTTGCACTGGTCCCTACTTCTAGAATAGGGAATAGGTCGGTTAAATAATCCCTTAATACATTCCCAGTTACAGAAATAGTATCTTTTCCTTCAATGATGCGCTCCAGTGTAAACTTCGTTGCTTTTACAGGGGACAGTATTCGAATGTCTAATCCTTTTGTATCATGTTCTGGAAGATATGTATTCACTTTTTTGATAAGTTGTCTATCATGTGCCCTATCTTCATCTAACCAAAATACTGCAGGTGTGTTTGTAGCTTTTGCTCTTTCAACAGCCAATTTAACCCAATCTTGAATAGGAGCGTCCTTTACCTGGCACATTCTCCATATGTCGCCAGCATCTACTTTGTGTTCAAAAATAACAGTTCCGGATTCATTTGTAACTTGGATTTTTCCATTTTCCGGAATTTCAAAAGTTTTATCATGGGAGCCGTATTCTTCAGCTTTTTGTGCCATTAAGCCTACATTCGGTACGGTACCCATAGTGGTGGGATCAAATGCCCCATGCTTTTTACAAAAAGCGATAGTGGTTTGATAAACTCCAGAGTAGCTACTGTCCGGAATTACTGCTTTGGTGTCATGTGATTTACCTTCAGCATTCCACATCTGTCCGGAATTACGTATCATAGCAGGCATAGAAGCATCAACAATAACATCACTAGGCACATGTAGGTTTGTAATGCCTTTATCGGAGTTGACCATTGCCAATTCTGGGCCATTTTCATAACATTTTTGTAAATCACTTTCAATAGCATCTCTTTTTTCTTTTGGAAGCTCTTGAATTTTGCTAATAAGATTACCCAGTCCATTGTTTGGATTTACACCTAACTCATCTAAAGTAGCTCTATACTTGGTAAATAAATCTTCAAAAAATACTTTTACTGCATGACCGAATATAATGGGGTCAGAGACCTTCATCATGGTTGCCTTCATATGCAAAGAGAAAAGAACATCTTTTTCTTTAGCGTCTTTTATTTGTTCTTTAAGAAATGTAATTAATGCTTTTTTACTCAATGTTGTAGCATCAACAACTTCTCCCTCTAAAACTTTGATATTTTCTTTTAAGATAAGAGTATTTCCAGTATTAGAAATGAACGTTATTTTGAGTGTATCAGGTTTAGAGAACGTAGTCGATTTTTCATTTGACCTAAAATCACCATGTTCCATGCTTGCTACGTGAGAGGTAGAATCAGAAGACCACGCTCCCATAGGGTGAGGGTTCTTTTTTGCATAATTTTTTACCGCCTTAGGCGCTCTTCTATCTGAATTCCCCTCTCTAAGCACTGGGTTTACAGCACTTCCTTTAATTTTATCGTATTGTCCTTTAATTTCTTTTTCTACTTCACTTTTAGGTTCATCGGGATAATTAGGAATTTTATACCCTTGCTTTTGTAGTTCTCTGATTGCTCCTTTTAACTGAGGGATGGATGCACTTATATTAGGGAGTTTTATAATATTTGCTTCCGGTTTTTTAACCAACTCTCCTAATTCAGCAAGATGGTCAGGTACTTTTTGATCACTGCTTAGATACTTTGGAAAAGCTGCAAGTATTCTTCCGGCTAAAGAAATATCTTTTGTTTCTATATTAATATTAAAAGGAGCAGTAAAAGATTTTACGATAGTTAACCATGAATAAGTAGCCAAGGCAGGAGCCTCGTCTGTTTTTGTATAAAGGATCTTAGGTGATTTTGTCATTTTAATGGATATAATTTACGAACTCGCAAATATACATTAATATGCCTTTTTTATGAAGTTAGATAATTAAAAAACGAAAGCCATATCATTATAATTGCTTATACTGACATGGCTTCCTAAGAAATAGTTCTACGATACCGTTTAACATTGCTGTTACCTACGTTGATTTTGATGATTCAAAATAACTTTCGGTTTCGCTTTCCTATCCCTTTTGAAACATCTCTATAATTATACTAACATTACTGTTGAATACAATAATAGTAAATGTTTCAAATGTTTTTTTATTCCTATACGTTTCATTAACATGAAGACTTTCGGCATATGGTTTACGTCTTGCATTTTACAAACACGCCCTCCATAACTTTCTATAAATTGTTCGTGCAACCGAAGTAACACACCAATGTTTATAGACTCATAAAAAAACAATTATTTTAAAGAACGTTTCTATCTGTAGACTTGATTAAATCTGTATCAAATATAGATGATGAAATAAAAAAAACAAATTATTTAACAAGTTAATAATCAACAAAATACAAACAAAAGATATTAACAAATGTTAATAATAAAAAAAACATCCTATAAAGGATGCTCTTCACATATTTTCTCTATGGAATACTAACGACGGATCTCTTTGATACGTGCTTTTTTACCAGTTAAGTTTCTGAAGTAGAATATCCGAGCCCTTCGTACTTTCCCTTTTTTGTTGATTTCAACTTTTTGAAGTGCAGGCATATTTACTGGAAAGATACGTTCTACACCAACAGTACCTGACATTTTTCGTATGGTGAACGTTTCATTTGCACCAGTCCCTCTTCGTTGTATTACAACACCTCTAAAAAACTGTGTACGTTTTTTTTCTCCTTCTTTAATTTCATAATAAACAGTGATGGTATCTCCTGCGGAGAATTTTGGGAAATCCTTTTTTTCTATAAATGTATCTTCTACGTATTTTACTAAAGCTTCCATGATAACTTTATTATATTAATTCAAGCCAACATTCACGTCTTTCGCCAGTGGTTGACCCAAAATAGGATGCAAAAATAAGGATTAATTGATATTAAACAATCAATATTTTAAAAAATTAGTGGTCTAACAAATCGGGACGCCTTGCTTTTGTTCTTTTATAAGCCTCCTCTTCCCTCCATTTATCAATTTCAGGAAGGTTACCACTCAATAATATTTCCGGAACTTTCATTCCTTTATATTCTGAAGGTCTGGTATATACGGGAGGAGCTAATAAATTGTCCTGAAAAGAATCGGTAAGCGCAGATGTTTCATCGTTTAATACTCCCGGAATTAAACGAATAATAGCATCACATAGTACTGCAGCTCCTAATTCACCTCCGGACAATACATAATCTCCTATTGAAATTTCGCGTGTAATAAGATAATCACGTACCCGTTGATCAACTCCCTTGTAGTGGCCACAAAGAATAATGATATTTTTTTGTATTGATAATTGATTGGCAATACCTTGATTTAGTGTTTCACCATCAGGGGTCATATAAATAACTTCATCATATATCCTTTCTTTTTTGAGTTCGGATATACATTTATCAATAGGTTCTATCATCATAACCATTCCGGCACCTCCTCCAAACTGATAGTCATCTACTGATTTATACTTATTGGAAGCATAATCTCTCAAATTATGAAGATGGACCGAAACCAATTTTTTTTCGATGGCTCTTTTTAGGATCGAAGCATTGAAAGGGCTTTCTATCAATTCTGGCAAAACAGTTATGATATCTATTCGCATTTGTTACAGCTCTCTTTTAGACTTACAGCGCTCTATAGAGTCTTTTACTTTTTTCAAAATATCATTAGATAATGTAGCTTTTCCGGCCAACCGGTAATGCTCAATGGCCTTGTCATAATCCCCTTTCTGTTCGTACATAATGCCAAACTCATTATATATAGTTGCTTTTGTAATGCCAGGAACCTTAATTGCGATGTCTAATAGTTCTTTTAGTTCATCAAATTTTTCAAGGGTGGAAAGTAAGATGGCATAATTGTAATATACACTAGGGTAGGAAGGGCTTTTTTCAATAGCCAGTTTGTAGAGTGTTTCTGCTTTTTCATAGTCTTTAAACTTGGCCTCATAAAGATACCCTAAATGGTTGTAGGCTTTTCCAAAGCTGGGATCGGTGTTGATGATTTCTTCAAGCTTGTTAGAAGCTTCTTCGTAATATCCGTCTTTGATATCCAGATTGGCTTGATTCAAAAGTTCTTCAAGGCGTGTAAGATGATCCATGTGCTAAGAAATTGATATACAAATGTATCAATTTTATTATGGAGATTCATAAGTACTATTGAAGATATTATTTTTCTACTAAGTTACGCTGTTTGATGCGCTCGTCTTGTAATTGCCTGCTAAGTTTTTGTTGACGTTCAAGGGCATTTCTTCGATGTGCTTCAAATTCATCTTCTAACTCGGAAAGGCGCATCTTAGCTTCTCGGGTAATTACATTACTTCTTTGAAACTTATAAATGAATAGGAATAATACTAGCGATAGAAAACTAATGACTCCCCACATGATTATATTGTAAGATGATTTTTGTATGCGCATACCGAAAAATGAAATACTGGATTTTTCAGCATCTACAGAGGTAAGTTGTTCATTTAGATCGTTTACATTTGTGTTTAACTGATTGATTTTGCCTTGTTGTGAATTGATTTGGTTATTAAGCTGGTTATTTAATGTTTTTGCAGTATTTAGAGAGTCTAATACGTTATTTTTCAAACGGGCAATCCATTCTTTTTTTATTACTTCATATTCTTGGTAGTTTCCGGATTTTTTAGTCACGTAGTCAAATTGACTTTCAATAGAACCACTATCAAGGGATAGTTTTTCAGGGTTGTTTTTTTGTGCAGCTAAAAAATGTACCGTAAACATTAAAGTTATCAACGTAAGCGCATATATTTTCTTCATCTCTTAGTTGTTTATATGGTTAATAAGGGGCTATATCTAGGGGTAACGTATATGTATACGAAAATATTGTACTGCTTGGAAGTTTCTGAGTACTAAAAATCTTTATTAATAATAATTGTACCTCCTTACTTTTGAAATGTATTTTGCCAGCCGGATTACTTGATGGCTGTATCCATATTCGTTGTCATACCATATATATAGGATGATGTTTTTTCCATCAGGGGACACTATGGTTGCATTGCTATCATATATGGCAGGTGCTGACGTTCCAACTATATCTGAGGAAACGAGTTCGTTACTCAATGAATATTTTATTTGCTCGACAAGATCTCCTTCCAACGCATATTTTTTCATAATAGCATTGATTCCGTTTTTAGAAGTTTCTTTTTCAACTTCTAAGTTCAGAACGACTAATGAGCCATTGGGAACAGGAACACGTATGGCATTAGAGGTCAGTTTTCCTGTTAATGAAGGGAGGGCTTTTGCTACAGCACTTCCGGCACCGGTTTCAGTAATAACCATGTTTAATGCAGCAGCTCTTCCTCGACGGTATTTTTTATGCATGTTATCTACAAGGTTCTGATCATTGGTGTATGCATGGATAGTTTCCAGATGCCCTTTTACAACTCCTAGAGAATCTTCGACAGCTTTTAATATAGGAGTAATAGCATTTGTAGTGCATGAAGCTGCTGAAAAAATTGCCACTTTGTCCGGATCGTAGTCTTTGTGGTTTACACCATGTACAATGTTTGGTACTCCTTTTCCGGGAGCAGTCAGTAATACTTTACTAACACCCTTAGCTTTTAAGTGTCTGCCAAGACCTTCTTCATCTCTAAAAGCTCCACTATTGTCAACAACCAGAGCATCTTTTATCCCATATTCGGTATAATCAACATCCTCAGGGTTATTTGTACTGATGATATAGACGGTAGTACCGTTAATTATAAGTGCGTTATTTTTTTCGTCAATAGCAACGGTCCCATGGAAATCACCATGTACCGAATCGTTTCGTAATAATGAAGCTCTTTTTTCCAATACTTCGGCATTAATAGCTCCTCTTGTCACAATGGCCCTTAAGCGAAGTTGATTTCCTTTTCCTGTTTTTAGCATAAGCTCACGGGCTAACAAACGGCCAATTCTTCCAAAGCCATATAGAATTACATCTTTTGGCTGTATCTCCTCTGCATTTTGTGCATCTTTTAATTTGTCGACTACAAAAGCTGTAGAATTGTTGTGCTTGTCATCTTGAAGGTGGTATTCATACGTAAGTTTTCCTATATCTAGTTTTGAAGGAGGAAGGTCTAATTTTTTTATAGCATTAGCAATTTCTACGGAATCAAACACAGAGATGGGCTTTTGAACAAAAGCACCTGCATATTCATGCAAGTTTATAATTTCGCTTACACTTTTGTCTATAAGTTGATTTCTAAATAAAACTAATTCAATAGCTCTATCATACCATAAGTCGTTTATGGTTTTAATAAACTCTACAGTTGCTTTTCGGCGATCAGCCTGGAAAGCGAGTTCTTTTTCGTAAGCATGTGTATAGTCCATAACTTCTGTGATTGAATCTTTTAAATAATGCGCAAAAGTATCAATTTCAATCGTTTTCGTGAAACAAAAAACAAAAAAATAAGCCCTCTTATAAGAGAGCTTAAAAACATAAAAAATACAGTTACCTGAAAATTAATCGTTCGCGTTCTCCATATTCATCAAGCATCACAATGCTAGTTGGTTCATAAGGAGATGTATTGCTAAACACTCTTTTTACATCGTCAATATTTTCAACATTGGTATCGTTAACTTCTATCAAGATTTTTCCAACTAGATCATATCCTCTAACAGAGTTTGCAACTTCGATGATTTTAACCCCTCTTCGTGTATTGTATTTATTGATGTCATTTTTTGATAGATTTTTGACAATTAGCCCTAATTCATTAATCACAAAAGTTTGATCTTTCAATAATGTCACCGGAAATGTTTTTTTAATCCCATCCCGATTTACAGTAACATTTATGATATCGTTAGGCCTTTTGGATTTGAGATAGCCTGATAAGTCGGCATATTTAGAGATGTCAATATTATCCAGTCTTTTAATGATATCGCCTTTCCGCAACCCGGCACGCTCGGCTCCGGAATCTTCCAAAACGTTTGAAATATAAAACCCCTGAGTATCATCTATCCCTAAAGTTTCTGCATTTATAGAGTTCAGTTCATTTCCTTGTACCCCCAGAATACCTTCTTGTACGTTGCCATATTCAAGGAGATCGTCTACCACTTTTTTCGCAATGTTACTGGGCACAGCAAAGGCATAACCAACAAAAGCACCTGTTTGTGACGTAATGGCTGTATTAATCCCTATAAGGTCTCCGTTGATATTTACTAATGCGCCTCCACTATTTCCGGGATTAACTGCAGCATCGGTTTGTATGAAAGATTGGTTTCTTCCGTCGCGTTCATTCAGATCACGGGCTTTTGCACTGATAATCCCAGCAGTGACCGTTGAGGTTAAATTGAAAGGGTTGCCAACTGCAAGGACCCATTCACCAATTTTAGTATTATCTGAATCGCCAAATGCTAGAAATGGAAGTGGCTCGTTTGATTCAACTTTTAGGAGGGCAATATCAGTAGAAGGGTCAGCACCAACAAGTGATGCTTCATAGGTACGGTTATTGTTTAATGTTACCTCTAACTTGGTTGCATTTTCGATTACATGGTTGTTAGTTACAATATATCCATCGGGAGAAATAATAACCCCGGAACCTGTACCGATTTGAGCACGTTCACGAGTGCTCCCAGAACCGTAGAAAAAATCAAAAATACTATTCGTCCCCCTGCTTACGGTCATATTTTTTACGTGAACTACTGCATGGACAGTTCTTTCAGCTGCTTCTGTGAAATCTATTTTGTCAGCATCTAAAAAAGGAGAAGCACTATAGTTTGTAGTAATAAAACGAGGAGTTTCTTCTTTTTGTTCAATAATATAACCCTCTTTTTCAAAGAAAACTTTGTATATGCCTAATGTAAAGAGGCCACCTAAAAAAGAAACTAAAAATAAGCTTAAAACTTTTTTCATGATACTTAGTTTTTATTTTCTTGATTAAACACTTAAAATTACTTTTTTATTATATCCTTTCTTTAAACTTTAACGGCAGTTTAACACTGATTGATATGCTGTCAAATTGTATATTTGCACTTCATTGAGCAATAAAAATGTTAGTACCATTTTATAAATATCAAGGAACAGGAAACGATTTTGTCATTATTGACAACCGTTCATTGTTTTTCGACAAAAACAATACCAAACTTGTGGAAAAATTGTGCAACAGAAAATTTGGCATAGGTGCTGACGGACTTATATTATTAGAGAACGATGACGTTTCTGATTTTAGGATGATCTATTTTAATTCGGATGGGAATGAAAGCTCTATGTGCGGTAATGGGGGAAGATGTGTTGTAGCTTTTGCAAGAATGTTAGGACTTATAAAAAATGAAACAACATTTAAAGCTATTGATGGGGAACACTATGCAAGAATTCAGGGAGATTTGGTGAGTTTACAAATGCAAAATGTAGCCATGATAGAGACCGGAGAAGGATATGTTTTTTTAAACACAGGTTCTCCACACCATGTGCAGTTTGAAAGCCAACTGAATACTATTGATGTGAAGAAAGAGGGTGCTGCGCTCCGCTACACAAAATATAGTGAAGAAGGGAGCAATGTTAATTTTGCAGAAAAAATTTCAGATGACATTTTTGCAGTCCGAACGTATGAACGGGGAGTGGAAGATGAAACACTTTCCTGTGGAACGGGAGTTACGGCAGTTGCTATCGCTGCAAATAAACTTGGCAAAACAGATGCAAATAAAATAAAGTTAAAAACCCCTGGAGGAGAGCTAACCGTTACATTTGAGCGCCAAAACAACATTTATGAAAATGTGTTCCTTACAGGATCTGCAACATATGTTTATAAAGGAGAAATTGTATGTTAAAGTTAAAGGGAGATAATCTTATATTAAGGGCTCTGGAGCCTGAGGATTTGGATTTTCTTTATACTATTGAAAATGATGAGGCAATATGGGAAATAAGCAATACACAAACACCGTATTCACGATTTGTACTAAAGAAATATTTAGAAAATAGCCACCAAGATATTTATACTGTAAAACAACTTCGCTTGGTAATATCCAATAAGGAAGGGATTTTTATAGGGCTTATCGATGTTTTTGATTTTGACCCTAAGAACAATAGAGCAGGAATAGGTATAATTATTGAAAAAGAATACCAAGGTAAGGGAATAGGGAAAAATGCCCTTTCAATTTTAATGGATTATTGCTTTGAAGTGTTACACCTTCATCAGGTGTATGCAAATGTTGGAGTTGATAATGAAAAGAGTATAAAACTTTTTACTGGGTTAGGTTTTGAAAATGTTGGCATAAAGAAAGATTGGAATCACAAAGGGGATACTTATGAGGATGAGATAATGTTCCA
Source organism: Leptobacterium meishanense (assembly GCF_037645805.1). Taxonomy (NCBI): domain Bacteria; kingdom Pseudomonadati; phylum Bacteroidota; class Flavobacteriia; order Flavobacteriales; family Flavobacteriaceae; genus Leptobacterium; species Leptobacterium meishanense. The sequence continues at coordinate 11,298 of NZ_JBBEXE010000001.1, forward strand.
GAAAATAAATAACACATGTATATCCGTAAAATAGTACTTCTCACAGCTATGCTAGGAGCCTTCATTGGCCTTGCATTTGTTTATAGTATTTATACAACTATTTTTTCTTCAAACACATTGTTTAATAATGATCAGGCAACAATTTATATAGCTACAGGAGCAACTTTTACTGACGTGAAAGAACAGTTGTCTTATTTACTGAGTGACATGGATTCTTTTATTGCACTGGCAGAACGAAAAGGTTATATAACTAATGTGAGGCCTGGAAAGTATGTTTTAACAAAAGGAATGAGCAATAATGATATAGTAAACACTCTTAGAAGTAGAAATACACCAGTAACGCTAACATTCAATAACCAAGAAGCACTTGAAAAATTAGCCGGAAGGGTATCGAACCAAATAGAAGCTGATAGTATATCGTTAATAGAAGCATTTAAGGATAAAGCTTTTTTAGATAAATATGGATTTAGTGATGAAACTGCCATTTCAATGTACTTGCCCAACAGCTATGAAATTTTTTGGAACACAAGTGCCGAATCTTTTAGAGATCGTATGTTAAAAGAATATAACCGCTTTTGGGATGCACCAAGGGTTAGAAAAGCAGATTCTTTAAACCTTACGAAAAATCAGGTAATAACATTAGCTTCCATTGTCCATGAAGAATCTAAAAAAAGAGATGAACAACCGAGAGTAGCTGGAGTTTATGTAAACAGGTTGAGAAAAAACATGTTTTTACAAGCTGACCCAACCGTCATCTATGCCATTAAGAAACACACAGGAAGGTATGACACTATTATTAAGAGAGTGTTGTATAAAGATTTGAGAATAGAGTCCCCCTACAATACCTATAAGAATACCGGTTTACCTCCTGGTCCTATAGCAATGCCTGATGTTTCGGCTATTGATGCAGTTTTGAATTATGAGAAACATGATTACTATTACTTTGTAGCAGATACAAATAACTTTGGGTATCATAAATTTGCAAAAACACTCTCCCAGCATAACGCTAATAAACGTCAGTATACCAATTGGTTAAATAGCCAACAAATTCTTAGGTAACAGGGATAAGCACTAAGCATTAATGTAGTTTTAACATATTGATTCTCAGTTTAATAAAAAATTGTATCTTTGCACCTTGAAATTTTTAAGCAATTAGTTCGACTAATATTAAGACTTAAAGTAAACACATTTTATGAGAAAAAGTATATTAAAATTAATCATTTTAGTATCGGCTCTAGTAATTGTAAGTTTAGGCTTTACTTCGACAAAAAAAGTCAAAATTCATAAAAATTACCTTGTAACAGATTCCCCAAATCATACTGTAAATAAGAACCTATTCATTGAAGCCAATGTAGGTGTACATCCTCCTTTTTTAGGAAGGTCATTTATTGGTTTCAAAGAGGCACTGGCTTTTAAGGAGTCAAGGGGCGATTATTTTATTACCAATTATCTGGGGTATATGGGAAAATACCAATTTGGCGCTTCAACCCTTGAGCTTTTAGGAGTGTCTAATATCGATATGTTTCTTGCTACACCAGTAATCCAGGAACGGGCATTCATTGCCAATGTTGCCCGGAATAAATGGATATTGAGGAGGGATATTAAACGATTTGTAGGAAAACGCATTGATGGAATATTGGTCACAGAATCAGGAATATTGGCAGCGGCACATTTAGCAGGGGCCGGAAATGTAAAAAAGTATTTGCGTTCTGGAGGTACTGTCGGATTTGAAGATGCCAATGGTGTTTCGATTTTTTACTATATGAAGCGGTTTTCTGGATATGACACCTCATATGTATCCCCTAAAAAAGCAGCAAAAATTTAAAACGGGTATATATTTATTAAGAATGAAGCAACCTCGTCATATTAATTATGATGAGGTTCATTTTTTACAGGGGTTTGAATAATGAAAACACAAGGTCTTTTATTTAATTCTTGTGAACCATATAATTTCCATTCAGATATAGGCTTGGTTTTTACATGTTCTGTAATAAGGGTTATATCACAGGCTATACATAGTAGTGTGTTTGGGTTGAGATAATTAACCAAATCTTCCATTAAACGATCGTTTCTATATGGAGTCTCAATAAAAATTTGTGACTGATTTAGCTCTTTGGAACGCTTCTCTAGTTTCTTAAGCTCTTTTTGTCTTTCTTTTTTATCAATGGGTAGATAGCCATTAAAAGTAAAATTTTGGCCATTAAGACCACTGGACATTAATGCCATTATAATAGATGAAGGTCCAACAAGAGGAATTACCCTTATTCCTTTTTGATGTGCTAAAGCAACAATATTTGCGCCTGGGTCTGCTACACCAGGACACCCTGCATCAGACATTAAAGCAATATTTTGACCTTGAATACACGAAGTTAAGTATTTCTCAAGTTCAACATCATCTGTATATTTGTTGAGAATATGAAATTGTATATTAGACTGAGGTTTTCCTGAGCTCATTTTTTTTATAAATCTTCTCGCTGCTTTTTCACTTTCTACAATGTACTCGTCTATTTTTTCAATGATTGCTTTTGTAGAAACAGGCAATACTTCTAAAGGCTCGTTGTCCCCAATAGTTATAGGGATCAGGTATAAAGAACCATGGTCATTATTATCAAGCATTAATTTGGGACATTATAGCTCGCAAATTTACAAATAAAAATTGAAAACATTGTTGATTTATGTTATAGAAAATAACCTTCTAACAGCTTCTTGATATATGATCAATTATGGCATTACATGCTATATCTAATAAATCATAAACATGTTCAAACCCATTTTCATCTTCGTAATATGGATCAGGGACTTCATCTATGGGCAAAGAGGTTGTACTGAGTATTAGAGCAACCTTTTTCTTATATGCATGATTGGGAGCAAGTTTTATGACATCTTTATAATTAGAGTTATCCATTACAAAAATATAATCGAAAATTTCAAAATCTTCTTTGGTAAACCCTCTGCATTTTTGATCAGTAATGTCAATCCCGTATTTTTTTGCTATTTGAATGGACCGAGGATCGGGAGCGCTTCCAATATGGTAGCCAGCAGTACCTGCAGACTCTACAGATATATCAATATTTTTCACTTTGGATTTCAGGATACCTTCTGCTAATGGTGAGCGACAAATATTGCCTAAGCATACCATTAATATTCGGGTTGCCATTTTCTTATTGGGACAGTTTTTTGGTGAGGTCTTCTAGGTACTTTCTGAATTGCCGGTCTGTCTCTGCTAAATTATCTACTGTTTTACATGCATGGAGTACAGTAGCGTGATCCCGTTTCCCTATTTGAGAACCTATGCTAGCCAAGGAAGCTTTTGTGTATTTTTTTGCAAAAAACATGGCTAATTGTCTTGCTTGAACAATATGTCTCTTTCGTGTTTTTGATTGAAGGGTAGGAACGTCCATTTGGAAATAATCAGACACTACTTTTTGTATGTAGTCGATAGAAACCTCACGTTTAGTGTCTTTTACAAACTTCTGGACAATCTCTGTGGCTAAGTCAATCGTCATTTCTCTTTTATTAAACGAGGATTGGGCTATCAAAGAAATAATAGCACCTTCTAATTCCCGGATGTTTGTTTTTATATTGCGCGCTACATATTGTATGATGATATCATTTATCTGTACTCCATCCCGGTACAGTTTATTTTTAAGAATGGAGACCCTAGTCTCAAAGTCAGGTGTTTGTAATTCGGCAGATAACCCCCATTTGAACCTTGACAGTAAGCGTTGTTCAATATCTTGCATATCTACAGGAGCCTTGTCTGAGGTTAGAACAACCTGCTTGCCATTTTGATGCAAGTGGTTGAAAATATGAAAGAAAACATCTTGTGTTCCTACTTTGCCTGATAAAAATTGTACGTCATCTATGATGAGGACATCTATTAATTGGTAGAAATGAATAAAATCATTTCTGGTATTCTTTTTTACAGCTTCAATGTATTGTTGTGTAAATTTTTCAGCAGAAATATAGAGGACTGTTTTTTCGGGATGTTTTTCTTTTATCTCCACCCCAACAGCATGTGCTAAATGTGTTTTTCCTAAGCCTACTCCTCCAAAAATCAAGAGTGGGTTAAAAGAGGTTCCTCCCGGTTTATTAGCTACAGCTAACCCTGCAGAACGTGCCAATCTGTTGGAGTCCCCTTCTAAAAAATTATCAAATGTATAATTCGGGTTTAACTGCGATTCAATCTTAACATTTCTAATTCCCGGTATTATAAATGGGTTTTTAAGTTCAGGGCTTTTGTTTTTTATTGGTACGTCAACTTCTTGAGCCTGAACATTTGTTCTATTTGTGCTAGGGATTCGCTCAGTAAAGGGTTCTTTATTTCCATAGGTATTTTCCATCTTTATCACGTACATCAACTTGGCATTGTCACCTAATTCTCTTGTTAAAGCTACCTTAAGAAGCTTCACATAATGTTCCTCTAACCATTCATAAAAAAATTTGCTAGGAACTTGTATGCTCAATACGTTACCGGTTAATTTTACTGCTTTTATGGGCTCAAACCATGTTTTATATGCTTGAGGCTGAATATTATCTTTGATAAAAGATAAACAGTTTCTCCATACCGATTGCGCAGTTATATTCATTCCTCTTATAATTTTTTATTTTTAGGTTAGGCAAGAAGAAAAATGAATCTCATATATAGATATATCTTCTTGTTAGTTTAGGCTGAACAAATATGTGAACAAAAAAACTAAAAAAAAAACAAAATAGGGGTTGAATTTTTTATTTTTTTTTTGCATGCGAACTAATGTTAAATTTACATTTTGTTAACATTAGTGAAATAAGTTTAAATGTATGAAAAAATATCATGAAATAAAAGTAAGGGTGCGTTATGCGGAAACAGATCAAATGGGAGTGGTGTATCATGGTAATTATGTGGAATATCTGGAAATTGGCAGGGTAGAATGGCTTAGAAGTATGGGTATTTCATATCGTGAAATGGAAGAAAATGGGACAATACTCCCGATTATCTCTCTGAAAGTAGATTATAAAAAACCGGCAAAGTATGATGATGTGTTAACTGTTAAGACAATGTTATCTGGCAAGCCATCTATAAAGATCATTTTCAATTATGAAATCACGAATGAAAAAGGAGATCTTATAGCCATTGCAAGCACAACATTAGCTTTCATTGATAAGAAATCAGGAAAACCAATGAAGTGCCCGGAAATTATAAGTGATAAGCTAACGGATTAAATTATACTTTTTCAATAATGACCGGATAGAGTGATGTAAATGTATTCAGAATATCGGTAGCATTTTTTTTCCTAATTGCAATGATTATTTCTCCGTTCATTTCCATTTTTTGCGATTTTATTTCAAGTGCTTTCTCTTTGATGATCCGCATTACCTTATCCATATGTTCATATTCAAAGGATATTTTAAAATCAATATTGATTGTTCTTTCCACAATTTGCGCATTTGCTAAGGTCATTTGCGCAGTTGTTTTATAGGCATTTATAAGCCCGCCCACACCTAACTTAATGCCTCCAAAATAACGGACGACTACTAGCAAAGCATTAGTAATACCGAATGATTGTATTTGGCCATATATAGGCATTCCTGCACTATTACTGGGTTCTCCGTCATCATTTACCCGGTAGGCAGGATTGTTCACGCCCAATTGCCATGCATAACAATAATGCCGGGCACTATGGTGTCTTTTCTTAATTGATTCTAATTGGTTTTTTATTTCTGATTCATTTTCTACAGGAAAAGCATATCCATAAAACTTACTGTTTCTGTCTTTGAAGAGAACTTCTCCGGAAGAATGGACGAGTGTTTTATAGATATCATTTTCTAATCCCATATCACCGCTTCATAAAATCCTTATCAAGTAAATCGATTACGTCATCTTTACCAGGAGTTAGATGCCATGTTTTTATGCCTATTTGAGCAGCAGCATCTATATTTTCTTTGGTATCATCAATAAACAATGTTTTTTCGGGAATTAACCTATTTGTTTCAATAACATACTTATAAATAGTCATGTCTGGTTTTCTATGATGAATTTCGTGTGATAAGTAGAATTGTTCAAAACAACTCTTAAAACGTTGGTATTGTTGCAATCCCATAATTTCTTGAACCTGTTCTATGTGTAGCTCATTAGTATTGCTCAATAAAAAAAGCCTGTGGGTATTTTTCCTGGCTAAATTTTCTATAAAATCTAACCGGTGTTGGGGAAAGTCTAAAATAATAGCGTTCCATGCTTTTATCAGTTTGCTTTTAGGAACTTTAGGGAGTAGGCCATGATAATACCCCACAAGGTTATCAGTGCTTACAAGTCCTCTCTCATAATCCTCATTGATGCGATTCATCTCAGGAGTTAGTTCATTAAGCCCATAACTATTCATAATTCGGGGGGTGGCATGCTTGTCCAAATTGATAAAAATATCCCCAAAATCAAAGATGATGCTATCTATCATTGTTCCGTATTATTTTTAGTGTATCATTAGCGATAGTGCCCTGAGTTATTATTTTTCCAGATATTTCAGGGGCTTTAATTCCTAATTTTAAGTTTATTGTACTTTTAAAAATACGTGCTTCATCCCATAAAGCTGAATCTATAAAGGCTTGAATGGTTTTTGCCCCACCTTCAATAATAATACTTTGTATTTCAAGACGGTATAAAACAGCAGCAATTTGTTCAATTATATCTTCAGAAAAATTAATGAATTCAACTAATGTTTGTGTTTTATCAATGGAGAGAGGTAATTTTCCTCTGTGCTTTATATCGGTGATACAAATTGTTTCAGTGCTATCGTCCCATACATTATAATTTGAATATGTTTTTAGTGTACGGTCAATAATGACCCTGATAGGGTTATTTCCATGCCATGCTCTGGTCGTCAATTTTGGGTTATCGACAGTTATGGTGTTTGTGCCGACCAATATAGCTTGTTCTTCACTTCGCCATTTATGAACCAGTTGGCGAGAATATTGATTGCTAATCCATACAGGTTTTCCGGTCTTATTATTTGAGGGGCTAATAAAATTATCGGCACTTTGCGCCCATTTCAAGATAATATAAGGCCTTTTTTGTTTATGGTATGTAAAGAAGCGTTTGTTAAGCCCATTGCATTCATCTTGTAAAATCCCTACAGTTACATTACATCCGGCAGCCATCATTTTTTTTATCCCATTTCCTGATACATTAACATTCGGGTCTATGGTGCCGATTACTACATTTTTGATTCCTGTATTAATGATCAATTCACTACAAGGGGGCGTTTTGCCATAATGGCTACAGGGCTCTAAGTTAACATAAAGTGTAGCTTTTTTTAATTGACTTTTATCTTTTACCGCATTAATAGCATTAACCTCTGCATGAGGCATCCCTGCCTTTCTATGCCAGCCCTCTCCTATAATAGTATTGTTCACTATAATAACACTTCCTACAAGTGGATTGGGATAGGTGTTTCCCATACCATTTTTAGCTAACTCAATACATCTTTTTATATATTTTTCGTGTATATTCACTCCACAAAAATAATTATATAAAAAGAACATGGGCACTATTATTGTTCGAAACATAACAAAAGATGATAATGAAAGGGTTGCTATGATTATTAAGAATGTATTGGAGGATTTCAATGTTCCTAAAACAGGTTCTGCATATGCTGATGATTCACTGAAAGATATGTACAGTACTTATAATAAACCTAATACGATATATTTAGTTGCCGAAGAAAATGGTATGGTGATGGGATGTGCAGGTATCGCTAAACTTGATAATTATGAAGGGAATGTATGTGAACTACAGAAAATGTATATCCTGAAAGAAGGCCGGAGTAAAGGAATTGGGAAAAAACTAATGGAAGAATGCCTTGCCTATGCCAAGGACTTTGGTTACGATGCCTGTTATATAGAAACGATGCCCAATATGGATGTAGCTCAAAAGATGTATAAAAAATACGGATTTGAATACTTATCAGAACGAATGGGAGATACAGGGCATAGTGCTTGTCCGGTATGGATGTTGAAAAAATTATAACAGAATTCCAGGTGAAACTTAAAGTTATACAAGCGTTATTTCATAAGGAGTTAGACGTTATTTACGAGACTGAAGAAGTAAATCATTTTTTCTATATGTTGGCTGAAACATATACCGGAATAAAACCAATCATGTTGGTCTTGGAGCCTGAATTCTCTATAAGTAAGGAAGAGGAAAATCTTTTTTTTGAGGCACTAGCTTGTTTGAAAGAAGAAAAGCCTATCCAATATATTTTAGGAAAGGCTCATTTTTATGGATTGGATTTTATAGTGAATAATGAGGTGCTTATCCCACGTCCTGAAACGGAGGAGCTGGTTAAATGGATTATTGAAGATGTAGAAAACAAAAAACTAAAGATTGAAAAAGAAACTATTAAAATTTTGGATATAGGTACAGGAAGCGGCTGTATTGCAATTGCATTGGCTAAAAGCCTTCCTGAAACACAAATTTTTGCACTGGATATATCTCAGAAAGCTTTGGAAGTTGCTAAAAAAAATACATTGTTAAATGATGTAACAATAAAATTCATTGAAGCAAATATTTTAGAAGTCGACCATCTTACTGAAAAGTTTGACGTTATCGTTTCCAATCCTCCTTATGTGCGAATTACAGAGAAAAAAGAAATGAAAAAGAACGTAGCGTATTATGAGCCACATCAAGCACTTTTTGTAACAGATAACAATCCCTTAATTTTTTATGAAAAAATAGCAGCATTAAGTGTTGATTATTTAAAAAATGGAGGGCAACTATATTTTGAAATAAATCAGTACCTCGGTAATGAAATGATAAGCTTGTTAGAAGAGAAAGGATTTGTTGAAATACAACTTCAAAAAGATCTTTATGGAAATAACCGAATGGTTAGTGCCACAAAAACAATTAAAAACAACAAGAATAAGCATGTCTGAAATTCAAATTAAAATTGAGCAATTAAGAGAAGAACTTCGTGAGCATAATTACAATTACTATGTGCTCGACAATCCGGCTATTTCTGATTATGAATTTGATATGATGCTTGAAAAGCTTAAAGAACTGGAAGCTGCTCACCCTGAATTTTACGATCCTACCTCTCCGACACTTCGGGTGGGGGGCACCATAACGAAACATTTTGAAACGGTAGTGCATGAACACCGCATGTATTCGCTCGACAATTCCTACTCTAAAGAAGATTTAGAAGATTGGGAAAAGCGTATACAACGTATTTTAGGAGATGCTGATATTGAATTTGTCTGTGAATTGAAATATGATGGTGCTTCCATAAGCTTGACATATGAAAATGGTGAGCTGATCCGGGCAGTAACCCGGGGAGATGGCATACAGGGAGATGATGTAACTAACAATGTAAAAACTATTAAATCTGTTCCCTTAAAGTTAAAACCTAGCTATCCTTCTAAATTTGACATCCGTGGTGAAATTATTCTACCTTTTAAAGGTTTTGCGAAAATGAACAAGGAACGTATAGAAGCTGGGGAAGACCCCTATATGAACCCCCGGAATACAGCTAGTGGAAGCTTAAAACTCCAAGACAGCGCTGAAGTAGCTAGGCGGCCGTTAGATTGTTTGTTGTATACCATTGTTAGTAATAAGACCATGATGAAAACCCACTTTGAAGGGTTGGATAAAGCCCGTCAATGGGGTTTTAAAGTTCCGGGAGAAGCCAAATTGTGCAAAACAACAACAGAGGTTATGGAATATGTTACCTATTGGGAAGCACATAAACATGAACTGCCTTATGAAACAGATGGGGTAGTTGTAAAAGTTAACAATATTGCACAACAAGATGAGCTAGGTTATACAGCAAAGTCACCGAGATGGGCAATGGCTTATAAATTTAAGTCGGAACAAGCAACGACGATACTCGATACTATTTCCTATCAGGTAGGAAGAACGGGGGTTATTACACCGGTAGCTAATTTAGAACCTGTATTATTGGCCGGAACTATTGTTAAAAGAGCTTCTTTGCATAATGCTGATCAAATAGAAAAACTTGACATTCGTGAGCGAGATACGGTCTTTGTAGAAAAAGGAGGAGAGATTATTCCGAAAATAATTAGAGTTGATTTTTCAAAAAGACCACTAAATTCAGTGCCTACCATATATATTACAAATTGTCCTGAATGCGGTACTGAATTAATTAGAAAAGAAGGAGAGGCTCAGCATTATTGCCCAAATTATTATGGTTGTCCTCCCCAAATTACTGGGCGAATTCAACATTTTATATCCAGAAAGGCAATGGATATAGAAGGTTTAGGAGCAGAGACTGTAGAACTTTTATATAAGGAAGGGCTTATTAATAACTATGCGGATTTGTATGAGCTGACAGCAGATCAGATCATCCCTTTAGAACGTATGGCTGAGAAGTCAGCTGAAAATATGATAAAGGGTATAGAAGCTTCCAAGCAAGTTCCTTTTGAACGTGTGTTATACGCTTTAGGAATTCGTTATGTAGGAGAGACGGTCGCTAAAAAATTAGCAAGAGAGTATAAGTCTATTGAAGCAATACAGCAGGCCACATTTATGGAACTTGTAATGGTAGATGAAATAGGAGAAAAGATTGCAGAAAGTATTATAGAATTTTTCTCTAAGGAAGAAAACAATACAATTATTCTGCGGTTAAAACATTTTGGGGTTACATTTAATATAGACCCGGAAACAATTAAGGGTCAAACAAATAAGCTAAAAAACCTTATATTTGTAGTATCTGGCGTTTTTGAATCGGTTTCAAGAGACGAGTTAAAAAAACTGATAGAAAACAACGGAGGAAAAGTCGCTTCGTCCATATCTTCCAAAACAAGTTATGTTGTGGCCGGCAATAACATGGGGCCTAGTAAAAAAGAAAAGGCAGAAAAGCTAGGGATACCTGTTATTACGGAGTATCAATTTCAAGAAATGATATGAACATAACGGCTAACCATTTGTACAGGCTTTTCTTTTTATTTTGTACCTCACTTATCATAGGAGAGGTTTTTGATATTTTCTACATTTCAATATTAGGCAGAATTGTATTATTTCCATTAGTGTTCCTTATATATTTTAAGTCTGTAGAAAGGATTAATTATTTGATTTTTCTATTTTTCTTTCTGTGCTTTTTTGGTGATATATATTATGAAATTCTTGGAAATGAATCAATACAGTTATCACTTATTCTTTTCGGAATGAGCTACTTAATATTGGGCGGTTTTTCATATCGTCTTATTGAAAAGGATGGGTTGTTGAAGGTTGTAGCGTCATTAATTACAGTTATTGTAGTATGGATACTATATTATCAATTGTATTTAAAAGATGTTTTTAGTGATGAAACCACACCGTTATATCCCTATATTGTTGCATATGGTATTATCCTAGGGGCACTAAATATTTTAACAAACGTCAGTTTTTTTACGGATGGTTCTGAATTAACATTATATCTGATTATTATTTCGGTATCATTTGTTATAGGAGATGTATTAATGTCCATATATCTCTTTGCAAACCCAATAAAGACTTTTGAAGTTATAAACACAATATCGCATTTAGGAGCATACTATTTTATGCTGCGTTTTGCAGTAGTATATGGAAGGATTAGACCAGAATCGACGTTCCTGTAGCAACTTTTTTCTCACTGTCTAAAAAGAAATCAATTCGCCCCAGATGGATGCCATAGCAACCTACTTGATTGATAAGCATTTCTTCCCCTTTTTTGTTGATATGAATTTCCGGAGCGTCCAAGAAAGTATGCGTATGCCCTCCAATGATGAGGTCAATATTTTCTGTCTGCTTGGCTAATAGCACATCAGATATTATTTCAGGATTTCTGTAGGCATATCCTAAGTGTGATAAGCAGATAACAATATCGCATTGTTTCTCATGCTTTAATATATGGCTCATATCCTGAGCAATCTCTATAGGGTTTAAATATTTGGTCTCTTTAAAATGTTTTTTGGAAACCAACCCCTGGAGTTCAATACCAAGGCCAAACACACCTATTTTGACACCATCCACAATATAAACTTTATTCAGTTTCACATGCGTATCCATAATGGTATTGGTAAAGTCATAATTAGCAGAAAGGAGGTCGAAACCAGCATTAGGAAGTTGAGCATACAACCCTTCTATGCCATTATCAAAATCATGGTTCCCAATAGTTGCCGCATTATAGTTGAGCATGCTCATAAGCTTAAATTCGAGTTCACCACCGTAAAAATTAAAATAAGGTGTTCCTTGGAAAATGTCACCGGCATCAAAAAGCAATGTGTTTGAGTTTTCTTTTCGAATGGCTTCAACAACAGCAGCTCTTCTTGCTACACCACCCTGGTTTGGGTTTCTCGGATCATCTTTAGGCAAAGGATCAATGTGGCTATGTACATCATTGGTATGCAGAATGGTAATATGTTTTGATGTCTCTACCGTACAAGAAGTAGCGAATAGGCTTCCCAGCGCTATTCCTGTGGCTCCGGTTGCAGTTGTTTGGATGAAAATTCGTCTATTCATTGTTTTATGCTAAATCGGTCATCATGCTTAGCTATTATCGTATCCACCTTTTCAAAATAATCAATCATTGCATTTCTAATCAGATAATCAGTTTCAGTAACCCTGATAGGGTTTAAGAAGAAATCCATGTTATCCCCTCCTGTTAACAAATAATTAGACGTTGCTACATGATACGTTCGGTTTTTTACTATTGGTACACCTTTTATGGTCGCATTGTTTAATGTATAATCAGGGTTTAATATTAGTTTTAGTTTTGATATAGGATGCGCTCTTTTTCTTTTTACTAAGTAGTCAATTAACTCATACACTTTTTCACCGGAAAGCTCTGCAACAACAATAGTGTTTTCAAAAGGCATTACTTGATATGCCGTACGCGCATTTATAGCTCCTTTTGGCATAGGAGCACGAATACCTCCGTGGTTGAGAAGTACAAGATCAATCGTTTTCCCCGTACGTTTTTTAAATATTGGATTTGCCGCATCATAAACAATGTCTGCCATTAGGTTTCCAATAGCAGTGTTTAAAGGGCTGTCTGTTTTGGTAATAGCCTTTGGGTTGTATGCAAGCGTACTATCCAATATTTTGTTGATATGTAACCTATATGGGGCAACATATGTATCAACAGCGGCTACTTCAGAAACAGAATCATTGATATTGATTTTTTCCCCTGTTATTTTTGATGTTTTCAGTTTTTGTTGGCAGCTGAAAAAGCAAACAATTGTTACAAAAACAACAAAATGTTTTATTTTCACACACATATTATTTGTCGAGCACTAGATCTTTTATAATTGAATATACATACATTTGCAAGGCAAAGTAAAGATACATGTTTTTACAAAACATAAACCGTTATATAGCAAATAAAGCCCTAAAAAGAAAGCTAAAAGAAGCTCACTTGTCACAAGGCATTGGTGAAGGCAAGATAAAATCATTTGGGTGTATTGTGAATGTAGATGAATTTTCTGATGTTTCACTATTATATAAATTAATGGAAGATACAGGAATTCGAAAAGAACAATTTAAGATAATAGGATTTTCTAAAGGAAAGCGTGATCACACGCAATATAATATTCCAATAGTCACTCCTAAGAGTTTAGACTGGAAGGGAAAAATCATAAATGATGATTACCGGTTGTTTTCACACAAAGAGTATGATTTATTACTGAGTTATTATGGTGAGAAAGTGCCAAAAATATTGAATTTGGCAACCGTATATACAAAAGCCAAATTTAAGATAGGAATGAAAATGGCCAATGGAGCTTATAATCATATGATTTTTGATATAAATACCACATCGTATACTTTGTTCAAAGAGGAACTTATAAAATATCTAACTGTTTTTAAGAAAATATAAGATGCAAAAACTGACAGGGACCGGAATAGCATTGATTACCCCATTTAAGAGTGATTTGAGTGTTGATACAGTGTCGCTCAAGCGTATTGTAAACCATGTGATAGAAGGAGGGGTAGAATACTTAGTAGTATTGGGTACAACAGCAGAAAACGTAACCCTTTCAAAAGAAGAAAAAGAACAGGTAAAAGAAATAATAAAAAAAGAAAACAATAGTAGGGTTCCCATGGTTCTCGGAGTTGGGGGAAATAATACAATGGCAATAATAGAAGAGTTACAATCGACCGATTTATCATCTTATGAAGCAATCCTGTCTGTTTCGCCCTATTATAATAAACCAACACAAGAAGGGATTTATCAACACTATAAAGCAATAGCTAAAACATCGCCCATTCCTATTATCCTTTATAATGTTCCAGGTAGGACAGCGTCCAATATGAACCCCGAAACTGTTATGCGTTTGGCGAATGATTTTAAAAATATTATTGGTATAAAAGAAGCTGCAGGAAACATGGAACAGGCATTACGCTTATTACAAAATAAGCCTGAAGATTTTTTGATTATATCAGGAGACGATATGATGACACTTCCTATGGTATTGGCAGGAGGATCAGGCGTGATATCTGTCATAGGGCAAGGGTTTCCTGTTGAGTTCTCAAATATGGTAAGGCTAGGACTTAAAGGAACTGTAAAAGAAGCCTATGAAATCCATTATAAAATGATGGATATTATCGATATGATCTTTGAAGAAGGAAACCCTGCCGGGATTAAAGCGCTGTTACAAACCCAAGGACTATGTAGTGGTGATGTGCGATTGCCATTAGTAAAAGCTAGTCATAACCTAGCAGCTCGAATAGATCACTATGTGAAACATTTTTAATAGCAATGGTTGTTTCTTTACAGCTAACCAAAAGTTAAAACTATTCTAAAATACTTTCTAGCGCATTGATATTATCATTACTATTGCAATAATGTTTTTTTATTTGGATAGAATAGCTAATTTTGCCGAATGGTTCAAGGAAGAGTCTTTTTATTTCAACTTTTAGCATCATTGTTTCTTTTTACCTCATGTAATGAGTATCAAAAAGCATTGAAAAATGAAGATACAAAGGTAAAATATGAACTGGCTGAAAAATATTATAATGAAGGAGATTATAAACGAGCAGTACGTTTGTATGAACAAATAGTCCCTTCTTTTATAGGAAAACCACAGGGAGAACGTGTTATATATTTTTATGCAGACTCATATTATAAGCTGAAAGATTATTACCTTTCCGGTTACCAGTTTGAGCGTTTTTCCAGTGCATATCCTAAAAGTGACAAAGCAGAAGAAGCAGCTTTTTATGGGGCAAAAAGCTATTATTATTTATCACCGAAATACTCAATAGACCAGACAGATACCAATAAAGCAATAGGAAAGCTTCAGGATTACATCAATAGCTATCCTAATTCTGAACGGATTTCAGAAGCAAATGAGATGGTACAGGAATTGAGAGCAAAGCTGGAAAAGAAAGCATTTGAAACAGCCAAACAATATAACACAATACGTGATTATTATGCCTCAATAAGGTCGTTTGAACTGTTCCTTTTAGATTATCCGGGCTCTGTATATAGGGAAGATGCTATGTACCATAAATTTATAGCCAGTTATAACCTAGCTATAAATAGTATATATAGTAAACAAGAAGAACGGTTAAATGATGCTAAAGCAGCATACAATACATTAAAAAAATATTATCCGGCAACAAAGTATACCGAAGAAGCAGAAAAAATGCTTGCCACAATAGAACAACAATTAAAACGATTTAGTAAATAAGATAAGCACGATGAGTAATTTAAGAAATACCAAAGCTCCTGTATCTACAGTTACAATAGACAAAAATGAGTTTGACGCTCCAACAAATAATATTTATGAAGCGATCTCTATAGTTGCAAAAAGAGCAGATCAAATCAATGCGGAAATCAAAAAAGAGCTTATAGAAAAACTCGAAGAATTTGCTACATATTCAGATAGCTTGGAAGAAATTTTTGAAAACAAGGAACAGATAGAGGTTTCCAAATTTTATGAAAAACTCCCCAAACCACATGCCATTGCTGTCCAAGAATGGCTAGAAGGCAAGATCTATTATAGAAATACAGAAAAATAGTATACCATGTCCATATTAAGTGGCAAGAAAGTACTTTTAGGCATTACAGGAGGAATTGCTGCTTATAAATCAACGTACTTAATTAGGCATTTTATAAAAGAAGGTGCCGAGGTAAAGGTGGTAATGACCGAAAATGCCAAGAATTTTGTTACACCACTTACATTATCTACACTATCAAAAAACCCAGTTATAACATCATTTGTTGATGAAGAAGATGAAAATGCAATGTGGAACAACCATGTTGATCTTGCACTATGGGCAGATCTTATGGTCATAGCTCCTGCAACAGCAAACACATTGTCAAAAATGGCGAATGGGGTATGTGACAATGTATTGTTAGCCACTTACTTATCAGCCAAATGCCCTGTTTATTATGCTCCTGCAATGGATTTAGACATGTATAAGCATAAATCTACATTGCAAACATTTGAAACGCTAACACGATATGGTAATACAATGATTCCTGCCGAACATGGCGAGTTGGCCAGTGGTTTAGTAGGAGAAGGTAGAATGGCAGAGCCTGAAACCATAGTGGCATTTATAAAAGAAGTGATTTTAGATACATTGCCATTAAGAGGTAAAAAAGTGCTTATTACAGCAGGCCCTACCTATGAAGCAATAGACCCTGTCCGTTTTATAGGAAATCACTCCACAGGAAAAATGGGATTTGAATTGGCAAAACAAGCAGCTGATTTGGGGGCAGAAGTACAACTCATCAGTGGCCCTACTCATTTAGATATCCAGCATGAATTAATAACCATTACGAGGGTTGTTAACGCTCAAAGTATGTACGACGCTGTACATCGGCATTATAAGCTCACAGATATTGCTATTTTATCAGCAGCAGTATCTGATTATACTCCGAAAAATGTAGCTGCTAAAAAAATAAAGAAAAAAGAAACCTCTTTAGTAATTGAGTTAGAACCTACTAAAGATATCTTAGCGTCTTTAGGGAACATCAAGGAAAAACAATATTTAGTTGGATTTGCCCTAGAAACAGACAATGAAATAGAAAATGCAAAAGGAAAACTTACTAAAAAGAATTTAGATGCTATTGTTTTAAACTCGTTGAATGACGAAGGGGCGGGGTTTGGAAAACCAACAAATAAAGTTACCTTTATCGACAATGAATTGAATATTAAACCGTTTGAATTAAAAACGAAAAAAGAAGTAGCTGAAGATATTTTTAATGAAATACTGAAACGAATTCATGCTTAAAAAAGTACTATATATTCTAAGTTTTATTTTTTCAACAATTGCTTTTTCACAAGAGCTGAATTGTACTATTATTGTGAATTCAGAGCAGGTAAACCAAACTAATCAACAGATATTCAAAACACTGGAACGTTCTCTGAACGATTATGTCAATAAAACAAAATGGACCAATAAAGTTTATGCACCGCAAGAACGTATTAATTGTAGCATGCTTATTACCATAACCTCTTTTGACTCTAATGACCAGTTTTCGGGAACGATTCAAGTACAATCCAGTCGCCCGGTATTTAACTCGTCTTATGAAAGTCCGGTGTTCAATTATAACGACAAGCAATTTAATTTTAGATATCTAGAGTTTGAACCGCTATTTTATAACCCTAACTCTTTTGATTCTAATCTAATAGGAGTTATCAACTACTATGTATATATTATTCTCGGAATAGATGCCGACACATTTTCGGACAATGGGGGGGATGCTTATTTTAAGCAAGCCAGAGAGATTGTAAATTTAGCACAAGGGAGTGGTTATACAGGGTGGCGACAAATTGATGGAAACCGAACCCGATGGGAGCTCATAGATAATCTACTCTCAAATACCTTCAAAGAATACCGAACAGTAATGTACAACTATCATCGTTTGGGAATGGATATCATGGTTAAAAACCCCAAAGAAGCGAAGCAAACCATTTCGGAAAACATTCGGCTTTTTGAACCACTTATCGCCAGACGTCCTAATGCATTTTTATTGCAAACATTTTTTGATGCTAAGGCGGAAGAAATCTTAAATGTTTTTTCAGATGGTCCAAAAGTAAACGTGGTAACACTTAAAAACACGTTGAACAAGGTAGCCCCTTTCTATGCCAGCACCTGGCAAAAAATAAAATACTAACAAAATTTTGTTAGGTACAAATATGATTTATCTTTGAGATAAGATAAAAACGAAAGCATTGCTCACAACCCTTTCCATTAAAAATTATGCACTTATTGATACATTGGAAGTTGATTTTTCCGATGGACTGATTACCATCACAGGAGAAACGGGAGCCGGAAAATCTATACTTTTGGGAGGTTTGTCATTGGTATTAGGTAAAAGGGCCGATATGAGCACCCTTAAAAACAAAGAAGAAAAATGCATTATTGAAGCAACGTTTGCCATTGCGAACTATCATTTACAACCTTTTTTTGATAAGGAAAACATTGATTATGAATCCTATACGATTATTAGAAGAGAGATTCTCCCATCGGGAAAGTCTAGGGCATTTATAAATGACACGCCGGTTACTTTAGACACGCTTTCCGGTTTGGGTAACCGTTTGATTGATATCCATTCACAGCACCAAACACTACAACTTACCGAGAACCAATTCCAGTTTCAAGTAATTGATGCTGTCGGAAATAATTTGAAGGTACTGGAAAACTATAAAAAAGAATTAGCAGATTATCAAGAAGCAAAGCAGAAACTTCAAAAACTTATCAATTTTCAGGACGAAGCAAACAAAGAGCATGATTACAATTCGTTCCTATTAAAAGAACTTCAAGAGGCACAGCTACAAGAAGGAATGCTTGAGGAACTAGAAGCTATTTATGAAAAACTAAGTAATGTAGAAGCTATAAAAGAACAACTTGTAACTTCCCAACAATTAATAGAAGATGAACAAATAGGGGCTTTAAACACAATAGGGGAACTGAAAAATATTCTCCAGAAACTATCAGGGTTTGGAAATCAATTTGAACAACTATTTAATAGAATACATTCAATAACGATAGAATTGGATGATGTTTATGCTGAAATTCAGAATGTGGCAGAAGATATGGAAGCCAATCCTCAACAGTTAGAAGAAGTCAACACAAAACTCCAAAAACTGTATGACCTTCAGCGAAAACATAATGTGTTGGAAATAAGTGAGCTCATAGCCATACAGTCTGAACTGGAAGAAAAAGTAACAGTTACTGAAAATATAGATACGGAGATAAAAAATGCCCAGATAGTAGTTTTAACATATGAGAAGGAACTAGATAAATTGGCTGCTATAATACATCAGAATAGGATAAAAGCAATCCCAGGATTGGTAAACTATATGGAAGAGGCCCTATCAGAACTAGGCATGGAGAATGCCCGTTTTCAAATCACAATTGAAGAACAAGAAAATTATTTTTCAAACGGAAAAGACCTGTTAAACTTCAAATTTTCAGCAAATAAAGGTGCTGCTTTCGGGGAACTTAAAAAAATAGCTTCCGGAGGAGAACTTTCCCGGATCATGCTGACCATAAAAGCAGTTTTAGCCAAGCATATGAAGCTACCCACTATTATGTTTGATGAAATAGATACAGGGGTGTCCGGAAAAATCGCTGATAAAATGGCCGATATTATGAAAGAGATGAGTCGTAGCATGCAGGTTTTTACCATTACCCATCTTCCACAAATAGCTGCAAAAGGAAGCTCTCATTTTAAAGTCTAT
Source organism: Leptobacterium meishanense (assembly GCF_037645805.1). Taxonomy (NCBI): domain Bacteria; kingdom Pseudomonadati; phylum Bacteroidota; class Flavobacteriia; order Flavobacteriales; family Flavobacteriaceae; genus Leptobacterium; species Leptobacterium meishanense. Next base: position 30,936 of record NZ_JBBEXE010000001.1, read on the forward strand.
AAAGAAGACAAAACATTTTCCACAACAACACAAATGCGAAAACTTAGTGAAGAAGAACGCATCAAAGAAATAGCAGGGATGCTTGCCGGAAAAGAAGTAAGTGACACCGCATTAACACACGCTAAACAACTTCTCAATTAAAGCAATTTAGGTATCTTTGCCACTGGTAAATCTAAAAAACAAAGAAAACCATGTCATATAACTTATTAAAAGGGAAAAAAGGAATCATTTTTGGAGCATTAGACGAAAATTCCATTGCATGGAAAACAGCAGAGCGTGTGCATGAAGAAGGGGGGCAGTTTGTGTTGACAAATGCACCAATTGCAATGCGAATGGGTCAAATAAATGCTTTGGCGGAAAAAACAGGTTCGCAAATTATACCGGCCGATGCTACAAATTTGGAAGACCTCCAAACCCTGGTAACAAAATCAATGGAGATTTTAGGGGGCAAATTAGACTTTGTGTTACATTCTATTGGCATGTCAGTAAATGTTAGAAAAGGACGGGCTTATACTGACCAAAACTATGATTTCACAACAAAAGGTTGGGACGTATCGGCTGTTTCTTTTCATAAAGTGATGCAAACACTGCATAAAGCCGATGCCATGAATGAATGGGGAAGCATTGTAGCATTGACTTATATGGCAGCTCAACGAACATTTCCTGATTATAATGACATGGCGGATAACAAAGCTTATTTAGAATCGATAGCCAGAAGCTTTGGATATTTCTTCGGGAAAGACAAAAAAGTACGTGTAAATACGATTTCACAATCCCCTACACCTACTACAGCAGGGCAAGGAGTAAAAGGGTTTGATGGTTTCATAGCATATGCTGATATGATGTCGCCTCTTGGAAATGCTACAGCATTGGATTGTGCAAACTATACAGTTTCATTATTTTCTGATTTGACTAAAAAGGTAACTATGCAGAACCTTTTCCATGATGGAGGCTTTTCTAATACTGGAGTTAGTAACGAAGTAATAAATAAATTTATGGAATAGAATAATGTTCTAAGAATATGAAGCCACCTTGATGGTGGCTTTTTTGTTACTTAAATGGTTACTTTTGTATTATGAGCCGCTACTATTCTATTATAGTTCCCGTATATAACCGCCCTCAGGAAATAGAGGAGTTATTAGAAAGTATTGTGCTACAGACTTATAAAAACCGTTTTGAGGTAATTATTATAGAGGATGGAAGTGCCGAAACTTCAGGAAATGTTATTGAAAATTATAAAGCCAAACTTCATATTAACTATTATTTTAAAGAAAACTCAGGCCCCGGTGATTCCAGAAATTATGGGATGAAACGGGCAGAAGGCAACTATTTCATTATTTTGGATTCCGATTGCCTGCTCCCGCCCGAATACTTAGAACAAGTAGACAAAGCATTGAATAATAACTATGTAGATTGTTTTGGCGGTCCGGATAATGCACATGTATCTTTTTCTTTAATTCAGAAAGCGATCAACTATGCGATGACCTCCTTTCTTACTACTGGTGGTATTCGGGGGAAAAAGAACGCAGTTAATAAATTTGAGCCGAGAAGCTTTAATATGGGACTTTCAAAACAAGCATTTGAAGACACAAAAGGATTTAGGAATATACATCCGGGCGAGGATCCTGACCTGGCTATACGAGTTCGTAAAGCAGGTTACAAAACTTGCTTGATTGAAAAGGCCTTCGTTTATCATAAACGTAGGGTTTCCTGGAAAAAATTCTATCATCAAGTGTATAAATTTGGATTGGCAAGACCTGTTTTGAGCCGATGGCATCCTTCTAGTAGTAAAATAACATACTGGTTCCCTTCACTGTTCTTATGTGGTTTTGCAATGGGAATTGTATTGGCTATTTCAGGGTATTATCACTTAATTATGGTATATGGGGGATATTTCGGATTAATTATGCTAGATTCTGCTATTAAAAATAAAAATATTTTGGTAGCAATACTAACGGCATATGCGGTTTTAATTCAATTTTATGGTTATGGTGTTGCGTTTGTTAAATCAACATTGTTATTAAATATTTCCGGAAAAAAACCGGAAAAAATACTACCTGAATTATTTTATGAATAAAAAGATTGAGAAAATAACAGCTTTTATAGAAGGTGTTTTTAGAAAACGAAATGCAACAGTATTCTTATTGTTTTTTATATTTTCCTGCATACTTTGGTTTTTAATTAAGCTTTCAGATAGTTACACCGGAGAAACCAACATACGGATTAGCTATAAGGCCGTTCCTTCTGAAAAAATAATTTTAGGGGCACCTCCACAGAAAGTAAAGACAATTATAGAAGGTAGGGGGTTTCAAATATTAAGCTTTAGATTGTTTGGGAGAAAGTTGGAACTAGATGTCTCAAAAGCACTTTCTAAACATCAAAAAAACTATTTTACCGCGGATGCGATTAGACAGCAAATGAATATCCAATTTTCCAAAAACATTACCATTCAAGAGGTATTGACAGATACTGTTTTTATAGACTTGGGCATCAATAAAAGAAAAAAAATCCCTGTGATCCCTCAACTAACAATCAATTATGTAAAAGACTATGCGCTTTATGATAGTTTAATTGTTGACCCTTCACACATAATCGTAAGTGGCCCTGAAGACATAGTTGATACGATTTATTCCATAGCGACCCAAAGAAGGGTTTTAGACAATATCAATTCAAATATCGAAATCACAGAAGCGTTAATACTCCCTAAAAAAGAAAAATCATTATCTTTTAGTCATTCATCCGTAATCATAAAAGGCCAAGTAGTTCGCTTTTCAGAAAAAATATTAAAAGTCCCAGTAATTGTTACTAATAAACCAATAGATGTAAGTGTTCGATTATTTCCAAATGAAGTTCGAATAGTATGCCGTGGAAGGTTTGAAGATCTCAAAAACAGTAATATGGAGGACTTTATGGTTGTGTGTGACTACAATTCAATTACAGGATCATCAAATTATATGATTCCATCTATTAAACAAATACCTGAATGGGCAAAAGAGGCCGAGTTGTTGGATAAAAAAATAGAATTCTTAATTAAACGTGAATGATTGTTGGGCTTACAGGAGGCATAGGGAGTGGAAAATCAACGGTTGGAAATATGTTTGCCGGGTTGGGAATCCCAGTGTATATAGCAGATGAGGCTGCTAAAAACATTATGAATACCTCTGATAAGGTACGGAATCAAATAATCAGTTTATTTGGTGAGGCTGCGTATTCGGGAAAAGAGCCTAACAGAACATATATTGCAAAAATAGTTTTTAACAACCCGAAGAAATTACAGGAACTTAATAGAATTATACACCCGAAAGTTAAAAAAGATTTTGAAAAATGGGTTGAACGACAAAACGCTCCATATGTGATAAAGGAAGCAGCTATTTTATTTGAGAGTGGTGCAGATAAAGGATGTGACTATACAATTACAGTAACGGCTCCAACAGAAGAACGCATCGCAAGAGTTATGAAAAGAGATGAAACAACAAGGGAAGCAGTTATAGGCCGAATGAATAATCAGTGGGGAGAAGAAAAAAGAGTGGCTTTATCAGATTTTGTGATTGAAAATACAAGTCTTCATGATACAGCAAATCAGGTTAATGAGATTCACGAAATATTGATTAAAAAAAACACTTCGCTATAATTTTAACATTTTTGTTAAGTTTAGGTTAAAAGCAAACCCAAACCAAAGTGAAACTTTTAATTTTGACTAGATGAGTAAGAAATTATTCGTTTTGTTGGTAGTACTGATGAGTTTGTCGCTCATTGGAATCATATTTGTACAGGGATATTGGATAAAAGTTGCCATAGACAATAAAGAAGAGCAATTTACATACAATGTACAAGAGGTTTTAAAGACCGTATCAAATAATATCCAACAACGCGAAATCCGTGAGTTTTCCGATAAGCTCCTAAGCCTAAAAGACAGTATTGGAACATTAAAGGAAACACAGTTACGGGAAATCCTCTTTATAGACAGGGATGAGAAAAATAATGAAACATTTATTTATTCTCATGGAATTCTAGAAGAAGATTATGCAATCTCATCGGCGTTCTTTGAAAATAGTACTGATATAGATTCCACAAATGTCAAAAATTATAAGACAAAGCGGACCACAACAATTATTAAAAGTGAATATGGTTTGGACGGAAAACTTTCGACCCCTATTCAAAAAATTGAGAAATATGGAAACCTTTCTTCTATAGAAAAAGTCCAATATGAAAGTGTGGTTAAAGATATTGCTAAACGGACACCTATCCATAAGCGGATATCTACCAACGAGATAGAACTGCTTATGCAACGTGAATTGAATAGCAGAGGTATAGATATTGATTACGAATATGGTGTTTACAGTAAAGGATTGGCAACAAAAGTGCGGTCGCGTGGTTTTAAATTAAGTAATGAAACCCGTTACAAAACATCTTTATTCATAGATAATGATGGCGAAAGTAATTATGATTTACTAGTGAGCTTTCCGAAAAAGAAAAAATTTCTTTTCTCATCTATTATCGGCATGGCATTGCTATCTATTATGTTCACACTAATTATCATTTTGGCATATTCCAGTGCTTTGTACCAACTCATACGCCAGAAACAAATATCGGAGATAAAAACCGACTTTATAAATAATATGACCCATGAGTTTAAAACACCAATAGCAACTATAAATCTAGCTTTAGATTCTATGAAAAACCCTAAGGCATTCGGAGATTCAGAAAAGGTAAAACGTTATTTGCAAATGATACGAGATGAGAATAAACGGATGCATGCACAAGTGGAAAATGTGTTGAGGATATCTAAATTGGAGAAGAATCAGCTGGATATAAGTAAAGACCGTGTGGACATCCATGATATCATAAATGATGCTGTTATTCACGTTTCTTTAATTGTGGAAAACAAAGGGGGGTATGTTAACCAGCATTTAAATGCAAACAGGAGTGAAGTATTGGCCAATGATGTGCATTTTACGAATGTTTTGGTAAATATTTTAGACAATGCCATTAAATATTCGCCGGATGCTCCTAAGATTGATGTTTTTACGGAAGTTATTGGTAATAATATAATGATTAAAATTCAAGACCAGGGTCCCGGGATGAATAAAGCAGTACTAAAAAAAATATTTGAAAAGTTTTACAGAGAGCCTACAGGCAATATCCATAATGTTAAGGGACATGGATTGGGTCTTGCTTATGTAAAACGAATTGTTGAAGATCATCAAGGAGAAGTCTTTGCAGAAAGTGAAAAAGGCAAAGGCAGTACCTTTTATATAAAACTCCCCTTAATATAAAAATTATGGAAGAAGCGAATAAAAAAGTCTTATTGGTAGAAGATGACCCGAACTTCGGAATTGTCTTAAAAGATTACCTTACCATGAACAATTTTGATGTTGTTTTGGCAAAAAACGGTATGGAAGGGTTTGAAAAGTTTAAAAAAGACAATTACGATTTGTGTATACTCGATGTAATGATGCCTTATAAGGATGGGTTTACGTTAGCGAGGGACATTAGAGAGAAGAATGAAAACGTCCCTATCATTTTTTTGACAGCAAAAACAATGAAAGAAGATGTTCTTAAAGGCTACAAGGCTGGGGCAGATGATTATTTAAATAAACCTTTTGACTCGGAAGTATTGCTATATAAGATAAAGGCAATTATGCAACGTAAAGCTTCAGATTCATTAGCAGATAGCAAACAATTCGAGTTTCAGATAGGGAACTTTCATTTAAATTCAAAGCTACGGTTTTTAACCTTTAAGGATGAAGATCCTATAAAACTATCTCCTAAGGAAAATGAATTGCTACGCTTGTTAGCATTGCATGAAAATGACCTGATGCCCCGTGAACTGGCACTGACTAAGATATGGAGAGATGATAATTACTTTACATCCAGAAGCATGGATGTATACATAGCAAAACTCCGGAAATACCTAAAGAAAGATGAAAACGTGGAGATATTAAACATTCACGGAGAAGGGTTTAGGTTAGTTATAAAAAATAAAGTAGCGTCGTAATCTGACGTAGAGTAATAGTAAAAAGCCGGTTTGTCCGGCTTTTTTTATGGTATTTGTTGGGGTGTATTTTTAATTGTACAGTCAATATCATTTATAATATTCTGCAGATCAGTTTTGTGATCAAACCATTTTATAGCACTGTTTTTTCTGAACCAAGTTAGTTGTCTTTTAGCATACCGTCTGGTATTTTTTTTGATTTCTTCTATAGCTCCTTTCAACGAACACTTATTTTCCAAATGATTAAATAGTTCTTTGTACCCTACAGTTTGAAGTGCGTTCAGGTTTTTATACTTGTCGAGTCTTTTTACTTCCTCAAGTAAACCTTCTTCCATCATCCTGTCAACCCGCTTGTTGATTTGGTCATATAGTATATCTCTATCAACAGTCAACCCAACCAAAACACTATTGAACATTCGATTTTTCGATTGTTTTTTTAAAAAAGAAGAAAAAGGCTTATTGGTTCCTATACAAATTTCTAATGCACGAATGACTCTATGTGGGTTTTGAATGTCGGCTGTTTTATAATATTCAGGATCTAATTTTTTAAGTTGCGTTTGTAGAATATGAATCCCTTCAGCTTTATATTGGTAATTGAGTTTTTCACGAACAATGGGGCTAACTTCAGGAAAGTCGTCGAGCCCTTTGATGACAGCATTGATGTATAAGCCACTACCGCCCACCATGATTACAACGGTGTGCTTTTCAAATAACTCACTTAAGAGGGCAACAGCATCACTTTCAAAATCACCTACGGTATAGGTGTCAAAAATACTTTTATGTTGAATAAAATAGTGTGGTGCAGCATTAAGCTCTTCTTTTGTGGGAACAGCTGTTCCGATATCCATCTCTCTATAAAACTGTCGTGAATCTGCTGATATTATTACTGTTTTATAATGCTTTGCCAGGGCAATAGCTAAAGACGTTTTGCCTATTGCAGTAGGGCCAACAACGGTGATAAGGTATTTTTGGCTAATCATCTAACAACGCTCCACAATTATAACAATATTTTGCATCATCATTATGACTTTCTGTGCCACAATGATGGCATGATTGTGTATTGGTATGTATTTTTTTAGATTGTTGTTTTGAAAATTCAACAGTCACAATGCCGGTAGGGACTGCAATAATTCCATACCCAAGTATCATAATAAATGTAGCGATTGTTTGCCCTAAAGCTGTTTGTGGAGCAATGTCACCATAGCCGACAGTAGTAAGTGTTACGATAGTCCAATAAATGCTTCTTGGAATACTAGTAAAGCCACTTTCATCACTTTCAATAAGGTACATTATGGTACCCAGTATGACAGATAAAATAAGTACAGTATAAATGAAAATAGTGATTTTTGTCCTGCTTGCTTTTAAAGCTTGCCTAAGTAAGGAAGCCTCCCCAAGAAACCGCACAAGCTTTAAAATTCTAAAAATCCTCAACAAACGTAGGGCTCTTAAAGCCAATAATGCTTGAGAACCGGCTATAAAGAAAGAGATATACAAAGGAATAGTAGATAAAAAATCAACAATTCCGTAAAAGCTAAAAATATAATTACTTGGTTTTTTTATGGAAACAATACGGGCGATGTATTCAATACTAAAGAAAATTGTAATTATCCATTCGGCAAGAAGCAGGTACTTATGATAGTCGGCATCAATATGTTTAACACTTTCCAGCATTACTAATACAATACTGATTAGTATCAGTATTATTAATATTATGTCAAAGAGCTTACCCATAGGAGTGTCAGCTTCATAAATAATTTCATGGAGCTTGTGCTTCCAAGGCATACGCTTTTTATTTCTCATAAGTGTATCTAAAATATTAAAAATCCAAAATTTTTAAAACTTTTCTTTTCCTTAGGTAGGATTGAATAATATATGCCACATCGGGATCATTATTCATTGGAGTAATAATGTTTTTGAGTATTTCAATATTATTTATTTGATAGTTGAGGTTAAAGAAACTGATACCTTTAAAAATACCCTCTTCTATAAGAACGGCACTTCGTTCATCAACTTCTCGTCCTTTATCTATGACAACCACGCTCCGTTGGTCATAACTATATTCTTGAACCACCTTATTTATTCGTTCATTATATAAATCGGGTCCTTCTTCTTCAATACATGCTCCATGGCATTTCTTTATCGTATAATTAAAACAGTTTTTCTTAGCATCAGATAGGCCGTTGAGCTTAGGACATAGTTGATATGTTTCGGTAATACTATACAGTATATTTTTTGCTTCATGTATGGTATTGAAGGCAGTAATATAGTTTTTTGACCGGGTTACTTTATCAATGGCCATTCTGATATATCCATTCTGGTCTTTATAAGAAGTAAGGGTATAATTAAACAATTTTCGTTTTCTGGACCTATTCAGTTCAGGTTGGTTTTGTTTGATCTCTTCATTCTCTTTTAATAAAGCAATTAATTCGCTGCCCGTTTCTTCATATGTTACTGCAACCACTTCTTTCTGTATCCGTAATGCTTTCCGGTTAGTACTCGTGAAATGTTGATTGACTCTTTTCCTGATATTATTGCTTTTGCCAATGTAAATAATCCGGCCTTCTTGTCCATGAATATAGTATATTCCGGTAGTATTAGGTAATGCTTCTACAATATCAAGAAGTTTTGGAGTAATGTTGCCAGCTGCTTCTGATTTTATAGATTTTGTGATAATGGATTTTTTAGAATCTTTTGATAAAAGAAGTTTAAACAACTTTACTGTTGCTTTAGCATCACCATTTGCCCTATGTCGATCACTAATAGGGATTCCCAATGACCTGGCTAGCTTACCAAGGCTATAAGATTCTTTTTCTGGAATGAGTTTTTTGGACAATTCAACCGTACAAAGTGTTTTTTTCTTATATCTATATCCTAACCTTTTGAACTCAGTTCGCAAAATTCTGTAATCAAAAGAAGCATTATGGGCAACAATAATACAGTCTTCAGTAATCTCTACAACACGCTTAGCAATTTCATAAAACTTAGGGGCATTTTTGAGCATGTTATTATTGATACCAGTGAGCTTAACTACAAATTCTTGTATTTCCCGTTCCGGATTTACTAAACTTATGAATTGATCAATGATTTTATGGCCGTTATATTTGTAGATGGCAATTTCTGTAATACCCTCTTCATTATAACGTCCCCCTGTGGTTTCTATGTCGAGAATTGCGTACACTAATTTTGTTGATAATTTAAATAACGGAAATACCTCATTAATAATTCCTTTCTCCAAAGATACTACTTCCTATCCGAACCATGTTACTGCCACATTCTATGGCTAGTTGATAATCATTGCTCATGCCCATAGAAAGTATTTCCATAGATAGGTTGGAAATTGGAGGATAATCAGTTTTTATACGCTCAAAAAGCATTTTTAAATACATGAATTCTTTTTGTATTTGTGCAGTATCAGAAGTAAATGTTGCCATCCCCATTAAGCCCATTACTTTAATGTTTTTTAATTCTTTGAAAGTATCGGATATTAAAATAGCTTTTAGTTCCTCTTCATTCATCCCAAATTTAGTGTCTTCTTCTGCGATATGAACTTGTAATAAGCAATTGATAATACGATTGTGCTTTATTGCTTGTTTATTAATTTCTTTGAGGAGTTTAAAACTGTCCACCCCATGGATCAATGCTACAAAAGGAGCCATGTATTTCACTTTGTTGGTCTGTACATGCCCTATCATATGCCACATTATATCTTTGGGCATTTGTTCCCATTTCCGGGCCATTTCCTGTATTTTGTTTTCTCCAAAAACACGTAGTCCAGCTTCATACGCTTTCATTAGATCAGTAACTGGCTTGGTTTTTGAGACGGCCACCAGTATTACACCTTCAGGCAACGTTGATTTTATAGCGGCAATATTTTCTTTAATATTCATTGTTTGCTAAAATTCATATATAGTGAGCCCACTCCGTAATTTGGGTTCTATATAGGTGCTCTTTGGGGGCATTTGCAACCCTTCATCAGCAATGGTTTTCATCTCTTTTACCGTCACCGGTAAAAGACTAAACCCCACAGCAAACTGCCCTTCATCAATAAGGTCCTTCATTTTGATGACATTGTGTTTTCCTGATCCATATGCAATTTTATTGTCATTTCGCAGGTCTTTTATTCCTAAAATAGGCCCTAAAACTGTTTTATAAAGGATATGTGTATCAAGTTTACTCAATGCATCTGTAAATTCATAAAGTGTCTTACGCAAGTATAAAGAATAAAACTCCCCATCCAGGTACATACCAAAATGATGCTTTTTAGATGGTTTATACAATTGAACACCCCTATTTTCAATCCGGAACCAAGTATCCAAGTGCATTAAGAAGGCTTCTTTTGACAATCCGTTAAGATCCGTTACCATGCGGTTGAACTCGTATATTTTTAAATGTGACTCAGGGATTAAATAGCTCATAAAGAAGTTATAGGGTTCTTCTCCGGTATGACCTGGATTTTGAGTTTTCATATCTTCTGCCAGTAAGTATGAAGATGCTGACCTATGGTGACCATCTGCTATATATAAAGCCCCTATTTTATCAAATATATTTTGTAATTCAGAGATGACGATAGAATTATCAATTTTCCAAAAAGAATGTGTAACCTTATCAGGAGTTGTAAACTCATATTCAGGAGCTTCGCCCATGGTTTTTTGCAAAATGTCTTCCACTTCATTATTATCAGGATAAGTGAGGAGTACGGGTTCTGCATTAAAACCTACAATCTTCAGGTATTCTTTAAACAGCTGTTCCCGAAGTTGAAGTGTGTCCTCATGTTTTTTGATAAGGTTGTTTTTGTAATCTTCAGTGCTTACACCACATAAAATTCCGTAAAAAGTATTGCTTCGAGTTTTTATTTTATAACCATAAAAGGAAGCCAATTCATCTTGTGTTAAAATGGCGTCTTCTTTAAATTCTAAATAACGGTTGCGCACCAATGAAAAACGCTTAGTCCCTTTAATCGTTTTTTGAAATTTATACCCAGGGTTGATAATATGTAGAAAAGAGAAGGGGTTAAAGCGTAATTGTGCTTTTAATTCTTCTTTTGGATAATTTTCATACGATCGAGAAACCACAAAAGGAGCTTTGTCTTTTGTTGGTCGAACAGCTTTATATGGTTGTATTTTAGCCATTATAGATGCTACTTTTCAAATTGAGCAGCTACTTTTTCAGCCTTTTTGCTTTCAGAATAGTCATAAAAACCTTCTCCTGATTTTACACCCCGTTTACCGGCCATCACCATATTAACCAATAATGGGCAAGGAGCATATTTAGGGTTTTTAAATCCATCATGCATAACATTTAAGATGGAAAGGCATACATCTAATCCAATAAAATCTGCTAATTGCAAAGGCCCCATCGGATGCGCCATCCCGAGCTTCATCACGGTATCTATTTCTTGTACGCCAGCTACACCATTGTACAATGTTTCAATAGCTTCGTTTATCATAGGCATGAGTATCCTATTGGCCACAAACCCGGGGTAATCATTCACCTCCACAGGGATTTTATGCAATTTTTCCGAAAGCTGCATCACAGTATTTGTAATTGTGTCTGAAGTATTGTACCCCCGGATGATTTCAACTAATTTCATGATAGGCACGGGATTCATAAAATGCATTCCGATGACCATTTCCGGGCGATTAGTTACTGCAGCAATTTGAGTAATGGAGATAGAAGAGGTATTGGTTGCCAGAATCGTATCGTCAGCACAAAACTCATTTAATTGCTTGAAAATACCAAGTTTTAGATTTAGGTTCTCTGTAGCAGCTTCTACTACAAGCCCTGCATATTCTACACCGTCTTTTAAATCTGTGTACGTTGTAATATTGTCAATCGTATTTTTCTTCACTTCTTCACTGATAACTCCCTTGTTAACCATTCTGTCTAGATTCTTTATAATAGTGGCCATTCCTTTTTCTAAGGCAGTGTTTGAAATATCAATAAGTTGAACTTTAAATCCATGTTGGGCAAAAGTATGGGCAATTCCATTTCCCATAGTTCCGGCCCCTATTACAGCAACGTTTTGTATCATTATCTTTGTTTTTTAAAATGAATCGATTATTTGATGTGCTAATTTCAAAGCAGCAGCAGCTTGATTGAGTGTAACGATAGGCGTGGTATTAGTATTGATAGCATTCGCAAAGCTTTCTAATTCATCCAAAATAGCATTATTAGGTTCTATTTTTGGGTTTTCAAAATAAATCTGTTTTTTCTTGCCTTCTGCATTTTGCAATACCAGTGCAAATTCATCCGGTTTCTTGGGTGCATCTTTCATTTTGACAACTTCTACTTTTTTTTCCAGAAAATCAACGGATATATAAGCGTCTTTTTGGAAGAAACGTGATTTTCGCATGTTTTTTAAGGAGATCCTACTGGCAGTAAGATTTGCTACACAACCATTTTCAAATTCAATGCGCGCATTGGCAATATCAGGAGAATTACTAATGACGGAAACACCACTGGCATTTACATTTTTCACCTCTGAGTGTACTATGCTTAGAATAATGTCCAGATCATGTATCATTAAGTCCAATACTACAGGAACATCAGTACCTCTGGGATTAAACTCTGCAAGCCGGTGCGCTTCAATAAACATAGGATTTTCAACTGTATCTTTCACAGCAACAAATGCCGGATTGAAACGTTCTACGTGGCCTACCTGTCCTTTTACATTATGTTCCTTAGCGAGTCGGATAATTTTTTCTGCTTCAGCTAATGTGTTGGCAATAGGTTTTTCAATAAATACATGCCTTTCTTTTTTGATGGCCTTTTCAGCACAGTCATAATGGGAAAGGGTAGGGGTTACAATGTCAACTACATCAACTGCTTCAATGAGTTCATCAATGGAAGTGAAAGAATGGTATTTAAATTCTTTGCCAATTTTTTGTGCATTTTTTTCATCAGGATCATAAAAACCAACCAGTTCATATTTTTCAGATTGTTGTAACAACCGCAAATGAATCTTTCCTAAGTGGCCGGCGCCCAATACTCCTATTTTTAACATGAATGCAATGTTTTGAGCAAAAATAAGATTCTTTCATAGATTTAGCTATTATGATGTATAGTTTTTGATGAATTATGCCAACCATGCAATTGTTTGTATTATTTCAGGAATGCGTATTTTTATACGCTTTAATGTATATCTATTTTGAAAGATACTTATAAACATAAGGGAATGCGAAATCAGCTGGCGGAAATAGTTGCCGCTAAAGGCATTACTGATGAACGAATTATTGCAGCCATCCGTAAAATACCAAGACATCTTTTTATGGACAGTAGTTTCGAAGAACATGCATATAAGGATAAAGCGTTCCCAATTGCCGCAAACCAAACTATATCACAACCTTATACAGTAGCTTATCAAACAGAATTACTGGAAGTTAAAAAAAATGATAAAATATTAGAAATAGGCACCGGTAGTGGCTACCAAACAGCTGTTTTATTGGAATTAGGGGCAAAGGTGTTTTCTATAGAGCGTCAAAAAGAGCTGTTTAAGCGAACCAGCTTGTTTTTACCTAAATTGGGCTATAAAACCAAACGTTTAATCTTTGGGGACGGATATAAAGGTTTGCCGGAGGAAGCCCCCTTTGATGGGATCATTGTAACTGCCGGAGCACCGCAAGTGCCTAAAGCATTATTATCGCAATTGGCAATAGGCGGAAGGTTGGTAATTCCAATAGGGAAAGCTTCGCAAGTAATGACACTTTATATCCGGAAATCAGAAAAGGAGTTTGAGAAAAAAGAATTTGGTGATTTTCGGTTTGTGCCACTTTTGGAAGACAAAAATTAAGTCAAAAAAATGAAAAGTAGATTTTTGATTACTAAAAGAGGTCTAAAAATTTTAAACCAAAAATAAGACCATCTTGTAAAAAACCATTTTGATAGGAGCGCATGTAATCAAGTCTTAAAAATCGGAATTTTCCCCAACCAAGATTATCTATTCCTATAGCAAATTCACTATAAGGTTTGTTGTTAGATGTAGTCAACACATGAACTCCGGCAATGAGATTAAAATTCAACTGATTTATCAAGGGTAATTTTCCAAGAACATAGCCTTTAAAGTCATGCTCTATGTGTCCCTCAAAATACGAATCGTTAGTGCTAAGGGCGTAGTATGGCAATAAATTGAAATTATTAAGATAATTGCGAGTGCTACCTACATTGGTTTCATTACCATTAAAATGTTGAAAATCAATAAAAGACAGTTCGTCTGTATTCAAGAAACTTCCTGCTTTTAGTTTATAGCTGAATGTTCCTTTATTGGCAATATTGAAATTGTGGCTTATTCTGGCACGTATTTGTGAGAAGTTAAGTTTTTGTTCACTAGCTCCGAAACCTCCTTCGTAGGTTAGGTATAAAGTTGGATAATTACTTGGAAGGTTGTATTTAGCGTCTGGATAATCCAAATAATTTTGTTTAAAACGTATGCGGCCTGTAATGGATGTTTTAAAGATATGATGTGATTCAAATGCCGGAGAATCAAAATCGTTTGGCAAAAGTGGATTGTTGGAGGTAAACCTATCTTGGGTTATGGTATTAAACAACGGATTTCTTTTTTCATAGCCCAATGAAGTATAGAGTCGAAAACCATTGAAAAGTTCATTAGCAAAGTCGAGTTGTATATAGTTTTTTTCAAAAACTTTCATGAAATTACGCTCAAGAACGAGTGTCCGGATGGAGTTGACAGTTTGAGGGATAGGTTCTGATTCGTTGAATTGGGCAACTTTACCCCCACCTGAAAGGCTAATAATAGGCCTCGAAAAGTTGTTGAATTTATAGGAAACGGCTCCACTCACCCTGAAACGTTCATCCGAAAAACCATAATTAAAATGAGTGTCTATATTTAACCAACGCCCTTTCTCCTCGTAGCTTTTAAAGAACGAAATCCCGGCAGTTGAATGCCACCCTTGAACACTGTTGTACTGCGTTGCAAAAAGAGGGGGCTCAACCCTAACATTCCAGTTTTTATGAGAATTCTTGTAAGTATAACCAAACAACAAATTAGTTAATGAAAATCCGTTGTTTTTTTTATCAATAGAATCTAAATATTGTTTTGATTTCCTGATAATCTGGACACTATCTTTTTTTACATAATCATCTATTTCTTCAATGGTCAAGGGTATCGGACGTATTTTATTCCAGAAATCATCTCCTTTTTTATTTGCTTCTTTCTCAAAGGAAACAAGTGCTCTGGTAAATACAGCATCATCAATAGAGTCAAAACTATAATTGCTGTATGCAGCAGTAAAGCTTCCATTTCCTTCGATACCAAAAAAACCGAATTCAATGTTGAATACCTGTGATATGAGCAACCAAGAATCAATTGTTTCCGAATAGGTATAGTTTTGCTTAAAAGCGATGGTTTCAATAACAGGAATTTGGACTTGCTGCCCTGTAAGTTTAAATTCAACCCCGTATAAAGCCCATTGGTCTTCCACAATGTATAAAAAACCTTCACCAACACGATCTTTTGATCGCTTTGGAGCCACTCTTATTTTGTTGATTAAATTATTTCGATCATCATAAAAAGTACCTTCTAATTGATATGTGTAATAATTAAAAGCATAATCAGCAATCGGGGAAATGAGCTCAGTATTAAAATTAATAGTGTTCTGATAAAAGCTGAAATTGACATCGGAAGCACTGTTAAAACTAAAACCATTATCATTTCCGCTTAGCTTAGAGGCAATAATTTTTTCTTTTAAAGGGAAAGGCTTTTTGTAGGTTAGTTTTGATTTTGTTTCCGACAAGTATATAATACCACTTCTTGTAGAATCAAGGCCACCACCAAAGTCGCCCAAGTCCTGTCCTAGTATTTTTTCGGGAGCGTTTTTTAAACGGTAAATCCCTTTAGAATAAAAATCAGCAGTGTACTGATTTAGCTTGTCGAGATTCTCTTTTCGTTTAGCAATAACTTTCCGCATAATTTCATTAGCAGGATTTTCATTAGCAGAGAGCACAACTTCGTTTAATGAGATAGTTTCAGGGATCAACACTGCATTTAACACAAAAGGAAACTTTTTTATGGTCATTTCTTTAATGAGTGTCTCAAAACCCAAATATTGAAAAACAATATGATAAGAACCTTCTTTGTTGATATTCAGTTCATATTGACCCGAATCGTTTGTAGTTGTCCCTGTGGAAGTGTTTTTAAGATAAATGTTTACGTAAGGGAGTGGGTTGTTTTTTTCGTCTGTAACAATGCCTGTAACCTGCGCGGAAGTTTTAATAGAAAGACATCCGGTTAAGAGTATAAAAAGCAGATAACGTATCAAAGTATAAAGGAGGTGTTATAAGCCTGAAAGATAGTGGTTTTTATGCTTAGCATTTCTTAGATGATTGTTAATTATACGCTCTTTTTATCCGGTCTAAATTTCTCTTGGTGTCACGGTCTTTAATAGTTTGCCGTTTATCATATAATTTTTTGCCTTTGGCAAGTGCTATTTCCAATTTAGCATACCCTTTTTCATTGATAAACATTTTTAACGGAACAATTGTTAGTCCGACATTTTTAACTTCTTTATATAGTTTTTTGAGTTCTTTTTTATTAAGTAATAATTTGCGTTCACTTTTTGGTTTATGATTGAATTGATTCCCGTGGGCGTATTCTTCAATGTTCATATTAATAACAAACAGTTCCCCACTATCATTAAACTCACAAAAGCTTTCGGCAATAGAAGCCTTTCCTAAGCGTATGGATTTTATCTCCGTACCGGTCAGTACAATACCAGCTACGTATTTATCTAAAATCTCATATTCAAAGCGGGCACGTTTGTTTTGTATATTTATCTTTTTCTGCATATGGAAAGCAAAAGTAAGAACTATTCTGCAATAAATAATTTGAATATATCTTATGACTATTTTATGATGTTATATGATAGTGAAATGATATTTTTGCGACAGATATATTAAAACGAGTACCTATGAAACAATTAAAAATACTCTTTATTCTTCTAGTTATAGTTGTAGCTTGTAAAAAAGAACCTAAAAAACCTATCATAACTGCTCAGGAAGTAGTAGATAAAGCTATTGAGATAGCGGGAGCTAATAAATTTGACAAAAAAGAAATCCGGTTTGATTTTAGAGACAGGACATATGTTTCTTCAAGAAACAAATGGAAATATCAATATGAGCGGTTTAAAACGGATTCATTAGGGAATGTAACACATGACATCTTGAGCAATGAAGGATTTACGCGTTATATAAATGATACCCTTGCCACCGTTGCAGATACAATGGCTATACGGTACAGTAATTCAGTGAATTCAGTGCATTATTTTGCTTATTTACCATACGGATTGAACGACAAAGCAGTCAATAAGGAACTTCTGGGAGAAGTGACCATTAAGGATGAAAAGTATTATAAAGTTAAAGTCACTTTTGATCAGGAAGGCGGAGGCGAAGATTTCGAAGATGTATATGTGTATTGGTTTAATAAAGAAACATTCAAACCGGACTATCTAGCCTATGAATTCCATACGGGAGATGGAGGGCATCGTTTTAGAGAGGCCTACAAGGAACGTTATGTGAATGAAATCCGCTTTGTAGATTATGATAATTACAAACCACAGAATAAGAATGTTTCTGTTTATGAATTAGATAGTTTGTTTAGTGCAAATAAGTTGGAGTTATTATCAAAAATTGAACTAAAAAACATCAGCGTATCACCTCTTGATACCTTGAATTAATCTATTTTAAGTACAGTGCTTGTAACATGTGAATTGATAATAGTAATGATATACAGGCTTGCATTATCAGCATCGTCCATTTGAGGATATTTTTCTGCCCCAAGTAACTTGTTTGCCAACATAGGGGTCGTATTGCTATGGCCTACTATTAACACAGTTTTGCCCATAGTATCTTTCTTGAGACCATTAACATCAATTGTTCTTGGGTCATAAACAAGTACATCCATATTATTTTTTACTGCAGTTGGCGCAGCAGTTTGTCTGGTGCGCTTATAGTCAGTTGTATAAATACGGTCAAATACCACATCCTCAAACACAGAAGCCCATTTTAAAGCTCTGGCCATTCCCTCTTGGTTCAGTACAGGATCACGATTTTCCGGATTGCTCCTGTCTTTTTCGGCATGCCGAATTAAATAAAAAGTACTGACTTCATTACTGTTTTTTTGAGAATACGTATTAAAAGAGCCTAAAATCAAAGTCATTAAGGTTAATAAAAAATAATTTTTCATAATGGTTTTTTATAATGTTTCTAATGCAATTTGTATCATTTCAATAAAAGTAGTTTCCCGTTCCTCCGGAGTTGTATGTTCTTTGGAAACGAGACTATCAGAAATAGTTAAAATAGCGAGTGCTTGTACCCCATGTTTTGCAGCAATTGTATAGAGCCCTGCAGTTTCCATTTCAACACATAGCACACCATATTCAGCCCATTTTTTATAATAATTCGGATCATCCTGATAGAAAGTATCACTTGTCAACACATTTCCTGCTTTTATAGGGATGTTTTTATTTTCAGCTACTTGAACCGCTTTTTTAAAGAGTTTGAAATCAGCTGTAGGAGCATAATCTTCTCCTTTAAACGTAAGCTGATTGATACTACTGTTTGTAGAAGCAGCCATTGCGATGACAATATCCCGGATATTAACATATTCTTGGTAAGCACCTGCGCTACCAACCCGGATGAGTTTTTTGACATCGTATTGATTGATTAACTCGTTTACATAAATAGCAATAGACGGAACCCCCATACCAGTGCCTTGAACAGATATAGGCTTACCTTTATAGGTTCCTGTATAGCCTAGCATGCCTCTTAAATCATTGTACAATACAACATCTTCCAGAAAGTTTTCTGCAATCCATTTCGCCCGCATAGGATCACCGGGCAATAAAATATTTTCTGCAATTGCTCCTTTTTTTGCTTCAATATGAATACTCATTGGTTATATTTTTTCTTCATTAATAATGGCTACTCCACTCGACGTTCCTATGCGGGAGGCTCCTGCTTCTATAAACCTTATAGCATCTTTTCGGGTCTTGATTCCTCCGGAAGCTTTTATTTTAGCTTGATTATTAACTGCTTTTTTCATTAACAGGACATCATCAATAGTGGCACCTCCTGTACCGAACCCGGTAGATGTTTTTACAAAATCTGCACCGCCATCAACAGCCAACTTGCACGCGATTTCCTTTTCAGGATCATTGAGATAACAATTTTCAATAATGACCTTAAGTGTATAATTTCCTATAATGTCCTTCATGAAAGCAATCTCTTGTAGAACAGCATGGTTGTTCCCTGATTTTAAATAACCAATATTAATAACCATGTCAATTTCACTTGCTCCGTCTTCTATGGCTCTTTCTGCTTCATAAATTTTAGCTTTTTGTTCCATCGCCCCTAAAGGAAAACCTACTACTGAGCATATAGAAATATACGTATCCGACAAAAGGCTTCTGGCTGTAGAAACATAACAGCTATTTATACATACAGCATGAAATAGATACTGTTTAGCCTCAGTACATAACAAAGCTATATCATCATTTGATGTAGTTGCATTTAAATTCGTATGCTCTATATAGGATTTTAAGTTCAAATACTTACATTTTTAATTTTATTGAAAATCTTATAAAAACCGATAAAAAGAAAGGTTTGATCGATGAAATACATAAAAAACAACAAAAACTCCTAATCATTTTATTTGACTATTTGTTTGATGTAAGTTAAAAAATGACTAATTTAGCTAATAGTTTAACTTTAAAATATATTACCCCCAAATTAGTAAAAATATTGGTTAGATTAATTTTTATTTACCCCAAGAATAAAAATCATGAAAAACAACCTACTGATAAGTAACTTTTTTTGGATTCCCTTCATTTTTGTTATAGGACTTAGTTCTCAAAAAGGGAAAGCACAAACATTGGAGAAACCGTTATTAGGATTTGTTTATGCATGTCCAAGTAATGGTTTTAATAGTTTTAATGCGATCATAAGTTATGATCTTATCTTTAATTCTGATAATGAATTTATTGTAGAGCTTTCCGGACCTGAAGGGAGTTTTGATACTCCTACTATTTTGAAAACAATAACCGATCAAAATTTTTCATTTGAATTTGAAACTAATTTCTCATTCCCAACAGCTGTTGCAGGAGAAAATTACAAAATACGGATACGATCAACGTCCCCGGAACAGATAAGCCCTGAAAGTAATATTTTCCATGCATTTTTTGTTCCAGATACCAATCTTATATTGAACAATTATGAGGACATTGTTGCGTGCGGAGCAACAACAGCTACATTATCGCTAAATGTGGACATAGCTGCTTCATACTTATGGTTTAAAAATGGATTCTTTTATAAAGAAGGAGGAAGCAGTATAGAAGTAGATACATCAGGGGAATATTATGTAACCCCTTATTTTGGGGATTGCACCGGAAAAATTAATTCAAATATTGTAATAGTTGATTTTGGAGAAGAAATTATTGCTCAGATACAAGGAGGGGATATTGCGGAAGCTTGTCCTGGAGAAACACATACTTTTATAGCTGCTCCAGACAATGAATTTTATAACTATCAATGGTATAAAGATGGTGTATTGCTAGAAAATTTACCGGAATACACTCCACAATTAGGTGTTGCTGTTAGTGATGCAACTTATGGAAATTATAAAGTGGTGATAATAAGTAGTTCAGGGTGCGAAACAACCTCTAATACGATCACGCTCAAGGCACCTGATGTGAATGATACTGTTGAAGCAGCATCTCCAACAGAAAATATTTTAATTGGAAATGAACCATTGACACTTCAAGTAACAACCTCAATAACTAATCCGCAAGTAATGTGGTATAAAGATGGGGCACTCATTTCAAATGAGACAGGTTTAACTATACAGGTTAACGAGCCCGGTGAATATATTGCAAAAATAGCTGTTGCAGGAGCCTGTGTAGAAACTATTAATTCTTCCTTATTTAAAATAGAAGCTCCTACATCTTTTGCAGTATCAATAAATCATGCAGACACTTATGAGGCATGCAGTAATACATCTTCAACTTTGCAACTAACTTCATTAGTGGCTATAAGCCCCAACTTTGAAGTAGTATTAGAAGAAAATAGCTATAATCAATTTTCTTTTGAGTGGTTTTTAGATCAAGAAGCTGTTGGATCAACTTCTACCACACATGTTATTGAGGATTATAATCAAAATGGAAGCTACCAATTGCAAGCAACTTATAAAAATGTTAACTATACATCTAATACTCTTCAGGTATCCTTGGGGCTTCCGCAAGTTTCACTAAATACCAATGCGGTTGTTTTATGCCAAAATGGAGATACCATAATTCTTGAAGCATCACATTATGAAGAAGTGTCGTATGTTTGGTATAAAGACAACATCAATATAGGCACAACCCTTGAGAACAGTGTTGAGATAAATGAACCCGGAATATATCATGTGGAAGTAATTAAGGATAATTGTGTTACCAAATCTGATGAATTTGCAATAACATTATTTGATGAGAATGCTATTACTGTTTCCCCTTCAGATGTAATAACAATAACTAAAGGAGGCTCACAAGTCATTACAGCTTCGGGAGCAACCTCGTATCGATGGCAAAATGAGGAAGGGTTAACGTTGTCCTCTTCAGGGACCTTTGCAGTTTCTGAAGAAGGGGTTTACACTTTAATTGCTACAGAAGGTACTTGTGAAGTAATTAAAACTATAACAGTTACAGAAGTTGAAGTTGTTATGATACCAAACATCATAAGCCCTAACCAAGATAATATAAATGATCTATGGGTACTTCCGCCTCAATTTACTAATGATCCTGAAGTAGAGGTACTCATATATGACACTTATGGTTCGTTGGTATTGAGAACAAGGTCTTACCAAAATAATTGGCCGGAATCCTCTTCTATAGGAGAAGCTGAAGCTTCAATTTATTACTACTTCATCCAAAAAAATGATACATTGCTAGAAAAAGGATCGCTGACAGTTGTAAATAGATAATATTTTTGATTTTTTTGTTGAATGAAGAGGTGCAGACTTTTATTAGTGTTTTGTTTCCTGTTGACAGGAATATGTTTGACTGCACAACGCGGGATCCTCCCAATTGATTTACGGCAGCACAATCTTGTAAAATATAATACTAACCTATACAATCCTGCATTATCATTCACCAATCACGAAGCTATGAGTTTAAGTGTTTGGGGAAGGGTTCAATGGGTAAATGTGGACGATTCCCCTAAAACATACTTAATTAATTATCACGGGAAGGTTGGCGACTATTCAGGCTTTGGGTTGGCACTGTTTCAACACAATATAGGGTTGTTTACAGATTCGGGGGGTATAGTAAATTATTCGAGGGGCATTCAATTGAGTAGAAATGCGTGGCTCACATTTGGTGTAAACGTATTTGCATACAAGCAATCACTTAATCAGGCAAGCCTAATAACACCAACACCTGATCCGTCCTTTTTACAAGGAGATGAGGACTTTATTATAGCTGTTATGCCAGGGATCAACCTAACTGTTGGAAGTTTTGATATGGGCTTTTCTTCAGAAAATCTGTTTGATTATAATTTAACAGATTCTGAACAGCACACGAGTTATGACGACAAAATATTCCTGGGCCATATTAGTTATAGTTTCACCTTGGAAAATAACAATGAAATGACAATCCGGCCAACAGCATATGGAAAATCGATCCCATACCAAGACTTTCAATATGGAGGGAATATTTTGTTAGATGTGCCCGCATACGGATGGCTACATGCAGGCTATAATAACTTTTATGGCATCTCCGGAGGGGTAGGTGTGAAAGTAACTGAAGGGGTGTCGGTTGGTTTTGTATACGAATCAGGCACCGATTCATCAAGCAGGGTTTTTGGAGACACGTATGAGGCAATGGCAACTATAGAGTTTGCCAAGAGAGAAAGACCCCACAGAGAACAAAGAACAAGAACCAACAAAGTTCGCAATACACCAAAAAGAAACCAATCAAAAGAGATTGAAGAACAAAAGCCAGCGATAGAAAAAGATATTGAGAGAGATACTATAGCCCGGGAAAAAGTGGAGAAAGAAATTATAGAAACAAAACCGAAAACAGCGGATGTAACTAAAAAAGAAAACCTGCCAAATGACAAACTTTTTGATGAATCCAATCCTCGTTATAAAACAGTAGAACAGATAGAAGGAGAACAACGAGGGTTTTATCTTGTGGCAAATGTTTTTTCTCAAAAGAAATATTTCGAGGCTTTTGTGAAGGGCTTGAAGAATAGGGGGTTGAACCCTGAATACTTTTTTAACAATGAAAACAGTTATTATTATGTCTACCTAAAGAAGTATGACAAACTTTCTGAAGCTGAACATGATAAAAACAATGATTTCAATGGACTTTATAATGGGGAAATGTGGATTTTATGGGTTCGGTATGATTAGCCAGAGTTATCTTTTCAACTCTTTGATAATCACCTGATCAACGTGATTCATACCTTCTTTTAAATAAGCGGGGTTGTTCATAACAGTTGCCATAAAAACACTACCACAAATAAGGCTGTATAACTTTTTTGAAGTATCGTAAGGGTTGATAAAAGGGTTGATTTCATTTTTTGATTTTCCTTCTACAATACTATCCGCTATGATAGCTAGGATCTTTTCAATAGCAGTTTGGACTTCCGAAAGCAATCCTTCATACCGTCCATACGCATCCATTCCAACACTTAGAATAGGACAACCTCCAAGTTCTTTTACATGACTATTATAGAAGCGATAAAAATTAGTCAGTACAAATAGTTTTTGAATAGCGGAATCGGTAGTGTTTATTTGTGTATGGATTTTACCGATCAATACATCAACACTATATTTAAAGCATTGCAATGCCAAATCTTCTTTATTTTTAAAATTACCATAAATGGCTCCTTTCGTTAAATCGGTGGCCTCTGTGAGATCACTTAAACTTGTCCCTGCGTATCCTTTTTTAGTAAAGATCGGCGCAACCGTTTTAATGATATAATGGGTTGTTTTTGTTGCTTTTGAAGCCATAGTTATAAGAATAATAACAATAAAGATAGTAAAAGACCATTTGGTATAAAAAAAGCAACCATATTTTGGCTGCTTTCTATGTATATTTAAAGGAGTTTATTTTTCAACCAAATCATCATGATTTCTAAAGACTAGTTGGTCATCGAAAGCATCCAGTAATATAATACTATCCGTAGTGATCTTTCCACCTAAAATTTCTTTGGATAACTGATTAAGTACATCTTTTTGTATCACTCGTTTTACAGGGCGTGCGCCATATTGAGGGTCAAAACCCTTTTGAGCCAAGTATTCAATAGCTTCTTCTGTAGCATCAAGGGTAATGTGCTGTTTGGCAACCATTTTAATAACATTTTTCAATTGTAATCGTACAATTTCTTTAATGTCAGCAGTGTTTAACGGCGTAAACATTACAATGTCATCAATACGGTTTAAAAACTCAGGTCGTACAGACTGTTTTAACAGCCCTAATACTTCAGTTTTTGCAGCCTCAGTTGCGCTGTAGATATCCTGTATCGCTTCAAATTTTTCCTGAATAATATGGCTTCCTATATTACTCGTCATAATAATAATAGTGTTTTTGAAATCTGCCAACCTCCCTTTGTTATCAGTTAACCGGCCTTCATCCAATACCTGTAATAGGATATTAAAGGTATCAGGATGTGCTTTTTCAATCTCATCGAGCAATACGACAGAATACGGTTTTCTTCGTACCGCTTCTGTAAGTTGCCCACCTTCATCGTAGCCGACATATCCGGGAGGTGCACCCACTAACCGGCTTACTGAATGCCGTTCCTGGTATTCACTCATGTCAATGCGTGTCATAGCATTTTCATCATCAAATAAATATTCGGCCAATGCTTTTGCCAACTCAGTCTTTCCAACACCGGTAGTTCCCAGAAAGAGGAAAGAACCGATAGGCCTTTTTGAGTCTTGTAACCCGGCTCGGCTTCTTCGTATAGCATCGGAAACAGCCTGTATGGCTTCTTCCTGCCCTACAACACGTTTGTGCAGCTCCTCTTCAAGGTGCAATAGTTTTTCCCGTTCGCTTTGTAGCATTTTTGTAACTGGGATCCCGGTCCATTTTGCCACGACTTCTGCAATATCTTCACTAGTCACCTCTTCTTTTATAAGTGAAGTGTTTCCTTGCTGTTCTTGTAGCTGTTTTTGAAAGGTTTCTAGTTGCTCTTGAGCCTCTTTAATTTTTCCATAGCGTAATTCGGCTACTTTTCCATAGTCACCATCACGTTCCGCACGGTCAGCCTCAATTTTATAATTTTCAATGTCTTCTTTTGTACTTTGAATGTTGTCTACTACTTCCTTTTCACTTTGCCATTTAGCGAAAATTTCGTTGCGCTCTTCTTTAAGGTTTGCGAGATCGGCATTTAACGCCTTTAATTTTGTTTCATCTTTTTCCCTTTTTATGGCTTCAATTTCAATTTCTAACTGCATGATTTTCCTATCCAACACATCCAACTCTTCCGGTTTGGAATTAATTTCCATACGTAATTTAGAAGAGGCCTCATCCATTAAGTCAATTGCTTTATCTGGTAAAAACCGGTTGGTGATGTATCGCTGCGATAGCTCTACAGCAGCAATGATGGCATCATCTTTAATGCGTACCTTATGATGGGTTTCGTATTTTTCTTTGATACCCCGAAGAATGGAGATAGCACTTTCGGTATCGGGCTCATTAACAGTTACCTTTTGAAACCGTCTTTCCAGTGCTTTATCTTTTTCAAAATACTTCTGGTACTCATCCAAAGTAGTAGCACCAATAGCTCTTAATTCACCTCTTGCCAATGCAGGCTTTAAGATATTTGCTGCATCCATGGCACCTTCGCCACCACCGGCCCCTACAAGGGTGTGGATTTCATCAATAAAAAGTACAATGTCTCCATCAGAAGCGGTTACTTCTTTGATGACGGCTTTCAAACGTTCTTCAAATTCGCCTTTATACTTGGCGCCGGCAATAAGTGCCCCCATGTCAAGTGCAAAAATTTGCTTGTCTTTTAGGTTTTCAGGAACATCGCCTTGGATAATACGGTGTGCCAACCCTTCTGCGATGGCTGTTTTACCCGTGCCGGGTTCACCAACCAGAATGGGATTGTTTTTAGTTCTTCGCGATAAGATTTGAAGGATTCTCCTAATCTCCTCATCACGGCCAATTACCGGGTCTAATTTTCCGTCGTTGGCTAGTTGGTTCAAGTTCTTGGCATACTTATTTAGCGAGTTATAGGTTTCTTCAGCACTTGCAGAGGTAACACGGTCACCTTTACGAAGTTCTGCAATAGCACTTTGCAGCCCTTTTTCAGTAACGCCCTGATCTTTTAAGATTTGGGCAATCTTGCTTTTAGATTTAAAAACAGCTAAGATCAAATGTTCAATAGCAACAAATTCGTCATTCATTTTTTTAGCAATGATGCTTGCTTCATTTAATGTGGAGGCCGCTTCTCTAGAAAGTATCAAATCTCCCCCCGATACTTTTGGAAAACTTTCGAGTGTACTGTCCAACACCTGTTTGAGTAGGGAGACATTACTGTTTAATTTTTTCAATAGAAAGGGGAGTACGTTGTCATCAACTTCAACAATAGCTTTGAAGATGTGTTCGTTCTCAATTTGCTGATGGCCATATTCCTGGGCAAGTTGCTGTGCTTGTTGTATGACCTCTTGTGATTTTATAGTGAAATTATTTAAGTTCATATATTTTTAATTTTCAGTTCTTTTTCTGAATTTTAGTCAATAGTTGTTCCAATCAGAAAAAGCTGACAATATGACTGAAAATATACTTTTTTTAAAGACATTTTGACGTAAATATTTAGAAATGACGATGAAAGTTATATAGAAAGAGAACGACTACTAATTAAAAATAAATCGGATATGGGATTGTTTAACTTATTCAAAGGAAATCCAGCCTCTTCTACAGGTAAAGATATTATAAATTGGATACCTCTTACTACTATAGAGCAGCTTGATCAACTGGTTGAAGAGAGTACTCATAAACTAGCAGTTATTTTTAAGCATAGTAAACGTTGCGGTATTAGCCGGATGATTTTAAGAAATTTTCAGGACACATATGATATCGAAGATGATAAGGCTGTAAATCTTTACTTTTTAGACATTTTGAGTTACCGGAATGTATCGGATGAAGTTGCAGCTCGTTTTCAGGTATGGCACGAGAGTCCACAGCTTGTGATATTGAAAAACAAAAAAATTGTGTACCATAATTCACATAGTAATATACGAGCAGACGATGTTAAAGGATATATATAATAGTTTATATTTAAAGGAATTTAAACCCTAATTTCCTTTTATAAAAAAGCCTTCCACATATCGAAGGCTTTTTTGTGTTACACTACTTTAATATTTATGCAGGCAGATTTAATACTAAAAGTCCCAACCAGAACCTTCATAGTCGTCGCAACCCTCCATAAATGGGTCTTTCACACAGGGGTCGCCTGGGTGATAACAACCTGCAAAAACCAGACGGCTTTGTTCTCTTGTGAGTTTCGGCGCATTTAATTCTTTAGTTAACTCAAAAATTGATTTTCTCATATTAATTAAAAATTAAGGATTAGTCATTATTATTTGAAAGAAAAAACTAATATATTAAAAAATAAAATATTTCATATTTTATGATAAAAAAATTAAAAGGTGCCCTAGTTGTTTGTCAAATGGAATCTTGCAGTTTATTATATAAAAAAGTACAGAAGTATTATATAATAGTTAATATAGGAATATATATTGAATAGTTTTCTTAGAAAAGATACCCCTATAGGTTTTAAAACCATGAGTTTTCAAGCTCAATCTCTATACCTTCTGGCAATATGCCTCATTTTGTCTTTTAAATCTTCTCCTGCATCATAAATCATTTGCTCATTGCTGGGAAATTGTAGGGGAGTATTGTTGATAAGTCGAATATGTGAATTGTCTAATGCACGCTTGTCACCATCATAATCAGCATATATATGTTCAAACACAAATTCACTAGAAAGGGGGTAGGTCTTTAACAATTGATTTGTTTTCAGATCATTGACTTGTACGTCACCGCTTACCTGAACAGCTTTAAATTGTGTAAACTCATAGAAATCACAACGGACCGAAACCATTTTATCAATTTTTATTTTATTCCCAAGACTGTCTTTTACTACACGCCCATCATCATCATATAGGTATTCCCATCCATCTTTGATTTGCTTTTCCATAATCACTTGCTTTTCTTTAATTTGTTCTGGGGTTATATTAATATCGCGAAAAGCTATTTGCATTTCATAATCGTAAGTGATGTGTCGCTGTGGGTTGTTATGAAAAACAGTCCAAAGATCATTGATGCCATAGGTGTCAAAATTTAACAGTTCTTCTTCCAGCTTTTTAGGAATTGCCATCTGGGTATCATTGATGACACCTACTTTTACAAAGTCAACCCCCTTAAAATGCGCTTCTTCCATTTTTGTCTTTGTGTCTTTATAATCGGGATTAATTTTGTCTATATACAAAAAGTCATCATAAGCGGCCCTAAAATCATATTTGTTCTGACCATTTTTTAAAGTTGATGAGGCTTTTGTGTATAGATACCCAGATAGCTCATTTTTAGCGCCAATGATATGATTTGTGTAATCTTGGAACTTAAATTTGGCATTTTTACCTTTTTCTTGAAGTTGGAGTGGAAGCAATGGCTTGATGAGTTCTTGCCGATTGCTTAGTTTTACATATGTTTCATAGATTTCTTCCAGATATTGAGGGTTTCCATCTTTTTTTAAAAAATCAATTTGCCGAAGGTCACGGTCAACGGCTTTTGCAAAAGCCTCTTCCAGCTGATAAATATATGGCTGATTGCCTTTTCTGGTTTTATTGTTTTGCAATTTATCAACGGCAATGCTGATCGTAGTATCATAATTGCCCTTATTGAGTGCTTCTTGTGATTTTTTCACACCACTACAAGCAAAGGTAAAAATTACGGTAAAAGCTATAAGTAGTAGTTTTTTCATAACGGTTCAATTTTGGTTTCACGGAATGTTAATTCCAATTCTTATGCCAAAAAAATATATATAGTTGGCATATAGACTGTTAATTTATTTTTTAGTAAAAGGAGGTAGTAATTGAGTGCTTACCTCACCAAAACCAATCCGGACGGTTTCATTCATGCAATACCCTCTCATTGTTACTGTATCATAATCGTTAATGAATTTTCGTTCAGACCCGTCTTTCATCTTGATGGGTTTTTCTCCTCGCCAGGTTAACTCAAGCATGGAGCCATAGGAATCTGGTGTTGGACCTGAAATGGTACCACTCCCCATCATGTCACCACTATTTATTTTACAGCCGTTTACAGTATGGTGTGCAAGTTGTTGTGCCATATTCCAATACATATACTTAAAATTAGATTTTGTAACGGTAACAGGTTCACTATCCTGAGGTTTGATATCAACTTCAAGGTGAATATCATAACTCTTTTCCCCATTAAATTGAAGGTAGGGTAATGGTTTTGGGTCTTGTTTTGGGCCTTCTACTTTAAATGGTTGTAAAGCATCTATGGTAACAATCCACGGAGAGATAGAGGAAGCAAAATTCTTTGCTAAAAAAGGCCCTAGAGGGACATATTCCCATTTTTGAATATCTCTTGCGCTCCAATCATTAAAAAGCACCATGCCAAAAATATAATCTTCAGCCTCTTCTACTGAAATAGGCTCCCCTAAAACATTCGCATCTGTAGTTATAAAAGCCATTTCTAACTCAAAATCAACCAGTTTGGATGGCCCAAATACAGGGTTTTCTGCACCTGCGGGAAGTGTTTGTCCCATAGGTCGATGAACAGGAATGCCTGAAGGGACAATAGATGAGCTTCTGCCATGGTACCCAACAGGAATATGAAGCCAGTTAGGCAATAAAGCGTTATTAGGATCTCGGAACATAGTCCCTACATTAGTAGCATGCTCTTTGCTGGAATAAAAATCAGTATAATCCCCAATTTGGACGGGTAATTGCATTTCAATTTCGTTCAATGTGAAAAGAACAATTTTTCGGTGTTCTTCATTGTCCCTTAACTCTGAATTGTTACTATCAAATAGCTCACTAATCCGGTTTCGTACCAATCGCCAAGTTTTTTTCCCATCTGAGATAAAATCGTTTAAAGTGTCTTGAAGAAAAATATCATCCGTAAGAGGGATGTTTTTAAAATACCCTAGTTGATGTAAGGCTCCAAGGTCGATAGCATGATCACCTATCCGGGTTCCAATGGTTATTACATCATCTCGAGTTAAAAAAACACCAAAAGGAATATTTTGTATAGGAAAATCAGAATCTTTAGCTACAGGAATCCATGATTTTTTGCTAGGGTCGTTTGCAAAGTAAGGCATAAGGTTTTATGTTTTAATTTATAACAATATTAAAAAATAATATTTTAATATCCAGTTTGGGAGGCAAAGTAAATTTTAGCCATGCTCTGTGGTATTTTAAAATGTGAAAAACTTGTTAGTATGTTTCATTTTTTTTAGAACAAAAACCATCGTTTTTTTATAATTTCGTTTCTCACGAAAGCTTATATAACAGATGTCATATGGAAAGAGACGAACTGATTTTTGAACTTATACGAGAAGAAAAAGAACGCCAGTTATATGGCATTGAACTTATAGCTTCTGAGAATTTTGTGAGCGATCAGGTAATGGAAGCTGCAGGGTCTGTACTTACTAATAAATATGCGGAAGGTTATCCCGGAAAACGCTATTATGGAGGGTGTGAAGTGGTTGATGAGGTAGAAAATATAGCTATTGAACGTGCTAAAACACTTTTTGGTGCTGAATGGGTAAATGTACAACCACATAGTGGTTCGCAAGCAAATACAGCAGTTTATTATGCTTGCTTAACCCCTGGGGATAAAATCCTAGGATTTGATTTATCGCATGGAGGACATTTAACACACGGATCCCCGGTAAATTTCTCAGGGAGATTATACAATCCAGTATTTTATGGCGTGGATGAGGAAACGGGAATGCTTAATTATGATAAAATCCAACAAATTGCTGAAAAAGAAAAACCTAAACTAATCATAGCCGGGGCTTCAGCATATTCTAGGGATATTGATTTTAAACGTTTTAGAGAGATTGCAGATAGTGTAGGTGCATTATTGCTGGCTGATATTTCGCACCCTGCAGGGTTAATTGCAAAAGGGGTGTTGAACGATCCTTTACCACACTGCCACATTGTAACTACCACTACCCACAAAACACTACGGGGCCCCAGAGGGGGGATGATTATGATGGGGAAAGATTTTGAGAACCCTTTTGGGTTAAAATTAAAGAATGGAAACCTCAAAAAAATGTCTTCATTGTTAGATAGTGCTGTATTTCCCGGGAACCAAGGCGGGCCTTTAGAACATATTATAGCAGCTAAGGCTGTTGCTTTTGGAGAGGCTTTAACAGATGAATTTCTTGAATATATCATTCAGGTTAAAAAAAATGCAAATGTTATGGCAAAAGCCTTTGTCAATAAGGGATATAAGGTAATTAGCGAAGGAACTGATAACCATATGATGTTGATTGATCTTCGAAATAAAAATATCTCCGGAAAGCAAGCTGAAGAAGCGTTGGGAAAGGCAACTATTACAGTAAACAAAAACATGGTTCCTTTTGATGACAAAAGTCCGTTTGTGACAAGTGGTATTCGAATTGGAACCGCGGCTGTTACTACAAGAGGGTTAAAAGAGAACGATATGGAGGCTATAGTAGACCTTATAGACCAGGTGGTTGAAAATTTTGAGAATGAGGCTATTATAGAGTCTGTTTCAAATCATGTTTATCGTTTAATGTGCGAACGGCCATTATTTGTAGACTGATTTTTAGCTTTTATTAGTTATTAGCGTATTGATATAAATCCGGTCTTCTTAAGCCGGATTTTTTTAATTGTTTTAAAAACTAATGCTTTGGTATGCTCCTATGTCAGGATCAGTTGTTCTGTCAATTCCAAGAATATCCAGAGGAACCAGTATAGCTGTATTTGAGTCCCCTCGATTGTTTCCGGCAGA
Organism: Leptobacterium meishanense; assembly: GCF_037645805.1. Lineage (NCBI taxonomy): Bacteria > Pseudomonadati > Bacteroidota > Flavobacteriia > Flavobacteriales > Flavobacteriaceae > Leptobacterium > Leptobacterium meishanense. Next base: position 62,949 of record NZ_JBBEXE010000001.1, read on the forward strand.
ATTTTCTCCTACCATAAATTTGTTTTCAAAAGAAGCTTTAAAGTCAGGGGATTCATTAAGTATCACATCTTGAAAGAAATCGGTATTGTTAAAATTAAATAGTGGATTATCTATAAATTGATTATTGATGTCATCAAATTGAATAAGGCAGTTTTTAAAATTGTAGTTAAATGCGGCATTGTCGTCCCTACTGAGAAATAACTCAATATTTGAATTTCCGAAAATAATGGAATTACTAAAATCAGCATTAACTAGGTCACTTATAAAAACTTCACCATCCCCTAGGTCTAAAAAGTTGTCGATTATAACTGTCGGAAATTCTCTAAACCCGTTGTTCCAATAATTTGCAAATGTACAGTGTTTAAAGTTGTACTGTCCTCCTATGTTACAATAAAGAGAGGCTTGACCTGCATTTCCAATAACAAGATTTTCTGCATCGATATGTGCTGTACGGCCCCATAACCCTATATTGGAGCTGTTATATATCTGAGTGTTTTTTATAGTTAGCGTAGGGGTGATATTCCCATCATTGTGATCCATTAGAATGCCTACAGTAGCATTTTTTATGGTTAAATAATTAATTTCATGGTCGGTACTTCCAGATGTTAACCACACAGTTCCCCATTGCCCGGGAATGTTTTTAAAGGAAGGCTCTAAACGGTCTCCTTCAAAAATAACTTCATTTTCCATAAGCTTTTGGTCAGTGCTAAGTAATCCATTAACTTTCAAGGAGCCTCCATCAGCTACAATAATTCCTGAATTCTCATGAAAATGTACTCGTGCTCCGGCATCAATAATAAGTACCTTATTTTCACTAACTCCTGCATATCCGTATATTACATATGGCTTCTCATTAGTGAAATGTAATTCATCATCTTCTAGAAAGAAACCTTCAATTCGAATTTCATTGCCTTCATCATCAATTCTTAATAGAATAGACTCTGTAATGCCATTATTAAACCGTTGAGGGAAAAGAAAAACAGCATCTTGTACTAGTGTAACCAAAGATACTTCTTGTTGATTACCATCAGTATCAAATTCAATACTATCTGTATATAAAAACTGTGTTGAATTAGCGGTAAAGTCTTGAATATCAGCAGTAGTTTCTATAAAAATAAAAATACTATCTTTAGCTAAAATTTCAACATTTTGAAATTCTTTACCTGCTACGCCATCTACATTTAAACGATATTTAGAGTTTTGTCCTTCACCCAACCGAACAGTTGGAATATTTATATCGTCATTACTTCTGTTATATACTTTGAGCGTAAAAGTACTCGAACCAATATTGGTAAATACAGTATCAAGAAATACAGTGTCCTTTGAAAATTCTAAATTTCCGGAGCTAGGGACTGATTCGAAATCCTTTCGGCAAGATGACCAGAACACTGTTGTTACTGTTATAAATATGATAATAAAGAGGCGAGCCATTTTCTAACTGAATTTATGTAAAAGTAAGGTTTTTGAAAGAATCAATGAACAAAAGGTTAATGGAAAGCAATAATAATATCATTATGAATTCTACATGGTTTTTTAGTCTTGGTGCCAAGTAAGCACCATGTTGTTTTAGCAAAAGCAATCAACATATCATTTTCTGTATTGAACATTTCCACAATCCGGACGGATGTTACTCCTTCGGATTTCTGGACATACGTGCACAATCTTATTTTATCATCTATAAAGGCTGGTTTTTTATATGTTATATTATGATTGAGAACAACCCATATATATTTTCGCTGTATTTCCCTTGAAGTGGCAATCTGCCAGTGTTCTTTTGCAATGTCTTGTACCCACTGTACATATCGAACGTTGTTTACATGATTCATATCATCTAGATCATCTTTTGTTACAGTAATTATTTTTTGGAAGACTTTCATTTCTCTATAAAACGTACCTCAAACATTTTGTCCCAATTTTTTCCTGTGAGGAAGAACGTTTTTCTTATAGGATGGTATGCAATGCCATTAAGAACATCTAATTCACTGTGCTGTGTGACCTTTTTTTTGAGCCCTCGACAATCTACCACACCTAATAAAGCTCCATTGTTAGCATCAATTATCATAATACCGTCATTCTGATAGCTGTTCGCATAGATGCTTCCATCAACATATTCCATTTCATTAACCTTATTATAAATTTTTTTGTTGGATACTATTTGAAAAAAATCTTTTTCAGCATAGGTTTCAGGATCTAGCAACCATATTTTTTCTGTGCCATCACTTTTATATATAACATCACCATCATTGCATAACCCCCATCCTTCTTTACTGTTCTTATACATGAAGGAACCTGTTTTTTTAAAAGAATTCAAATTATAAACAAACCCGATTCTTTTCTGCCACGTTAGCTGAATAATTTTATTATTTAGAATGGTAATCCCTTCCCCAAAGTAATTATTATCTAAATCAATTCGTTCTACGACAGCCCCTGTAGTGTAATTCACTTTTCGTAATGATGATTTCCCATATTTACCTGTACTTTCATAAAGTGTATCATTATAAAATTCTAGCCCTTGTGTATAAGCTTTTATATCATGAGGATACTCCTTTATGATTTCATAGGTATATAGTTCAGGCTTAATATTTGAAAGGATGGTGATCTTTTTTGTGAGAAGGTCCGTTTTTCCATTATGATGCACAGTAGCTTCAATATTTTGCGTTCCTAGTTTTACATCTTTTAATACAATAGTATTTTTATTTAGCTTGGGTGTTTTTTTATTGTTAATACTGTAAACAATAGAATCTACAACAAAACTTTCTGGTGTTTTTATCTGGATATTTATTGTGTCATCAACAAAAAAATCTTTTTTAGCATCCATTATTTGGATAGAAAACCCCGAAGGTTTTTTAGAATTATCTCCATTACATGAAACTAGAAAAACAGATAGTATGGTTATAGTGAGCGACTTAACAGGATTCATTTAGAAAAATTTTATTTGACAATTTAACTAACTAAATTAAGATTTAAAAATAGTTGGGAAAACTTTAAAAGGTTTTATCTTTGCACTTGGCAAGTCCTACACGACTAGCTCCTGCAGAACCCCCCAGGGCGGGAACGCAGCAAGGGTATGCGGTTGTAGCGGTGCGATGTAGGTAGCTTGCCTTTTTTTATTATTCTCTTTGTTCTTTATTTGATTTTTATTGTTTATTTGTAACAACAATAACTCACTAATGCCTAAAGTTATATTCATTACTGGCGGGTCTTCAGGTATCGGAAAAGCCATTGGATGCTATCTTCATGATAAAGGTCATATGGTCTACGGAACAAGTAGAAACCCGGAATCCATAAAAAATAATACGTTTAGCTTATTAAAATTAGATGTCACGGATGATTCATCTATAAATGCTGCAATAAATATTGTAATAGAGAAAGAAGGAAAAATAGATGTGCTTATAAATAATGCAGGTGTAGGTATTACAGGTCCTTTAGAGGAAACACCAAACAATGAAATAGAGAAGGTATTTGCGACTAATGTATATGGCCCTATGAAGACAATAAAGGCCATCTTGCCTTATATGCGTGATCAAGGAACCGGCACCATTATTAATATTACATCGATAGCCGGTTATATAGGGTTGCCTTATAGGGGAATATATTCCGTAACGAAAGGGGCAGTAGAACTATTAACAGAATCTTTACGGATGGAGGTTAAAGATTTTGGGATTCAGGTTACTAATATTGCTCCAGGAGATTTTGCCACTAATATTGCTTCCGGAAGATACCATGTGCCTATACAAGAGAATTCCCCTTATAAAGACCCTTATGGAAGGGTGCTTGAGCAAATAAACAATGATGTAAATGAAGGAAGCAACCCTGTAATGATAGCAAAGAAAGTATACAAAATAATAAATATGAAAAACCCTAAAATCCATTATAAAGTAGGGGCTTTTATGCAAAAATTTTCAATTCTATTGAAAAGAATATTGCCAGATCGTTTATATGAACAATTATTGCGGAATCATTATAAATTGTAGTTTTGCACTTAACTAATAAAAACATAACTTAAAGAACAACAATGAAATTTTTCATAGATACAGCAAATTTAGCACAGATCAAAGAGGCACAACAATTAGGGATATTAGATGGTGTTACTACAAACCCTTCATTAATGGCTAAAGAGGGAATAACAGGCAAAAATAATATCCTTAAGCATTATGTTGCCATATGCAATATTGTTGAAGGTGATGTAAGTGCAGAAGTTATCGCTACCGATTATGAAGGAATGATCCGGGAAGGGGAGGAGTTAGCCGATTTGCATGAGCAAATAGTGGTAAAGGTTCCTATGATAAAAGAAGGAATCAAGGCTATAAAATACTTTTCAGATAAAGGCATAAAAACCAATTGTACGTTAGTGTTCTCTGTAGGGCAAGCGCTATTAGCAGCCAAAGCAGGGGCTACATATGTATCTCCCTTTATAGGGCGGTTGGATGATATCTCAACAGATGGATTGAATCTTATTAATGAAATAAGAGAAGTCTATGACAATTATGGATACGAAACAGAAATATTAGCAGCTTCTGTCCGGCATACGATGCATATTATTGAGTGTGCAAAAATAGGTTCTGATGTTATGACAGGGCCTTTGTCAGCGATCATAGGATTATTAAACCATCCTCTTACTGACATTGGTTTGGCAAAATTTTTAGCAGATCATAAGAAAGGGAATGACTAAGATCTGGAAAATTATTTAATTGTCTTCAATTGCTCCTCAAAATGCGGATGATATACATCAGCAAAAGCATTGATTATGGTACCATCATTTTTAACAATGATAGCTTTATTCATACCATAAATAGCCAGTTTTTCACTGATTTCTTTAAATTTCACACACTGTACATTTGCATTTTGATCAAAATTAAAAGCATGGAGTGTATTTAACCATTTTTGGTGATCTTCATTTATATTGATACCAATAAAATTATGGTCAGGGTAGCTTGATCTGAGCTCATTTATACGCTTATTGATTTTTTGCATGTGTTTTCTCTGATTCATAGACCAGAAATAATAGACAGTATTTTTATTCTTTATAAAGCTATCTACATATATTTTGCTACCATCTGCTTTTAACACAGAAACTTTTGGTATGGGATTTCCGGGACGGAGTTTTTGTGCGAATGTATGTAGACGATTAATATCATTATTACTTTCTACATCTGCCCCATATTTATTAAAAGCCTTAATGAAAAGACTGTTTTTATCAGAACCATAATTTTTGGCCATATAAGCATAAGCAGCATTTTTAAATAGATAATCTTTTATCTTAGATTCCTTAATAACGCTATCTATCATTTTTAGTTTATGGGTATGATAATGAAGAGTTTCTTCTACCATATAATCTTCTTCATGACAAGATTTTTTGCATTCCTTATACGATAAATTATTGAAGTAAACATTTAGGTAATATATGTAAGGTCGGAACGTTTTTAAGTGAGCATCATTATAGTTGATATTCTTACGGTATGAATAGAATTGATCAGGAAGCTTTTTTATATGATCTAACTTATGATACTTTTTATACATATACGGATACATTTCCATTTTATCTAAATAAGGAAAATCAATACTGGCTTTTGCTATTAATTTAGAATTTTCAGAAATGGTATAATTAGTCAAGAGATTTTCATATTGCTCCCACTTCATTGCTTTGAGGGAGTCCATTTTTTTAACAAAATCATTTGCTTCTAAAGAGTAGAAATCTAGAATTTGTGACTCTTCATCTTCATTAATTAAAAACATTTCAACTATAAAGTTGTTTTTTTCAGCGCCAATTCCGCTAAATACAAGCGATTCATCAAACTCAACGGTATTGAGCCGCATAAGGATACTATCACCTTTTTCAATAATGACATATTGACTTTCCGGATAATGCTTGAATACATAAATCCCTTCAGTAGGGTTGTTCAATTTAATAAAAAAGCGATTGTTATCATCTAGTTGAATAGAGTCAATAACAACATTGTCTTTTAATAACGTCACATAGCGTTCATTGGGGTTAATAATTTCACCACCGAAGAAAGAAACGGAAGAGTCTTCTTCATTGCAACCAATTAAAATAAGCAGTAAACCTATAATTGATACGTACTTCATAAAATGCTCCAACCTTGGATATATTATATTGTAACAAATCTAGTGAAGGCAGAAGAGCAAACATGTTAATTCCTAGTTAAAATATCACTTAAAACGTTAATATAAAGACCAATAATGACCAGTTTTGAAGATGTAATTTTTTACCTTTGCAGGCAATTTAACAATTTTAAATATACAAAGATGCTTACAGTATCAAATTTATCTGTTCAATTTGGCAAGCGAGTTTTATTTGATGAGGTAGACGTGACCTTTACACAAGGTAATTGTTACGGAATTATAGGAGCCAATGGTGCAGGAAAATCTACTTTTTTAAGGATTTTAGCAGGGAAAACAGAACCTACATCAGGAAATGTCCATCTAGAACCGGGAAAAAGAATGTCTGTTTTAGAGCAAGATCACTTTGCTTATGATCAATATACTGTATTGGAAACAGTGATTATAGGAAATAAACCCTTATATGCCATTAAAAAAGAAATGGATGAAATTTATGCTAAACCTGATTTTAGTGATACAGATGGTGATAGGGTCGGAGAGCTTCAGGTGCAATATGAAGAAATGGATGGATGGAACGCAGATAGTAATGCAGCAGCTTTATTGTCTAACTTAGGAATTACAGAAGACCTTCATTATACTTTGATGGGAGAGATGGATTCTAAATTGAAAGTACGTGTATTGCTTGCCCAGGCACTTTTCGGAAACCCGGATGTACTCATTATGGATGAGCCCACGAATGATCTGGATTTTGAAACCATCTCTTGGTTAGAAAACTTTTTAGCTAATTATGAGAACACAGTTATCGTAGTATCACACGACCGTCATTTTTTAGATGCAGTGTGTACACATATATCGGATATTGATTTCGGGAAGATTACACATTATTCAGGAAATTATACTTTTTGGTATGAATCCAGCCAATTAGCAGCCCGGCAGCGTGCGCAACAGAATAAAAAATCAGAAGAAAAGGCAAAAGAACTTCAAGAATTCATCATGCGGTTTAGTGCCAATGTAGCAAAGAGTAAGCAAGCAACAGCTCGTAAAAAAATGCTGGAAAAGTTAAAAGTAGAAGATATAAAACCGTCCAGCAGAAGATATCCTGCTATTATTTTTGAACAAGAGCGAGAAGCAGGGGACCAAATACTTAATATTGATGGGCTGTCGGCTGTTACTGAAGAAGGAGAGGTATTGTTTCAAAATGTAGCTATCAATTTAGCAAAAGGGGATAAAGTGGCTTTGCTTTCAAAAGATTCAAGAGCAACTACCGCATTCTATGAGATAGTAAATGGGCATAAAGGAGCAAAGAATGGGAAATATCAATGGGGTGTTACTACAATACAATCATACCTTCCTGTTGATAATTCGGAATATTTTGATTCTCAGCTTAGTTTAGTAGATTGGCTTCGTCAATGGGCTAAAACCGAAGAAGAACGGGAAGAAGTGTACATAAGAGGTTTTTTGGGAAAAATGTTGTTCAGTGGCGAAGAAGCATTAAAAAAAGCCGGAGTACTATCAGGAGGAGAAAAAGTGCGGTGTATGCTTAGCAGAATGATGATGCTCCGGGCAAATGTATTAATGCTAGATGAACCAACAAACCATTTAGATTTAGAGAGCATAACAGCATTTAATAATTCACTTAAAAATTATAAAGGCACAGTGCTGTTTACTACACACGATCATGAATTTGCACAGACTGTGGCTAACAGGATTATAGAACTTACACCGAATGGGGCTATTGACCGCTATTTAACTTTTGATGATTATATGCGAGATTCTTCAATAAAAGAACAACGTACAAAAATGTATACTACCATTGAAGTATAAAGAATAACTTTGCTAGCATGAAAAACCGTTTTTATAAAAAGAACGGTTTTTTTATTTTTTATGAATTACTTTTATATACTTTATGTTTAGAAACATCAATTCTTTATTTCTAATTCTTGCTTTGTTAGCAGAAATTATAGGTACGATAGGTGGCTTTGGTTCATCAGTCTTTTTTGTGCCAATAGCCAACTTTTATTTTGATTTTCAATCAGTATTGGGATTGACAGCCTTATTCCATATTTCAAGTAACCTAAGTAAAATAGCTTTATTTAGAAAAGGGTTGGATAAAAAGCTTTTAATCTATATAGGAGTTCCTTCAGTGATATTTGTGATGATAGGAGGATTCCTCAGTAAATACTTAAGTTCTTCAATACTAGAATTGACATTAGGTGCTTTCTTAATAATTTTAAGCCTCTTGTTTTTAATTAAGAAAAACATCATTATAAAACCGGAAAAGAAAGAAGCTTTACTGGGAGGTACTTTATCTGGGTTTGTTGCAGGGCTATTGGGGACAGGAGGTGCAATCAGGGGGCTTACAATGGCCGCTTTCAATTTAGAAAAAAATGTTTTTATTGCTACATCTGCGATGATTGACTTCTTTGTAGATCTATCAAGAACAATTGTTTATTTTTTTAATGAATACATTCATTTTCATGACCTTATCTATGTGCCTTTTTTGTTCATAATTGGCTTTATAGGCACATACATAGGCAAAAGAATACTAAACAAAATACCTCAAACCTATTTTAAGAAAACTTCTTTATTACTGATTTTGATAATCGGAATAACGACTATAATAGGGGTGTTTTTTAACGTAACTCAGCACTGAATTCTTTTTCGAAATGTTGTTGAAGCTTGTTCATAACACCATCAATCCGTTTATCTGTGAGCGTTTTCGAATCATCTTGCAAAATGAAGCTTATGGCATAGCTCTTTTTTCCCTTGGGAAGCTTTTCCCCCTGATAGACATCGAATAAAGACACTTCTTTGAGCAGTTTTGTTTCACTTTGCATGGCCACATTATAAATGTCTTCAAATGAAATGGATTCATCTATTAGTAGCGCAAAATCACGCTTCACTTCAGGAAATTTAGGTATTTCTATAAACTGGATTGTATCTTTTTTAACTGCTTCCAATGTGTTTTGCCAGTTAAAATCAGCATACAATACTTCTTGCTTAATATCAAAATATTTTAAAATGGAAGTTTTTATAATACCAAATTCAACAATTTTCGATTTTTTATGATATAGCGCAATCCCTTCCGATAAAAAATCGTTTGTGATAGGTTTTGATTTTAAATTTGGAAACCCTAATCGCTCTGTTATTCGTTGTACAAAAGATTTTAAATAGAAAAAATCAGTTGTTTTTTGACCGGTGCTCCATGAATCTTTATATCTATTTCCGGTAATGGCCATGGAAAGCGATTTATTCTCAACGTTTTCATTTCCATACTGATGATAGGTTTTACCAAATTCAAAAATCTTTAAATCATTTCTTCTTCGATTTATATTGAATGCTATAACTTCTAATGTAGAAAACAGCATAGATTGTCGCATAATGGCTAGATCATTACTCAAAGGATTTAAGATACTTACAGCATTTTCTTCCTTTATTTCATTGCTTAGATCACTATATGATGGAGATGTGAGAGAATTTGTCATAATTTCATAAAATCCCTGAGCTACCAACTGATTGGCAATAATCGCTTGGATTTTATGGTCTTCGTATTTTGAAGAATTTACAATGGAGGCACTTAATTTCTCTGACGACCGAATATTATTATACCCATAAACGCGCATTATTTCCTCGATAACATCCGCTTCACGTTGTACATCTACCCTATATGATGGGATAGTAAGGCCGATACCTGTTTCTGTAATGTTATTAATCTTGATTTCGAGTGAAGTCAAAATACTCTTTACTGTGTCAGTAGGAATCTTTTGACCAACCAAAGCATTTATTTTATCGAAAGACAAGAATACTTGGTAATCTTCCATCTTTTTTGGAAAAACATCTATAACATCACTGGTAATTTCTCCTCCGGCGACTTCTTGAATCAGTAATGCAGCTCTCTGTAAAGCATATTCTACATTATTGATATCAATACCTCTTTCAAACCGGAAAGAAGCATCAGTATTCAACCCATGTCTTTTAGCAGTTTTTCGTATAGAGATGGGATCAAAATAAGCACTTTCTAGAAATATTGTTGTGGTATTTTCTGTCACCCCGGAGCCTAACCCGCCAAAAACCCCAGCAATGCAAATAGATTTTTCGGCATCACAGATCATAAGATCTTCCTCATGCAATGTATGTTCAATACCATCTAAAGTGATAAATTTATCATCCTTAGATGCTGTCTTTACAACTATTTTATTTCCTGTAATTTTACTGGCATCAAATGCATGTAACGGCTGCCCAAGCTCATGAAGCACATAATTAGTTACATCTACCACATTGTTTTTTGGTGTTAACCCAATAGATTTTAACCTATTCTTTAACCATATGGGAGACTCCTTTACTTTAATACCTGATATGGTAACTCCACAATACCTGGGACATAATTCCTTGTCTTCTATGTCAACATCTATGCGTAATGTGCGGTTGTCAATTCTAAAATTGCTCACAGAAGGAGTTATCAGCTCCAGTTGGAGGTCCCTTTGAATAAGTCCCGCCCTAAGATCTCTTGCTACGCCATAATGGCTCATGGCATCTGCACGGTTAGGGGTAAGCCCTATTTCAAAAACAGTATCCAATTCTATGTCAAAAATAGCGCTGCATGGAGTGCCTGGGATCAGATTTTCATCAAGAACCATTATACCATCATGACTTTCCCCTAAACCAAGCTCATCTTCGGCACAGACCATTCCATAAGAAGCTTCACCTCTTATTTTGGCTTTCTTTATTTCCCATGGATTACCTTCATGGTCATATAGTACAGTTCCAACAGTGGCTACAGGTACTTTTTGATTTTTTTTAATATTAGAAGCCCCACAGACAATTTGAACAATTTGATCATTTCCAATATCAATCCTGGTAACTTTTAATTTATCTGCATTAGGATGTTTTTTACACGATATTACATGGCCTACAACTACATCTTTTACCCCCCCTTTTATAGATTCATATTTAATAATTCCTTCTACTTCCAACCCTAAATCAGTAAGTAATTCTGCAACCTGTTCTGTATTCCATTCAAGTCTGATAAACTGCTTAAGCCAGTTATAAGAAATTTTCATAATTTTTTCATAATTTTATCGCAGTGCAAAGATAGTGTATTGGCACAATTATTGGAAGCATGGCTAATAGATACTTAAAAAACATATAACCAAATATTTTTTATTATGAAACTCAAATTTATTTTCGCATTTGCATTTTCAATGTTGATATCCTTGGCATCATATGCTCAAGACGGTAAATGGGCACTTGTAATGACTAAGGATACAGATTATGACCTACAACGCTGGAAAACCAGATATGATTTTCCCAAAGACGAAATCAAAAATGACTGGGATGATAAGTATTATATAACAGAATTGGGATATAATAATGGTTTATGGACTTTGGTAACCACCAAAGGATCGGGTATTACACAACAATTGTGGAGAACTAGAGAGAAGTTCCCAAAAGATGAGATAGCTGAGAAATGGGATGAAGGGTATTATATTACAGAGCTTACTTATGGAAATGATTTATGGACGTTAGTTATGTCTAAAGGAAGTGAATATACTAAACAAAAATGGGCTACGCGTTATGACTTCCCCAAGGACAAAATAAAGGAATATTGGGATGAAGGGCTTTACATTACAGAACTTACTTATGGTAATGGTGTATGGGCTGTAGTTGCATCAAAAGATTATACCATAACCAACCAAATGTGGCGAACAAGATATAAGTATCCAAAGGATGAAATTAATGAATATTGGGATAAAGGTTATAGCGTAACTCATTTAAGTTATCAGGAAGGTTTATGGGTACTTGTAATGTCTAAAAAATCAAATTACGGAGTACAATCATGGCGAACCAGAACTAAATTCCCTAAAGATGAAATAAAGGAACTATGGGACAAAGGCTATCAGATAACCGATATTTATTATGGTGATACTACGGCATCTACAAATACTACTACTACAAATAATACAGTTACAACAAATGCCAATCCTTTTATTGGAGAATGGTACGATTATGCCACAGATGAAACAGTCATTTTTGATGAAGATAAATACATTACATTTATAGGAGCAGCTCCTGATTATCAGACTGTTGGTGGAAAGAATTACAATGTAGAGGGAGTAGAAATGGACATTAAATATGAATATAATAAATACACATCTCCTAAAAGTTTGGATATTGTATATTATGTTTCAGGATCAGAAATGTCTAGATATAAAGGTATTTATAAAATTGAGGGAGAGGAATTGACATTTAAAATTCCGGCAGATTTGAATGATCCGCGCCCTACTAATTTTTTAGCTGACGGAAAATCTACTATGGGCACTTATACATTTCTGTATTAAATTTTAAACCCATTTTATATTTAACTTTTCTTTTGTTGTAAGAACCTATTTATTATTGTTTCTTTGGAAATAGTTAATAAATAGGTTTTTAGTTATGCGTATCCGGATACTCATTTTAATTTTTGCTATAACCATAGCATGTAATACTAAAGAAGAGCAATTACTACAATCAGGAATATGGAGGGCTTCATTGGAAACAAAAGACAATGCAGAACTCCCTTTTAATTTTGAAGTTACGAAAGCAGGTACAATCAAGGTTTTTAATGCCGAAGAGATTATTACAGTTGATGAAATTACCATAAAAGAAGATTCCATAATTATCAGGATGCCTGTATTTGAGGGGTATATAGCAGGAACCATTACGGAGAATGAAATTAATGGAGAATTTATCAAACCCTCTTTAGATAGAATAGTGCCTTTCACAGCAAAACATGGGGTTTCTGAACGTTTTTTAGACCCTATGCAGCCATCTGAAAACATATCTGGTAAATGGGAGAGCTATTTTAGTCCTAATTCTGATGAAGATAGGTATGAAGCGTTAGGGATTTTTAACCAAAAAGATAATGGAAAAGTAACAGGTACTTTTAGAACGACTACAGGAGATTATCGATATCTGGAAGGTATTATGGACGGAGATTCTTTAAAGTTATCGGCATTTGATGGTGCACATGCCTTTCTTTTTCATGCTAAGGTTGATGATAGTATAATGGATGGTGTATTCTACTCGGGAAATCATTTTAAAGAGTCCTTTGTTGCTAAACGAAATGAAAATTATGAACTTCCGGATCCTGAGTCGCTTACTTATTTAAAGGACGGTTATGAAAAGCTGGAATTTTCGTTTCCTGATGAAAATGGAAATACAATCTCTTTATCAGATGACCGATTTAAAAACAAAGTAGTTGTCGTTCAAATTATGGGGACATGGTGCCCAAATTGTTTAGATGAGACAAAATTTTATTCAGATTTCTATAAGAAAAATAAAGATATTGAGTTTGTTGCATTGGCATTTGAATATGCTAAAACTCCTGAAAAAGCTTTTAAGAGCATTAAACGGTTAAAAGAAAAAGTAGGGATTGAATACCCTATATTATTAGCTCAGTACGGCACCAGTAGTAAAACAAAAGCACAAGAGAAACTTCCGATGCTTAATCATATATTATCATACCCTTCGTCTATTTTCATAGATAAAAAAGGAAAGGTCCGAAAAATCCATACTGGGTTTAATGGACCTGCTACAGGAGATAAATATGTGACATTTAAAAAAGGGTTTGAAAATTTTATAGAAAAACTCAGATCAGAATAAAAAAAGAAAAAGTTTAACATCATTATAACATTGCTGAGGAAAAATCTTAATTAGCTTCGTTAAAAACATATAATACATAACATTATGAAGCATTTTAACATTAAAGGGTATTTAGTTCTGTTAATCGTTTTTCTTGGTTTAGCTTTACCATCAACAGCACAATCTTTGTTAGATCTTCCGGCAGGAAGCCAAAAAGCCACAGTTTCTCAACGGGTTGGGATCACTGATATCACAATTGATTATTCTAGGCCAAGTGTACGGGACCGTGAAATATGGGGAGTATTAGTGCCTTATGGAATGAACAATCTTGGATTTGGTACCGCTACCGTATCGCCATGGCGTGCAGGCGCAAATGAAAACACAACGATTGAATTTACAGACGATGTGTCTATTGAAGGGAAGCCTTTAAAAGCAGGAAAATATGGTTTGCACATGGTATTAGAAGAAAATGGAGAGGCAACAGTCATTTTTTCAAAAGATGCTACCTCATGGGGAAGTTTCTTTTATGATGAGAAAAAGGATGCTCTTCGTGTAACTGTAAAATCAGAAGAAGCATCTCATACAGAACTCCTTACATATCAATTTACTGAAGTAACACCAAATTCAGCAACTGCATCATTACTATGGGAAAAGAAAGCAATTCCCTTTAAGATAGAAGTTGATGTAACAAACATTGTTTTAACAGACATTAGGAAAAAGTTAAATAGCTCTCCGGGTTTTAGCAGACAATCATGGGAACAAGCAGCCCGATTTGCTCTAAACAATGGAGGAGATCTAGAAGAAGCGTTACAATGGATAAACAATACTATCTCGGGGCAGTTCTATAGTCAAAAAACATTTACGAACCTGCAGATAAAATCACAGATATTAGCTAAAATGGGAAAGAATGCTGAAGCAGCTGCAACGATGGAGGAAGCAACAGATTTAGGGTCCTCTATAGAGTTGTATCAATACGGCAGGCTGCTAATGCGTCAAAATGATAATGATAAAGCCTTAACGATTTTCAAGAAGAATGAAAAAATACATGGTAGTAACACATGGCCTGTAAGTTTAGGTATAGCTAGGGCTTATTCTGCTGCTGGAAAGTATAAAACAGCATTAAAATACTTGGAAAAGGCTCTAAAAAATGCCCCGGACAAACCTAATAAAGATGCTATTTTAGCAAGAATGGAAAAACTCAAAAAAGGTGAAGATTTTAACTAAAAATAGCAACATTAAAATAATTAAAAGGGCTCACTAAATCAGTGAGCCCTTTTAATTAACTGATGTATTTCCAAATATTTTTGTGTTTAACTATTTGCGCATATACAAATTTCAAGATTTTATTTTCATGTTTTTCCAGTCCGGGATCATCTTTTAATATTCTAATTGCATAATGCCGTGCACTTTTAAGAATATCGTTATCTTTTACAATATCTGCAATCTTTAAATTCAGTACCCCACTTTGTTGTGTGCCCATAATATCTCCGGGACCTCGTAATTTCAAGTCTACTTCGGCAATTTCAAACCCATCATTGGTTTTCACCATGGTATCTAATCGGATTTTTGCATCATTTGACAGTTTATGGCTGGTCATTAAGATACAATAACTCTGTTCTGCTCCACGGCCCACACGTCCACGCAATTGATGTAATTGTGATAACCCAAACCGTTCGGCACTTTCTATGACCATAACAGAGGCATTAGGAATATTAACGCCTACCTCTATGACTGTAGTAGCAACCATAATTTGTGTTTCCTCTTTTTGGAAACGCTCCATTTCATAATCTTTATCCGCCGGTTTCATTTTACCATGCACAATAGAAATCTGGTATTCCGGTATGGGAAACTCACGTGAAATACTTTCATATCCATCCATTAAATCTTTATAGTCCATTTTTTCAGATTCTTGGATAAGCGGATATACAATATAAACTTGCCTTCCTTTTTTAATTTCCTCTTTAACAAACTTAAAGACCTTGAGCCGGTTACTGTCATAGCGGTGTACGGTTTTTACCGGCTTTCTCCCGGGAGGCAATTCATCAATAACAGAAACATCAAGGTCACCATACAAGCTCATGGCCAATGTTCTGGGTATAGGTGTTGCTGTCATTACAAGAATATGTGGAGGTGTTTGGCTTTTGTGCCATAGTTTTGCACGCTGAGCCACACCAAACCGGTGCTGCTCATCTATAATGGCTAATCCTAAATTTTTGAATTGCACTTTATCTTCCAAAATGGCATGTGTACCTATTAAAATATTTAAATCCCCTGTTTCTAATTGTATATGGATTGTTTTTCGTTCACTGGTTTTTGTAGATCCGGTAAGTAGGTGGACATTTATGGGTAGGCCCTTCACTAGCTCAGAAATACTGTTGAAATGCTGTGTTGCTAAGATTTCTGTAGGCGCCATAATACATGCCTGATAACCATTGTCAATGGCCAATAGCATAACCATGAGTGCAACAATCGTTTTTCCAGATCCTACATCACCTTGCAACAACCGGTTCATTTGTGCTCCACCTCCCAAATCATTCCGGATTTCTTTTATGACATTTTTTTGTGCGGTAGTTAATTCAAAAGGAAGATGATGATTGTAAAAGTCATTGAAAAGGGCCCCAACCTCTCCAAACTTAAATCCTTTGATGCGGTTTTTTCTGATAAGGTTTTTTCTAATGAGTTGTAGTTGGATATAAAAAAGCTCTTCAAACTTTAAACGGTATTGTGCTTTGGCTAATAATTCTTGATTTTCTGGAAAATGTATATTAAGAAGCGCTTCACTTTTAGAAATAAGCTTCAAATCATTTAAAATTGTTTTAGGGAGTGTTTCATAAAAAGTGTCACCTCTTTTTGTTTCTATAAATAACTGTTCTATTAGCTTACTAATAACCCTATTAGTTATTCCACCATTAGTCAGTTTTTCAGTAGAAGGGTATACTGGCTGCATAGCAGACCGCAAACTTTGCTCATGCGCTGTTAACAACTCCATTTCCGGATGTGGCATGGAGAACATGTTGTTAAACCGGTTACACTTCCCAAATATTACATATGGAGTATTTAGTTTCAAATTATTTTTAATCCATTTTTGCCCCCAGAACCATACCAATTCCATTTCACCTGTATCATCTACAAAAGTGGCAACTAACCGGCTTCCTCTTTTTTGAGATACGGTTTTTATAGATGTTATTTTTCCAATGATTTGGACATCAGCATTACTCCCTTGTAGTTCATCAATATGATAATACTTAGTTCTATCAATATACCTATTGGGGAAAAGGTTAATAAGGTCCTGAAATGTATGAATTCCCAGTTCTGTTTTAAGAAGTCCGGCCCTGTTGGGGCCTACGCCTTTTAAATATTCGATAGGAGTTTGTAATATGGCGGGATTCATTACACGAATATAATTGATTTCCCAGTACATTAAAAGTATAAATCATTGTTAAAAAAGCTTATTTCATCAAAATATAAATGACAAAATATAACGTTTTGGCTATTTTAGTAATTCAATCATTAAAAATGCCCAAAGCAAAGAGATACTTGAAACTCTTTTTTGCCTTTTTGTCCATTGCCTTGAATGCTCAACAGGTTGAAAAGGTAGATTTTGAAAAGGTGGATGTGGACATCAAAATAAATCCGCACGAAAAAAGCATAGAGGGAACAGTCCATTATACCTTTTCTGTATTAAAAAAATCAGACTCTATATTTCTGGATGCAAAAAACATGGAATATTCCAATGTACTCTTGAACAATAAAAAAGTCATATATCGTAATGACGGCAAAAGAATATGGATTGTTAGCAAATTCAATGCAGACAGTACTTATCAACTTTCTATTACTTACAAAACAACCCCGAAACAAGCAATTTACTTCGTAGGATGGGAGTATCCTGAAGCCAAAAAACAGCTATGGACACAAGGACAAGGAAAGTACACGAGTCATTGGCTTCCCAGTATTGATGACATGAACGATAAAATGATCTTTAATACAACAATTACCTTTCCTAAGGAATATGACGTTATTGCTAATGGAACATTGTCTAAAATGACTGTTCAAGATAGTTTGAAAGTATCGTATTATACTATGGATAACCCTATGAGCAGTTATTTGGTGGCGCTTGCTATTGGTAATTATAAGAAACAAGTAATCCGCTCAGAAAGTGGTATTCCCATTGAATTGTATTATTATCCTGAAGACTCATTACGAGTAGAGCCGACCTACCGTTATACCAAAAAGATTTTTGACTTTTTAGAGAAAGAAATTGGGGTTTCATATCCATGGAAAAAGTATAAACAAATACCGGTAAAAGATTTTTTATATGCCGGAATGGAAAATACAACTGCCACGATCTTTTCTGACTCATATGTGATTGATTCTATATCTTTTGTAGATAAAAATTATGTAAATGTCAATGCACATGAGTTGGCACATCAATGGTTTGGTAATTTAGTAACAGAAAAAAACAGTAAACATCATTGGTTGCATGAAGGCTTTGCTTCGTATTATGCACTTCTTGCAGAAAAAGAAATTTTTGGTGAAGATGTATATTATTGGAAATTATATGAATCATTCCAGCGATTAGTTGAATTATCAAGGCTAGATGAGGGAGAAAGCTTATTAGATGCTTCTGCAAGCAGTTTGACTTTTTATGAAAAAGGTGCTTGGGCACTACATGCTTTGAAGGAAAGAATAGGGGAGAAGGCTTTTAAACTAGCAGTTAAAAACTACCTGGTTAAATATCAATATAAAAATGTAACGGTCAATGAGTTCATTAAACAAGTAGAAAAAACAAGTAAAATCAACCTAAATGAATTTGTAGGGGAATGGTTAGAAAATAAACCATTTCCTGAGCAAAAAGCAAAGGCTCTATTAAATAAAAATGCATTTATGAAGATGTATCTTCAGGTTGATTGTAGTTTAAACCTAAAAAAGTGTGTAGCACTTCTGGATACCCCTGTCCATTATCCGGTAAAGCAGAGAATTATAGAGCAACTGGGAAGAATAAATATTGATCATTATGAAAAAGGACTTAAAAATAACAATATCAAGGTTAGGCAAGCTACGATAATAATGATGGACAGTATTCCAATTAACACAAAAAGTGTAGTTGAAAAGTTACTTCAAGATGCTAGTTATATAACTATTGAAGAAGCATTGATAAAACTTTGGATAAACTTTCCAGAGAGTCGAAAAAGCTATTTGGAACAAACAAAAAATGTATCGGGATTTAACGATAAATCGTTGCGGATGTTATGGTTAACCCTAGCAATGATTACTCCGGAATATAAACCAGAAAATACCGATGTATATTACAAAGAGCTTTCTGGTTACACGTCTGTTGAGTACCATTTCGAAGTTCGCCAAAAGGCTTTTCAATATCTTTTTCAGATAAACATATTTAATGATGCTAACCTAGAGGATTTAGTTGATGCGTGCTTGCATCCGGTATGGCAGTTTTCAAAATCATCGAAGCAATTGTTAAAAATTCTTCTAAAGGATAGTACATATAAAAAAAGATTGGAGATCATCAATAAAAGTTTAGATGGCAGAAAAGCAGATTTCTTACGAAATATTCTTAAAGAAGTATAGATATGCTTATATTTAAACTATTAATAGAACAACGATGAAAGCTCTAGTCATATCAGGAGGGGGAAGTAAAGGAGCCTTTGCAGGAGGAGTAGCACAATATTTAATAGAAGAGCTTAAAAAAGATTATCAGCTGTTTTTAGGGACTTCTACAGGAAGTCTCCTTATTTCACATTTGGCACTAAAGAAGGTACAGAAAATACAAAATATTTATACTTCAGTAACACAAGACAGCATCTTTAGCAACTGTCCTTTTATTATTAGAAAAAAGCGAGGAATAGAAAATATTAGTATTAACCATTTTAATGTTTTAAAGAGCTTTCTAAAAGGATCAAAAACATTTGGGGAAAGTTTTAATTTGAGAAACCTTATAAGAGAAACCTTCACAGAAGAAGAATTTATAAACCTTCAATCGGGAAAGGAAAATATTATTGTTACAGTATCTAACCTTTCGTTGAACCAAGTCGAATATAAATCGATTAATGATTATAATTATGAAGATTTTTGTGACTGGATATGGATATCGTGCAATTATACCCCTTTTATGAGTTTAGTGAAGAAAAATGGCTGTGAGTATGCAGATGGAGGCCTTGGCTGTATGGTTCCGATAGAAGAAGCTGTAAGAAGAGGCGCTAAAGAAATAGACGTAATTGTATTGCAAACAGAAATCACCCATCTTAATAGAATGCCTTCTAAAAACCCATTTTCATTAATCACCAATATTTTTGGATTTATGCTAGACCGTATTGAATGCCAAAATATACGAATTGGTAAATTTGCCGCCTCTCATCAAGATGTTATCCTCAATTTTTACTATACGCCAACAGTATTAACTACTAATTCATTGATTTTTGATAAAAAGCAAATGAGAAAATGGTGGAAGAGTGGTTTTGAGTATGCTAGGGTCAAAAATACAGAAAGCAATCAAATGATAGCATAGGAGACAGAGAAATATTACCAAAGATCACTCACTTCTTTTTTGATATATGAAAGCGCTGCATTAGAAGGGGACTGCTTATCGAGCAAATCACTTAAAAGAGTCTCTCTTAGTTTATTTGCAGATGTTACTTTTTCATTCATAACGGTTTTTCTGACGATCTGAATAGTAGCGTTCTTTGCAGCTTTAATAATATTCCAGCATTCATCACTCATATAAATTTGCTGTGATAGATTGTGTTCAAACTCTGTTTCGATACTTCTTATCAATTCAGCCTCATAACTGTTCTTGTCAGAAGAGGTTGGTGAAACCCGGACTAATAGATTTGCAAGATTAATTCGTTCCAAGAATAAAGACATCCGCTCATAAGCCTGTAACCTTATTGGCAATGTGTTTTTCAGAGCATCTCTATGCAACAAATACGTTCTCCTTTTTTCTTCGTTTTTTGTGTGAAGGTTAAAAAAATAATAGGCAATTAACCCTGTGACTATAGTAGGGACAGTATATGCAATAAGCCCCAATAGCTGGTTTTCCATAATTAAAGGTTGTTTATGAATTAGTTTCCTAAGTAATCATATACTATTTGTACAAACGATTTTACACCTAAAAGCATTCCACTCTCATCAATATAAAAGTTAGGTGTGTGGTGTGGAAAAACCTCTTCGGGTTTTGCCTCTGGAGCCTTTCCACCTAAAAAGAAATAAAAACCGGGCACTTTTTCCTGAAAATAAGCAAAATCCTCCGCACCTGTAATTGCTTTGGTCAATACAACGTTTTCTACTCCTGCTACTTTTTCAAGCGAAGGAACTGTTTGAGCTGTAAGTTCAAGGTCATTATACGTAATAGGAGCTCCGGTAGTAATCTCAACAGTAGCTTCCGCTCTATATGCTTTAGCAATTGCAGGCACCATTTCCTCCATACGTTTATTTATCATTCTTTGCATATCATAATCAAGCGTTCGGATAGTGCCAATCATCTCTGCTTCTTCCGGAATAATATTAAAACGGACCCCACTGGTGATTTTCCCTACAGAAATAACAGCTGCTTCTTCGGTAAGTTGGGATTCTCTACTAATAAGTGTTTGAAGTGCATCAATGATCTTTGCAGATACCATAATGGGGTCAACCCCTGACCATGGAGCTGAACCATGCGTTTGTTTGCCTTTTACTTTGATAACAAAACGTTGTGATGAGGCCATAGTGCCTCCTGGCTTGTAATTGATTTTCCCAACATCTAGTCCAGAAGAAATATGCAGCCCAAAAATGGCATCTACCTTAGGGTTTTCAAGGACGCCTTCTTCTACCATCAAAGGAGCCCCTCCTTTTTCTCCCGGTGGAGGGCCTTCTTCAGCAGGTTGAAATATAAACTTAACTGTTCCAGCAAAATCATTGTTCCTTGATAAAACTTCAGCAACTCCCATCATGATAGCAATGTGTGTATCATGGCCACAAGCATGCATTACACCGGTTTCTTTTCCTAAAAAAGTAGTTTTTACAGTTGATTTGAAAGGGACATTAGTTGCTTCAGTGACAGGGAGTGCATCAATATCAGCACGTAAAGCAACCACTTTTCCAGGCTTTTTACCTTTTAAAATAGCCACGACACCAGTTTTAGCGACTCCTGTTTGAACTTCCAGACCAAGACCCCTTAAGTGTTCTTCTATTTTTTTTGCTGTATTGAACTCTTGATTGGATAATTCCGGGTGTTCATGGAAATAACGACGCCATTCTATAATCTTTGGTTCAATATTTTCAATATCTTGTTTAAGGCTTTCTTGAGCCATTAAAATAGGGGCATATAATAATAATGCTAGTAGGAATATACTTTTCATTTTTAGAATTTAATTAATCGATAATTATTATTTTGAAGTTGGATCAATGCAGTTATAGCAGACAATGCGAATTGTACTTGTGGTAATGCATTTTCTTTGGCAACATTTCTATGAGCAGCCGTTTGCCCACAAAGAATAATATCAACCCCTGCATTGTCAAGTGCCTCAATAAGTAGTGTATTGGGGTTATTAATACCAAACTTTGCAGCATATGCCTTATCATTTAAAATATCTTGAGCAGCACTTCCATGTACCACCAATGCGACCTTCATTTGTTCTTTTGCAATACCATTTTGTGCATGCAGGTTCAAAAAACGGGCTGCAGTTTCAATTAAGGGATTGGTTTTATCATTAGCCTCAAAAGTCCTATCCACATCAAAAACCACTTTAAAAGAAGTTTGAGGGTCCGTTTTAAAATCAGGGTTAGTTACTTCATAAACAAACCCGTAATTTTCAATGATAGGTCCATCTGTTCGTTTGCTTTGTGCTAATAAGGTATGAAAAGAACATAATAAGAATGTAAGTAGATAAAAAATTCGCTTCATAAACAATAATAAAATTATTGTCCTAAAGATATTAATTATTGTTTTAATAATAACTCCATAATGGTTAATTTCACGTTTTCATCTAACAATAGAAAAAGACTGTTTTGGAAGACTATTTAAACGAACTGAACGATGCTCAGAAAGCGCCTGTTTTACATAAAGAAGGCCCCTTAATGGTTATTGCCGGAGCAGGTTCGGGGAAAACAAGGGTTTTAACATACCGTATAGCGCATTTGATGCACCAGGGAATCGACGCGTTCAATATACTGGCCCTTACATTTACCAATAAAGCTGCCAAAGAAATGAAAAGACGGATCGCACAGATTGTAGGCAGTAGTGAAGCAAAAAGCTTATGGATGGGGACATTTCATTCTGTTTTTGCTAAAATACTTCGATTTGAAGCTGATAAACTAGGCTATCCAAGCAATTTTACGATTTATGATACGCAAGACTCACAGCGCCTTATTGCTTCTATTATAAAAGAAATGGCGCTTGATAAAGATGTTTATAAATATAAGCAAGTACATGCACGTATTTCATCATATAAAAACAGTTTGATTACTGTGAACGCATATTTTAACAATCCTGAATTGGTAGAAGCAGATGCCATGGCAAAACGCCCTAGGATAGGTGATGTCTATAAGGAATATGTAGCACGATGCTTTAAAGCAGGCGCAATGGATTTTGATGACTTATTGCTAAAGACGAATGAGTTACTCACCCGTTTCCCTGATGTGTTGATGAAATATCAAGATCGTTTCCGCTATATTTTGGTAGATGAGTATCAAGATACCAATCATTCACAATATCTTATTGTACGTGCGTTATCTGATCGATTCCAAAACATCTGTGTGGTAGGTGATGATGCACAGAGTATCTATGCATTTCGTGGAGCAAACATTAACAATATCCTGAATTTTCAAAAAGATTATGACAATGTTTCTGTATATCGCTTAGAACAAAACTACCGATCTACAAAAAACATTGTCAATGCAGCCAATTCTGTTATAGAAAAGAATAAAAACCGACTAGAGAAAATAGTATGGACAGCAAATGAAGAAGGGCCACTTATAAAAGTGAATAGAACCATTACCGATTCAGAGGAAGGACGGTTTGTAGCAAGTGCTATTTTTGAGAATAAAATGCAGCATCAACTTTCTAATGGGAATTTTGCAGTACTGTATAGGACTAATTCCCAATCACGCTCCATAGAAGACGCATTACGAAAAAAAGATATTCCTTATCGTATTTATGGCGGATTATCATTCTATCAGCGCAAAGAGATCAAAGATGTGCTGGCATACTTGAGATTGATTGTAAACCCCAATGATGAAGAGGCCTTGAAACGTGTTATTAATTACCCTGCACGGGGAATTGGCCAAACAACTATAGATAAGCTTACGGTAGCTGCTAACCACTATGGGCGAAGTATTTTTGAGGTGCTAGAAAATACAGATACTATTGATTTAAAAATAAATACAGGCACGAGATCTCGCTTAGAGGATTTTGTGAATATGATCAAGAGCTTTCAGATCATGAATACAACTGCAGATGCATTCACCATAGCAGAACATGTGGCCCGAAAAACAGGAATTCTTCAAGAATTTAAAAAAGATGGAACGCCCGAAGGTATTGCCCGTATGGAAAATGTAGAAGAATTGCTAAATGGTATAAAAGATTTTGTGGAAGGACAAAAAGAACTGGCGGATGCAATCGGTTCATTAACCGAATTTTTAGAAGATGTAGCATTAGCTACTGATATGGACAAAGAAACAAGTGATGAAGATCGGGTAGCGTTAATGACAGTTCATTTAGCTAAAGGGTTGGAATTTCCTTATGTGTATATTGTAGGGATGGAAGAAGACCTGTTTCCTTCAGCCATGAGCATGAATACACGAAGTGAATTGGAAGAAGAACGGCGTTTATTTTATGTAGCACTTACACGGGCAGAAAAACAGGTGTGTTTAACCTATGCACAAACGCGGTATCGATGGGGGAAACTCATTGACGCAGAACCCAGTCGCTTCATAGAAGAAATAGACGATACGTATCTAGACTATATAACGCCTGTAGAAACAGGCTATCATTTTAAACCAATGATTGATGCGGATATTTTTGACGAGATAGACAAAAGTAAGCTCCGGTTAAAAAAACCGATAGCCGGATCAGCACCTAAAGGTCCTACACCAGCACAACTTCGAAAATTGAGAAAATTAAAACCGGGAATTGATGAACCTGTAGGAAATACAAATTTATTTGATGATAGCCTTGCTGTGGGAAACCTAGTGGCACATACCCGCTTTGGAAAGGGTGAAGTACTTAAGATTGAAGGGGCAAAAAACGATAAAAAAGCAGAGATAAAGTTTGAAGACGGGCAGGTAAAAAAATTATTACTGCGTTTTGCCAAATTAGATATCATAGGATAGTGAATTGATAATTGAATATAGAGTTCTTAATAACTACACTATTTAAAAGATATAAATTGTATGCAACCTTTATTTTGAACAGAAAACTTCAAACCTGAAACCTAAAAACTTGAATTTTCAAATAAAAAATGGCTGAACTCATAAAAATATATGAAGAAAACCCCAATCCTAAGAGCATAACTAGGGTAGTGGAGGTGCTGAGAAAAGGAGGAATTATTATCTACCCTACGGATACTGTCTATGGATTGGGTTGCGACATTACCAATACGAAAGCCTTAGAACGGATCGCCCGAATTAAAGGAGTAAAATTGGCCAAAGCAAACTTCTCATTTGTGTGTGCTGACCTGAGCAACCTGTCAGATTATGTTCGGCAAATTGATACACCCACATTTAAAGTATTAAAAAGGGCACTTCCCGGCCCTTATACATTTATTCTCCCTGGAAACAATAACCTACCTAAAGAATTTAAGAATAAGAAAACTGTAGGAATCCGTGTACCGGACAATAATATTGCAAGAGAATTGGTAGTACAACTTGGAAACCCTATTGTCTCTACATCCATTCATGATGAAGATACATTAATTGAATACACCACCGATCCTGAATTGATTTATGAAAAGTGGGGAAACCAAGTTGATATAGTTATTGATGGAGGTTATGGTAACAACATTCCTTCAACAGTTATAGACCTATCAGGAAGTGAACCCATGATCGTCAGGGAAGGAAAAGGAACATTAGCTATTTTATAAGCGCTATAAAAGAATTGGCGCTTAAAGATAACTTAACCACCATTTTTCTTTATGGTTTTGCTTATAGAAACCAAATTTTTTACATAGTGGATAAAGTAATAAAACAATAGCAATCCATATGATAGATACAATCCATATGCTTACGCCATATCCATCCAAGTTTGTGTCTCCAGTAAAAGTCATTAACATTTGTCGCCAACCATATCCTGATATTTCAGCAAATAGCAATGCAAATAGATGGATGACATATATATGGATAATATAAAAGAAAAAAGGAACTTTCCCAAAAGTACTAAAGAAACGAGTAATTTTTCCTTTTAGGTTTTCTGAATTTGCTAAAAACAAAAACATAGGGCCTAAGGTCATTAATAAAAATGTAAGTGATGGAGGATATTTTTCTGTATTAAAAAAAGAAAACATGGTTTTAGCAAAAGTGTCGTGTTCTTTCCAGTGAATAGCGTTTCCATAATAGTTTACACATCTAAGCACCACAAACAACAAAACACTTGATAAACCAATAATATTAAGTGTTTTCCGTCGCTTATTAGGAGTAAATCTTTTGCTGTAAAATACTCCAAAATAATATCCTAAGGACATGACGCCGATCCAAGGAATCACCGGATAACCAACTCGTAAATAATGATTTTCTGAAAGTTTAAAATAACCAACTTCATGTAAGGCTGTCCAAATAAAATTTTTTTCAAAGTGAACACCGTCTAAGAAATTATGCCCAAAAATAAGAATACAACTAAAAATAAGAATCCAATTTCTAGGGAGGTATATTAAAGCTGCTAGAGCAATCATGCTAATTCCCAAAGCCCAAATAACAAGCAATGCAATAACTTTAAAACGAATATCAAAATACCAGCCAAATGTAATAATAGTCATCTCAATAATTATAAGCCATATTCCACGTTTGAGTAAAAATGTGGCTAGTTCGTTTTTTGTTTTTCTTTGGCCAATTAGATAGGCAGAGATACCTGCTAATAAACTAAAACCAGGGGCACAAAAATGAGTAATCCATCTACTAAGATAAACCGGGATATTGGTTTTATTTGGATCTAAAGCATCATATATAAGAATTGCATCATGAAAGTAATCTCTAGTATGATCGAGAGCCATTAATATAATTATAATACCTTTAAGTAAATCGAGAGAATGTATTCTGTTAGGCAATGATTGTTCCATGAAAGTAGGTTATTAGAAAGAACAATTATAGATTAATAATTGCTGTTATAAAAATATTTTTAAGGAAATTTATAGATAAAAAAATGCGACTAAAATTAGCCGCATTTTATGATATAGGATTCTAGTTTCTGTTTAATTGCCATTGATGGCAGGGTCTTCCATACCTTCTTCTATCATGCTGTAAAATTGATCAAGTTTTGGAAGTACTACGATGCGTGTTCTCCTATTTTTTGCACGCCCTTCAGCAGTAGTGTTTTCTGCAACAGGGATATAATAACTTCTTCCGGAAGCAGTCATACGCTCTGGTTTTACACCAAAATCATTTTGAAGGATCCGAACCACAGATGTAGCTCGTTTTACACTAAGGTCCCAATTGTCTTGTAATACATCATTTTTGATTGGAACATCATCGGTATGGCCTTCTACCATAAATTCAAAATCAGGCTTGTTATTGACCACTTTAGCAACTTTTCCTAGCACCTCTTTTGCTTTGGCAGTTACATTATAACTTCCACTACTAAACAATAATTTATCAGAAATAGAGACATAAACCACCCCTTTTTCTACACTGATTTCAATATCTTCATCATCCAAGTTTCCTAATACCCCTTTTAGGCTTTGAACCAAAGCAAGGTTTACGGAGTCTCTTCGTGTAACAGCATCTCGTAATTTTCTGATGGTTAAATCTTTTTCACGAAGACTCTCTAGTGATTTTTCTAAATTCTCAGCCCCTTTTGTAGTAAGTGTTGTTAAATTTCCGAGATTATTAATAAGTTCTTGATTGTTTGCTTTCAATATGGCCACTTGGTCTTTTAGGTTGTCAGCAGTAGCAGAGAGTGCAGCTTTCTCTTCTAAGCATGAATTTAATTTAACAGTAGCAGAATTTAATAAATCTTGTGTCTCTTTATGTTTGGCTTCCAGCTCCGCATATTTTTTCTGAGGGACACATGATGATAATATCAAAGCAACCCCTAAACTGAGCAATCCTATTTTTTTCATAATTTTTAAAGTTAAAAGTTTAATTGTTAAATACTTTATCAAAAGTATTAAAAAACAAAAGATATGTACAAATAGTATCGTTAATATTTTATTAAACTACCATAGGTTTTTTTATTCAAAATGAAATAGTTCCATACAATAGATTTGATGCTATAGTATTTTCTTTTGCCTGCTATGGAGGGGCGTTTTTTTAACGCACCCTGCATATTTTTGTAATAACTTATATGTGCATATAGAACAGAAAGAGCATGTCGTGGTTTTAGCAAAAGTATGAAACGTAATACAGCTATCCCATCTAAGATTAAGCGAAGGAATACTAATACTATTACTTTTCTTTTTGGAAGGTTCTTTGTAATGGAAAAAAGCGAATTCCTAAAATTCAAAAAAGTTTTTTTAGGGTCCATATTGCTTAATGTAGCACCGCCTAGGTGATAAACATGGCTTTTTCCAGTGTACATAACCTTAAAGCCTTTGTTATGAGTACGCCAACAAAAATCAACTTCTTCTTGGTGTGCAAAGTAATCTTCATCAAAGCCGCCTAACTCCCAAAAAACAGCACTGCGGACAAACATGCATGCACCGGATGCCCAAAAGACAGGAATGGTATCATCATATTGACCTGAATCTTTCTCAATGGATTGAAAAATGCGCCCCCTGCAATACGGATACCCTAATTGGTCTATAAAACCACCTCCTGCACCTGCATATTCAAAATATTCCTTTTTACGATAGTCTAATATTTTTGGTTGAATAATGGCAATATCTTCATCTTTTTCAAAAAGATCCATAATGGGGAGCAGCCAATTTTTAGAGACAGCCACATCGGAATTTAACAGGCAATAAATATCTGCTTCTATATGGCGCAATGCATCATTGTACCCTTTTGCATACCCGCCATTTTCCGAATTTTTAATAATAACTACATTAGGATAGTTTGTTTTTACAAATGTGACAGAATCATCCTCGGAGGCATTATCAGCAAGATAAACAGTGGCTTTTTCAGAATAATTGACTACAGAGGGTAAAAACGTTTCTAATAAAGCCTTTCCGTTCCAATTTAGTATGACAATAGCTATGTTCAAAAGATGATTGATTAATTAGCGAAACAAGTTAACATATATACGGCGGAATTTCCTGTACAAAAATATATTTTTCTTGCTCATAGTCCATTTGACAATAATAGTGATTTAACCCATTGGTAACAATCAGGTAATCCGCTTTTAGTGTGAGGTTATAACGTGCTATTTGATCAAAAGTATCTTGGTTTATAGTAACTGAAGGAGCTTTACATTCTATAACAATTGAAATACCACCCTCTTTATTATAAACAACAACATCATATCGCTTCTTTACCGTGCCTACCTGAAGTTCTTTTTCAACATTAATGTATGATTTAGGATAGCCTTTATTCTGAATTAAGAATTGCACCATGTGTTGGCGTACCCATTCTTCCGGGTAAAGGGTTATAAATTTTTTACGGATCTCATCAAAGATAAGGGGCGTATTTTTACTATTTTTGAAACGAAACGTGTAATTTGGGAAATTCAAATTTTGCATAGGCAAATATGCAAATTATAGTCAATGGAAGCTAATGGATGAGGTTAAAAATATTGTATCGGAGATTCAAAAAGGAATTGTTAAACCCATTTATTTTTTAATGGGGGAAGAGCCTTATTATATTGACAAAATAGCTGAATACATTGAGAACAATATTTTATCTGATGATGAAAAAAGCTTTAACCAAGTAATATTGTATGGTCGTGATGTGAGCATAGATGCTATTGTGTCTAATTGTAAACGTTACCCTATGATGGCAGAAAGACAAGTAGTAATCGTTAGAGAAGCTCAAGAGCTGTCCCGTACTATTGAAAACTTAACATCATACATAGAAAACATACAACCCACTACAGTTTTAGTAATGTGTTATAAATATAAGGCTTTGGATAAAAGGAAAAAGTTATATAAAGCAGTACAAAAAGCAGGGGTGTTATATGAAAGTAAGCGATTGTATGAAAATCAAGTAGGAGAATGGATTCGAAGAGTTCTTTCAGGAAAAGGTTATAGTATCAGCCCTAAAGCGAGCCTTATGCTAGTTGAATTTTTAGGAACTGATTTAAGCAAAATAAATAACGAATTGGAAAAATTGCAATTAATTATTCCTTCAGGGAATGAGATTACTCCAGAACTCATAGAGGAAAATATAGGAATCAGCAAAGATTTCAACAACTTTGAATTGCGAAAAGCAATAGGCGCACGCGACGAGGTAAAAGCAACCCGAATTATTAATTATTTTGCCCAAAACTCAAAAGACAACCCATTAGTGGTTACCATTTCACTTCTTTATAATTTTTTTTCGCAATTATTGCATTACCATGGGTTGCACGATCATTCAGTAAAAAATGTAGCTGCTACATTGCGAATTAACCCATATTTTGTTGGTGAATATCAAACAGCTGCCCGTAATTACCCAATGAAGAAAGTGAGCAAGATAATAACTTACTTACGCGATATAGATTTAAAAGGAAAAGGTGTTGGTGCCATAAACCTTTCACAGGGTGATTTGTTGAAAGAAATGTTGGTTAAGATAATACGTTGACCAACTTCCGGTAAATAAAAAAACCGTTTTCCATACAAAGAAAAACGGTTTTTCCACAAAAAAATTATTTACGACGGCTGTTTTGCAAATAACGGTTTATTAATTATAAAAATAAACGGAACAGCAAATATCAAATGCCTCACAAGAGATCCTATAGCCATTTCAGGCCCCACATTGCTTCCGGCTACACCCGCTCCTAATAATGGAAACATAAATAACCAAACCAATACTATTGTTTGTGCAGTGATAAAAATAAACGGTCTTAACCAAGCAGGCCCCCATAATGAAGGGGCTACAGCGTTATACAAGATAGCTAACAGGATTCCGTTTCCATAATGGCTTACTACACCATAAGAAAGCCCTAACCCTGTTTTGTCGCCTAACAAAGCAGGAATGTCCCACCATGTTCCATTGGCAACTAAGCCAAATAAGTCAAATAAAATGGTGCCTATAATACCGGCAATAATTGCATTTTTCCAATTAATTGTTTTCATATCTAATTATATATGTTAATAATTGTAAAAATCATTAAATAAAAAACAATTTTGAATGAAAATATCGCCTTTTATATTGTCAATTATTCCTTTTTGTTAAAAACTATTGAATTAACTTGAATTCAGAAATGGTTTTTCCTGTGCACTTTTTGAAAAACTTGCTAAATTGTGGAGCATCTTCAAACCCTAATTCATGCCCTACTTCTTTTGCTGTTTTGTCCGTGTACAAGAATAATTTTTTTGCCTCCATGATTATCCGGTTGTGAATAACTTGTAATGGGGTTTTATGGGAATGTTTATGAAAGACATTTGTAATAGTTTTAGGAGATTTATTAAGCATTTCAGCATATTCACTAACGGTTTTTTTGGTCTTAAAATTTTCTTCAACTAAAACATTAAATTTTCTTATTAAGTCTATGTTTTTCTGATTATTATAATTTTTATAGAGTTGTTTTTTTGCAATTCTTGTATTACGGATAATGAATTCTTTTAACAGCAATCGTAACATTTCTTCTTGGTGACTGTCCTTATTATTAAATTCCTGTTTTAACTTAGCAATCAAGGTATTTAAATTTTTTGACTCTATTGAAGATAATGATATGATGGGTGTGTACTCAGAGCCAAAGAATAAAATACCATTACAGGATACTTCACTATCATTGGTATGGATGCAATAAAATTCTTTGTTGAACTGAAGCATTATAAAAGAATAAATATAGGAGTTGTCAATTTTTACCTTTTGAAGGTAATTAAAGCATAATAACTGCCCAGGTACGAGCTGTTCTTTTTTATTATCTATAGTAATGCTAATAGCAGTTTTTCCGGTGTTCCATATAAATGATAGATAATTTTCTGATTGAAACAGTATGGGTATGTCAATACTGTTTTCTGCCAATATCAATTTAGCATTGATTTTATGATTATAGTATGTTTTAATCATTTTTTTGGAATAGAAAATATTTTGAAGGTTTAAGTCATTTGTATAAAATTTAACCAAATGAAAAGGTTTTGAGATCAATATTTCCTCCGGATAGAATAACCCCTACTTTTTTATTGCTAAAAAACGATTTATTTTTTACAAGACCTGCAAAAGCAACTGCTGATGAAGGTTCAATAATAATTTTCATTCGTTCGTAGATTAGCTTTAAAGCTTCAATAATCTCTTCTTCTGTAACCCTGATGATATCAGAAACATGCTTCTTTATAATTGGAAAGTTTTTGTCCCCCAATTGTGTTTTTAATCCATCCGCTATTGTGTTTGTGGTATGGTTGGATTCTATTTTTCCACTTTTTAATGAACGGTATGCATCGTCTGCTTCTAGGGGTTCTACTCCTATTACTTTACAATTTTTCCCAAAATAATTTGCCGCTAAGGCATTCCCTGCTATAAGACCACCGCCTCCTACAGGAATAAAGATGTAATTAAGATTTGGGTGCTCGTTCAATAGCTCAATTCCTGCGGTGCCTTGCCCTATGATCACATCAGTGTTGTTTGAAGAATGAATAAGTGTAGCTTTTTTTTCTTTTTGGATTTTTGCTGCAGTTTCTTTTCTTGCCTGTAAAGTGGGTTTACACAATGTTATTTCTCCTCCATAGTGCTCAACAGCTTGTTTTTTTACCTCAGGGGCACTCTTAGGCATTATGACATATGACCTTATTCCAAGAGATGTAGCAGCTAAGGAAAGTGCTTGTGCAAAATTTCCGGAGGAGTGGGTAACAACCCCGTTTTTTTTCTCTTCTTCTGATAGTTTCATAATAGCATTAACAGCTCCTCTAATCTTAAAAGAACCTGCTCTTTGAAAATTTTCACACTTAAAGTAAATGTTACATTTACACAGCTCATTCAATAAATTAGAAGTAAGTACAGGGGTTTTATGTACATATGGAGCAATCCGATCAGCAGCTTTTAACAACTCTTTTTTAGAAGGAATCATAGCCCAGTATTGAATTTTATCGAAGCCTCGGGTATTTTTTAGGACTTGCCTCATGCATAATAGCATATATTTTTTCAAAAATATCTTCTGCATTCGGTTTTGAAAAATAATCCCCATCAGTACCATATGCCGGCCTGTGTGGTTTTGCCGTTAGTGTCTGTGGAGCACTATCTATAAATTGGTAAGCATTTTGCTTTTCTATAACCTCATTCAAAATATAAGCAGAAGCACCTCCGGGAACGTCTTCATCAATAACTAGCAAACGGTTTGTTTTTTGAACACTTTTTACTATATCATGCTGAATATCAAAAGGCAATAATGTTTGACAATCGATCAGTTCTATATCAATATCAACTTCTAACAGCTCCTTAGCAACCTGTTCTATAATTCGAAGGGTGGAGCCATAAGAAACTACTGTAATATCTTTGCCTTCTTTTACAGTTTCAACAATACCTATAGGTGTTTTAAATTCCCCTAGATTAGAAGGCAACTGCTCTTTAAGGCGATAGCCATTGAGTGGTTCAATGATTAAAGCAGGTTCATTACTTTCAAGAAGCGTGTTGTAAAAACCAGCTGCTTTGGCCATATTTCTAGGTACTAAAACATACATCCCCCTGAGTAAATGGATAAGCCCTCCCATTTGAGAGCCACTATGCCATATTCCCTCAAGCCGATGCCCCCGGGTTCTTATTATCAATGGTGCTTTTTGTCTTCCACATGTGCGATAGAGGAGGGAGGCTAAATCATCGCTCATAATCTGCAGTGCATACATTACATAGTCTAGATATTGAATTTCTGCAATGGGACGTAACCCTCTCATTGCTAAACCAATACCTTGTCCTACAATAGTGGCTTCCCGTATTCCGGTATCAGCAATCCGTAATTCTCCATATTTTTTTTGTAAACCTTCTAACCCTTGATTTACATCACCAATATTGCCGGTGTCTTCTCCAAAAATGAGGAGATTGGAATGTTTTTCAAATAACTTATCAAAATTATCCCTAAGCAATACCCGCCCGTCAACTTCTTCTTTCTCTTCACTATATTCAGGAGGAACTGCTCTTATTTTAGTAGCGTTTAGATCATCTTCACTGTATAAGTGTGAACTATATTTAGGCTGTATTTCAACATAGTAATTAGCTATCCAATTCTTTAGTTGTTCTTTTTCAGGAGTTTCTTCATGAATGATATATCGAAGAGCCTTTCTTGCTATAGAAATAACATTTTTTTTTGAAGGCTCATCATTTGCTATCAAATCATTTTTTAATTTGTTGATAAAAACTTTGTTTACACTTGTATTAGCAATAGCTTCAAAAAGTGACAAGAGTTCTTTTTTATGGATTTTCATAGGAGCCAGAAAGCTACTCCAAGCCCTTTTTTTAGCTTCCCGGACTTCTTTTTTTATGCCTTTTTCCAATTCTGACAACTCTTCTTCGGAAGCAATACTACTACTAACCATCCATTCCCGCATCTTCAAATTACAATCATTCTCCTTTTCCCAGACTAGGCGTTCTTCACTTTTGTATCGCTCATGTGAACCTGAGGTGGAGTGCCCTTGCGGCTGTGTAAGTTCTGTAACATGTATTAGTACAGGAATATGTTCTTTCCGGGCAATACTGCTAGCCTTTTCATACATTTCTATAAGTGAAGAATAGTCCCAACCTTTTACAACTATGATTTCATACCCTTCATTATGTTCGTCTCTCTGAAAACCCTTTAATATTTCTGAAATATTTTCTTTGGTAGTTTGATATCTGGCAGGCACAGAAATACCGTATTCGTCATCCCAGACACTAATTACCATCGGAACCTGTAATACCCCTGCAGCATTGACAGTTTCAAAAAAGATTCCTTCACTGGTACTTGCGTTTCCGATTGTTCCCCAAGCAACTTCATTGCCATTGACAGAGAAGTTATTAGCATTTATCTCCTTCAAGTTTCTGTATATTTTAGATGCTTGTGCTAGACCTAATAACCGTGGCATTTGTCCGGCAGTAGGAGAAATATCAGAACTGGTGTTTTTTTGTTTAGTGAGATCTTTCCAACTACCATCTTCATGGTGGCTGTGTGTAGCAAAGTGAGCGCCCATTTGTCGACCTGCTGACATGGGCTCTGCTTCTATATCGGTATGTGCATAAAGCCCTGCAAAAAATTGGTCCGCATTCAATGCACCTATAGCCATCATAAATGTTTGGTCTCTGTAGTAACCACTCCTAAAATCACCGTTCCTAAACGCTCTGGCCATAGCCAATTGCGGTACTTCTTTCCCGTCTCCGAAAATTCCAAATTTTGCTTTTCCGGTAAGTACTTCACGCCGCCCTAACAAACTACATTCACGGCTTGTAACCGCAATGGTATAATCTTCTAAAACTTGTTTTCTAAACTCTTCGAAAGATATGTCTTTTTGTAATGTTGTTTTTGCTTGCATAGTGTGAAAGGACGGATTTTAAAGCGACACAAAAATAGCTAAAAGATTTCGTTATTGCAATACAGGAAAATGTTATAAAAATGATAATTACACAAAAAAACAGGTGTTTTTTTAACAAATAGACAATATTTTAAATTTCAAAAAGCTAAATCTAAGAATTTCTCAAAATGAGTTAAAAAAATATTAAAACCATTTACGTGTAAAAAGCCCCGTTAAGGCTTTAGGACTTAATGTTATTATAAAACGTATTTTTTGATCGTACCGTTCATTGCCAATTTCCCAACCATTGTTTGAATACAATGGAAAATAAAGCTCAAAATAGTCTGTTACTAAATTTAAACGAACCCCGGAGTCGTATACAAATCTGGAATCAAAACCTTTACTTTTAATAAATCCAATATCTCCATAGAGCTCTACCCACCTCCACACATTGAAGCTTGCATTTGTGGTCGCAATCCAGTCATTGGCAAAAGGGTCGCGAATTTTTGATTTAAAGCCGCCTTCCGCTATAATTATTTGTTGGCTAAAGATACCTGAGTCTTCAGATCTTCCTAGGTAATTGAAATCGAATAAATAATCAGTAGGCCTATCAAGTGCATAACTAAAAAAGTCAGAATTAGTGTCATTATTTATAAATTTTCCAAAGAAGAAACGTAAATTCAATTGTCTATTATTTTGAAACAATCTCCTATATTCTATATCAAATGAAATTTTAGAAAAATCAGAGGCAAACTGCATATCGGCAAACCATGAAAAATAATTGATAATACCATTGTTTGAATAGTTATAGCGTGCATTAAAAACATTGTAATCAGGATCAGTTTCTATGTTATTAGATCGGTTTCTGTTTATACTGACGTATCTGAACGTTAAAAAGCGCCGGGCATTCGATCTAAGGTCATTTGTTCTAAAACCAAAACTAATGGCTGGGGTGATGGTAGTGAACCTGGAATCTTCTGCAAAATGAAATGTGCTTCCTGATAATGAATAATTTATTAAATAAAGATCATTATTGCGAATATATTTTCTGTACAATAATAATCCTGAACCTACAATGGTTTTTTCACCTATTGAAAAGGAAGGACTCATATCAAAAATAAAGGGTTTTTCCAAGAAGGCTTTGTTATGAAACCGTAACCCAGGCATAAATTCATCATACACGTTATAACTAAATACCGGCACATAAAATAATTGGCTGTAATAAGGGTTTTCGGCATCTTTAAAGAACTTAAGCTGAATTTTTTTATTACTGGAAAAAAAGCCGTTCAGTGATTTCCAGTTATCACGTTGGTTGAATTCAGGAATTGTTTTGTCATAATTCAATACTAATCGTTCTGCACTATCACGGGAAATTTTGAAGGTTCTTTCTTCTTTGATATTTGATAACCAATACTTGGAAACTATACTATCTTTTTTATCGATTCCATAAAGAGTTATAGGTACATTAGTATTACTTTTGTTTTTGATGGTAACAAGTACAGAATCATTTACTTTTTTTACTTTTTTTATTTTAAAATCAATTGTATTTCGTGTACTGATGTACTCATCAAAAAACCAGTCTATATTTTTAGGGCTATTCAGTTTTAGATAGGCTTCATACACAGGAAATAAAACATCTTTTGATCTATAATCTCTGTAAAATGCCTTTATTTGATTACTTACATGGTTGTTTTCTAAATAATTTTCAAGATAAATAAGCCCTAAACCTGCTTTGTATTTGTTTGCAATTTTTTGATTAAACTTTATTAGTGAATCATTAGTTTCTGTAAGAGGCTGATCTAAGTTTTTTCGAGCGATTAACATGTGTAAAAATGGATATTGCTCATTAAAAGGCATTTTTGCCAAGTGAAGGTTTTTAATGATGAATGTGTTTGATAAGTTTCCTAATAAAGTCATATTTGGATAAAACTCATCTACATATTTTATCATCAAATAATTTTGAATAGCGTCTACAATCCATTGCTGTTTTCTTGAATCTATGAAAATGGTATTTCTTAACCAATTGTACAATGTGGTTTTTAATATTTTCATTTCATATTGAAAATCTTCAGGATAAGGCCTTAAAAAAGAAGGAAGCTGGTTTAGTCCGTACAAAGGGTTTTTTCGGTATGTTATTTCGGAAACCAAAAGGCTTTTATGAGGATATGTTCCCAAGCTTTGATCGACAAACTGTATAACACGTTCAGCTGACGACACCTTTTGAACATCTGAGAGGTTTTTAGATTCAATATTAGTGATGAGGGAAAGTTGTTTAGTATTGAAGACATCAAATGAATTATCACTTTCTATAAATAGTTGAATATCTGCCCTGTCATTCCCTTTCATTACAACTTGGTGATATCCTGATATTTCATTTTTTTGCTCAATATCTAAATCAGTACTTAATTTATATGCGAGGGGATAATTAAAAACAATTTCGTAATCGGAAGCGTACGTATACAGGTCGTCCAAGTCTGTATTACTATAAAGCATCCATTCATCATCTTTATGTACAGCAGGAGTAATATACCAGTATCTTAAGTTATAATCATTTGTGTTGGTATGTCCATAGTATGTGAATTTGTTGTCAGGAAGCGTTGTAGTATAGAAAAGCTTTAAGACATGATTTTTTCCAGGATATATGGGAGATTTTAATTGTACTTTTAAAAGGTCACCTTCCGAAAGCCGTTTCCAATCTAGAAACTGGAGGTTTTTATCAGAAATGGAGATAATTTTTGTATTGCCCCGTTCTTCTTCTTTAGCAAGATGAAGGCTCCTATTGAATTCTTCTGCAAAACGTTTTGCCAGTGCCGTTTTTTTATTGGCATAAGCATTGTTCCAATCATTCAAATATATAGCATTGATAGTGTCATTAGATTGGTTATAAAATGTAATTTCTTGTTGAATGTTTATAGTATGTGTTTGTGCATCTAACGTGGCAATAATCTTAATAGCGTTTTGCCCAAAGGAATAACTACCGAGCCCAATAATGCATAATACTGTAATATATGAAATGTAGTTTTTCAAGTTTTGTAGATTATTTCATTGGTTTACATACAACATCTATTGATTGAACGTAGACTTGTTATATTTCTTATATTAAGGGCGTACTGTTCTTAATTAAACATTATCAAATACAAAAACCCCATCTATTGATTAAAAATTAGGACTAAGATTGTATTTTTTATAAAAATCATCCAACACCTCAATAACCTCGTCCTCATTGTCCACTATTTGTACAAGATTTAAATCTTCAGGGCTTATTTTTTGGAATTTTTCTAGTAACGTGTTTTTCACCCAATCAAAAAGACCTTCCCAAAAATCAGTCCCTACCAAGATAATGGGGAAACGGGCTATTTTTTTTGTTTGTATAAGCGTAATGGCTTCAAAAAGTTCGTCTAATGTTCCAAACCCTCCGGGCATTACCACAAACCCTTGGGAATATTTTACAAACATTACTTTTCGAACAAAGAAGTAATCAAAGTTAAGGTTTTTATCCCGATCAATATATGGGTTATCATGTTGCTCAAAAGGGAGGTCAATGTTTAAGCCTACAGATGTACCGCCACCTAAATGCGCCCCTTTGTTACCTGCTTCCATAATTCCCGGACCGCCACCAGTTATAACTCCATAGCCTGATTCCACAATTTTTTTTGCAATACGTTCTGTAAGCTCATAGTATGGGTGTCCCGGTTTTATTCTAGCAGAGCCAAATATGGATACACATGGGCCAATGACACTCATTTTTTCAAAACCACTTACAAACTCACCCATTATTTTGAATATAGCCCAGGAGTCGTTTGTTTTTATCTCATTCCACTCTTTATTATGTTGCTCTTTTCTCATTTTGGTCATTATAATAATTGTAGATATAGATTACGAATGTAACTCTTTTTTCAAGAATTTGGCAGTATAACTATTGGGGTGTAAAGCCACTTCTTCTGGAACCCCTGTAATGACAATTTCTCCACCTCCTTTTCCTCCTTCATAACCAATGTCAATAATATGGTCAACCATTTTGATAACGTCCATGTTATGTTCTATAATCAGTACGGTATTTCCTTTATCAACTAACCTGTTTAACACTTCCATAAGTACTCTAATATCCTCAAAATGCAGCCCTGTAGTGGGTTCGTCCAGAATATAAAAAGTGTTTCCGGTGTCTTTTTTAGAAAGTTCAGCAGCAAGCTTTATGCGTTGTGCCTCACCCCCCGATAGTGTAGTAGATTGTTGTCCTAATGTAATATAACCAAGCCCTACATCTTGTATAGTTTTTAGCTTTCGGTATATTTTTGGGATGTTTTCAAAAAAGCTGACAGCTTCATTAATAGTCATTTCTAATACGTCGGCAATGGATTTTCCTTTATACCGGATCTCAAGTGTTTCTCTATTGAATCGCTTTCCTTGACATGTTTCACATGCTACATATACATCAGGTAAAAAATTCATTTCAATAACGCGTAATCCACCCCCTTGGCAGGTTTCACAACGTCCTCCTTTTACATTAAAACTAAAACGTCCCGGTTTATAACCGCGAATCATTGACTCAGGTGTTTGCGTAAATAAACTTCGGATTTCGCTAAACACGCCTGTATAAGTTACTGGATTAGACCTGGGGGTTCGTCCGATAGGGGATTGATCAATTTCAATTACTTTGTCAACATTTTCAACACCTTCGATTTTTTTATAAGGCATTGGCTTTTTTAGGGCATTGAAAAAATGAGTGTTCAAAATAGGGTAGAGGGTATCATTAACCAATGTTGATTTACCACTCCCGGATACTCCGGTAACCCCAATCATTTTGCCTAAAGGGAATTTAACATTGATGTTTTTTAGATTGTTTCCTGAACAACCCATTAATACAATGGATTTTCCATTTCCTTTCCTTCTTTCTGATGGAACTTTTATTTCTTTATTCCCATTTAAATAAGCAGCTGTTAGTGTCTGGTGCTTTTGTATTTGACTGGGAGTTCCCTCAGAAATAACCTCCCCTCCATGTCTACCTGCCCTAGGGCCAATATCAATTACATGATCCGCATGAAGAATCATATCTTTATCATGTTCAACGACGATAATAGAGTTTCCGATATCACGGAGTGACAGGAGTGATTTTATTAAACGTTCATTATCACGTTGGTGCAACCCTATACTAGGTTCGTCTAAAATATACAGGACCCCAACGAGTTGCGACCCTATCTGGGTAGCTAGTCGGATTCGTTGTGCTTCACCTCCTGAGAGTGATTTCGAACTTCGGTTTAGGGAAAGATAATCCAATCCTACATCAAGCAAGAACTGGATACGGGTATTTATTTCTTTGAGTACTTCTTCAGCTATTTTGAATTGTTTTTCAGATAAGTGCTTAGGAAGAGATTGGAACCAATTGGCTAGGTCTGTAATGTCCATTGCCGCCAGTTCAGCAATATTCTTTTCATTTATTTTGAAATAGAGAGACTCTTTCTTTAACCTAGAACCATTACATTCAGGGCATTGGTTTTTATCCATGAATCCTTTTGCCCAACGTTTTATGGAGGCGCTATCACTTTCTTTATACTGGTTTTCAATGAAATTTATAATACCTTCAAAATCAATCTTATAATCACGCGTAATACCCATGACTTTTGATGCAATTGAAAACTTTTCGTTGCCTCCATTTAAAATAACCTGAAGAGCTTCTTCTGGAATACTACTTATGGGGTCATCTAGTTTGAACTCATATCGTGCTGCAATAATCTCTAACTGTTTAAATATCCAGGATTTTTTATACCCCCCCAATGGAGTAATACCCCCATCTCGTATAGATTTTTTTTTGTCGGGAATGACCTTGTTAAAGTTTACCTCATGCACATGCCCTAAACCATTGCATTTAGGGCACATCCCTTTTGGAGAATTGAATGAAAATGTATTGGGTTCAGGATTGGGGTATGAGATACCTGAGGACGGACACATAAGGTTTCTACTAAAATAACGTGTTTTTTTAGTATCATTATCTAGCACAATTAACACATCGTCACCGTGATACATAGCCGTGTTGATTGTCTCCATCAGACGTTTTTGAGTATCGTTGTCTTTGATTATTTGAAGTCGGTCAATAACAATTTCAATATCATGTGTCTTGTACCGGTCCACTTTCATTCTTGGTTCAAGGTCAATTATTTCACCATCTACCCGGGCTTTTATAAATCCTTGTTTGGCTATTTGCTCAAATAATTCACGGTAGTGTCCTTTTCGTGAACGGATTACCGGTGATAATATAGTTACTTTTTTGTTTTCAAAATCCTGTGTGATAAGTTCTTTTATTTGTTCATCGGTATAACTTATCATTTTTTCTCCGCTATTATAACTAAAAGCATCAGAAGCTCTTGCAAACAATAGCCTTAGAAAATCATATATCTCAGTAACTGTTCCAACAGTAGAGCGCGGGGATTTTGATGTTGTTTTCTGCTCAATAGCAATAACAGGGGATAGCCCATCTATTTTATCCACGTCAGGACGTTCAAGGTTTCCTAAAAACTGTCGCGCATATGCGGAAAAAGTTTCAATATAACGGCGTTGACCCTCTGCATAAATGGTGTCAAAAGCCAATGATGATTTACCACTTCCTGAAAGCCCGGTAATAACCACTAGCTTTTCTCTTGGAATGGTAACATCTATATTTTTAAGATTATGAACGCGTGCGCCTTTTACTTGTATGTTTTCTTCGTGAATTGCCATAGAGTGGTGAAAACTGCAAAACTACAATTTTGCTATTTAAAAAGCTATATGTATTCTAGTTAATCAAGTACTTTTTCAATACGTTTATCAGGAATAATCCATATAATGGCGACTACGATGTATAGAAAAAAACCAATCCATTTATTTATAAAAGAAAGTCCGATGGCCACGGCATAAATCCCTATAGATATTTTTCCTTTTATATCTTTTTTATAAGCTTTTCCAAGAAAGGAATCTTTACCGTGAATATTAATTAAAACACTCGATAGTATATTAAAAGCAATAGACGCCATAAAAAGGACAACTCCATATAAAATGACCGTTCTTGTAGAAAAATTGTTTTGCCCCATCCATCCGGTTACAAATGGTATTAGGGATAACCAAAATAAAAGATTAAGATTTGCCCACAATACGTTACCGTTTACTTTTTGAATGGATTGAAATAAGTGATGATGGTTATTCCAATAGATTCCCAGATAGATAAAACTTAATACATAACTACTAAACACCGGAAATAGGGGTAACAGAGTAGCCCATTCATCTCCCTGAGGAATTTTCATTTCTAAAACCATTATGGTAATCACTATGGCGAGTACACCATCACTAAATGCTTCAAGTCGTCCTTTTGTCATAGTTCTATTATTTATCAGT
Organism: Leptobacterium meishanense; assembly: GCF_037645805.1. Lineage (NCBI taxonomy): Bacteria > Pseudomonadati > Bacteroidota > Flavobacteriia > Flavobacteriales > Flavobacteriaceae > Leptobacterium > Leptobacterium meishanense. Next base: position 105,701 of record NZ_JBBEXE010000001.1, read on the forward strand.
AACCAATAGCTTTATCATCACCACGATGATCGGCACCACCTTCTAATTTACCATCAGGGAGTACACGGATGGCATCTACTTTTCCTGTGATAATTGTGTTGTCCTGTTTTATATTATATCCTTTTTTCTCAAGTATACGAAGGTTTTTTTCTTTGAAACCGTTTGGTTCAAAAACAATCGTGTCCGGAAGCCATTGATGGTGAAATCTTGGTGCATCGACTGCTTCTTGCATGCTCATGTTGAATTCATGGACATTTAAAATAGTTTGTAAAACGGAAGTAATAATTGTAGATCCTCCCGGAGTACCCAATACTAGCCATAAGTTTCCATCTTTTTCTACAATGGTAGGCGTCATGGAGCTTAACATTCTTTTTTGAGGTGCAATACTATTGGCTTCAGCTCCAATAAGCCCAAACATGTTAGGGGTGCCGGGTTTAGCACTAAAATCATCCATTTCATTGTTGAGGAAAAAACCAAGCTCATCACAATATAATTTGGATCCGTAAGCACCATTAAGGGTTGTGGTTACAGCAATGGCGTTCCCATAATTATCTACAATAGAGTAGTGTGTGGTTTCATTGCTTTCAATAACCCGAATGTCCCCATGTCCTACCTCACTTGAAAGAGTAGCACTTTTAAAAGAGAAAGACTCCATACGATTTTTAAGATATGTATCATTGAGCAATGTGTCCAAAGGGATGGTTATAAAATCAGGATCTCCTAAAAAATAGTTTCTATCAGCATAAGCTCTTCGTTCTGCCTCAGTAATGACCTGAATAGTTTTCAAGCTATTGTGCCCGTATTGTACTATAGGGTAGGGGGTTATCATTCTCATTATTTGTGCTAAAGTAACCCCTCCGCTGGAAGGAGGGCTCATGGTTATGATCTTGATGTCTTTATAATCAAAAATAACGGGGGTTCTCCATTTTGCCTCATACTGCTCTAAATCTTCTAATGTGATATAACCTCCTTTTTTCTGTATAAAATCAACCAGTTTTTTAGCAGTTTCTCCTTTGTAAAAACCATCTTTTCCATTTTTTATGATCTGCTTTAAGGTATTTGCCATTGCAGGGTATTTTAGCGAATCCCCTTTTTTGTATGGATATGCAAAATATGTAGAGTCCCCACTTTCCCGGATTATCTGTTCCCGGTATTTATCAAGCCTGTTTTGTTGTTTTTGAGTAACAACAACCCCTTTTTCAGCAAGTTGTATTACAGGAGTTATGATTGTTTCAATGGGTAAGGTGCCAAATTTTTCATGAACAGCAAATATACCCGCAATAGTTCCTGGTACACCAACTGCAGTAGCACCAAAGATGCTTTTTCCAGGGGTTACTTCACCCAATGAATCGAGATACATATCCTTATATGCAGCCAAAGGTGCCTTTTCACGATAGTCCAACGCTCCTGTCTCGCCATTAGCTTTTCTATAGACCATAAAACCACCACCGCCTATATTTCCGGCATATGGGTATGCAACAGCAAGTGCCAATTCTGTAGCTATCATGGCATCAAAAGCATTCCCTCCCTTTTTTAAAATTTCGACACCTATTCTGGAGGCTTCTTCTCTTGCAGAGACGATCATTGCATTTTCTGCTACATATCCGGTAGGAGGTGCAGGAGTTTTACTTCTTTGGCAAGAAAGAAGAAAAAACGTTGTCAGGAGAATCAAAGTTTTTTTCATAGGGACATTAATTTACTTTTAGAAAAAATGATTAACTCTTCAAAAAAAGAAGTGAATTCTAATTCAAAGCTATTATAATACTTCTTTAGCTCATGAATAGATTCATTCATTTTAGAATTGTATTTTGTTCGTTGGTCCATTCCTTGCAACACATTTTCAATACCTTGAACAGTTTTATAACTCAACAACCAATTTCCTTTTACCATGTGTGGAACCATTCTTTGGGCATGTAAGGGTAAAACATGTATGTTTTCTTGGATTAGCTCATAGAAACTAGCACTGTATTTTTCCAGAGGGATATTTGAATAATCATTCCAATTCTTTGCAAGGAAGTGATCGTAAAAAATATCTACAATAACACCACTATAGTGACTGTATTTTTCATGAAGTCTTTTTGTGCTTTTTCTAAATATAGGGTGTGTGTCTGTATAAGTATCAATAGCTCGGTGCAATAAAATCCCTTTCTGGATACCCCAAGGATACAATGTGTATTTTTTACCATGAATACCATCAGCAATAAAATTACCGATAATCACCTGGGAATCGTCTCCTGAGAGGTAAATATGTGCTAAAAAATTCATTTTCCGAATTTACAAATTCATATTAAACATTTCCTAAGACGGAATTGTATATTTGCAACATTATTGAAATGTTATGACATTAATAAAATCAATTTCAGGAATACGAGGCACTATAGGAGGAATGCCGGGAGAAAATTTAACACCGATAGACACGGTAAAGTTTGCAGCAGCATATGGTACATGGCTCAAAGGGCAAACAACTAAAGAAAAGGTTAAAGTTGTTATAGGAAGGGATGCGCGTATATCAGGTGAAATGATTCAAAGTTTAGTGGTTTCAACTCTTGTAGGTTTAGGAATTGATGTAATTGACCTAGGTTTGTCTACTACGCCAACAGTAGAGGTAGCTGTACCTTTAGAAGAAGCAGATGGTGGAATTATTCTCACGGCAAGCCACAACCCCAAGCAATGGAATGCACTAAAATTGTTGAATGGAAAAGGAGAATTTTTAAGTGCGGCTGATGGAGCTCAAATATTGATTATTGCTGAAAAAGCAGCCTTTAATTTTTCTGAGGTAGATAATCTAGGGAAAGTTACCATTAATGATCGGTATATTGATATTCATATTGAAGCGGTATTAAAATTACCATTAGTAGATGTTGAAAAGATCAAAAAAGCAGGTTTTAAAGTAGTAGTGGACGGAGTAAACTCTACAGGAGGCATAGCCGTTCCAAAATTATTGAAAAAGCTAGGGGTAACAGTGGTAGAGTTGTATTGTGATCCTAATGGCCACTTTCCACATAACCCTGAACCATTAAAAGAGCATTTAACAGCTATTTCTAAGTTAGTGGTTAAGGAGAAAGCAGATTTAGGAATTGTGGTGGACCCGGATGTGGACCGGCTAGCTTTCATCTGTGAAGATGGCGAAATGTTTGGAGAAGAATATACCCTAGTCGCCTGTGCTGACTACGTATTAGGTAAGACACCGGGGAATACTGTTTCCAACATGTCTTCTTCTCGGGCGTTGCGTGATGTTACAGCAAAACACGGTGGAGTGTATGAAACCAGTGCTGTTGGAGAAGTGAATGTGGTGGAACTGATGAAAAAGAGTAAAGCAATTATTGGAGGGGAAGGTAATGGAGGGATTATTTATCCAGAGTTACATTACGGCCGGGATGCTTTGGTTGGAACGGCCCTGTTTTTAACACATTTAGCTGAAAGAGGGGTTAGTGCTCGAAAACTTCGAGATAGTTACCCCAGCTATTATATGAGCAAAAAGAAAATTGAATTGACCCCATCTTTAGATGTTGATAAAATCCTTAGAGAAGTTGAAAGTAAGTATGTAGATGAAGAGTTATCTACCATAGACGGTGTTAAAATAGATTTTCCCGAAAACTGGGTGCATTTAAGAAAATCAAATACAGAGCCTATTATTAGGATATATACTGAAGCAAAAACACAGGAAGAAGCAGATTTATTAGCCGATAAAATGATTACTGAAATAAGAGAAATCACAAATAGTTAACTTTTGAGTTCTTCAGGAAGCTTATTACAATGTTTCCACCGTTTATGTGTCCAGAAATAATATTCGGGTTGTGCTTTTATTTGATTTTCAACTTCCTCTAAAAAGAGATCGGTTATTTCAAAATCAGGGTATTCTTCAGGGTTTTTTGCCAATATTTTAAAAGTACCTTGATAAAATCCTCTTCTGGTTTTTCGGACTTTAAAATACACAACGGATAAGCCTGTTCTTTTGGCTATTAACTCTGACCCTACATGAACAGGCACTTTTATTCCCATAAATTCTTTCCAGTAGATAGCCTGTTTTAGTCTAGGGGACTGATCGCTTAGGATACCATACATGCTCCTGATCCCATTTCTTTTATTATCATCAATAATTTGTTTGGTTTCTTTAGTTTCTATAAGAGTAGTTCCAAACTTTTCGCGGATATTCCTAACAAGCCTATCAAAATATTTATTAGTGATACGTTGATAAATAGCATACCCTTTAGAGTCAATATACTGATTTAGAGCAATGACCCATTCCCAACTGGCATAATGAGGAAATAGAAGTATAATGTCATTTTTTTTTTCCAATTGTAACAACGCTTCCACATTGGTAAAAGTGAAGCGCTTTTTCATTTCTTCAGCAGATATGTTCATGGTTTTGATCATTTCCAAAAACATATCGCACATATGTTTATAAAACTTTTTTTCTATTTTCTTTATTTCTAGTGTAGATTTATCCGGGAAGACCAATTTGAGGTTACTTTTAACTACTTTTCTTCGATATCCTATAACACGATACACAATTACATAAACTACATCAGAAATAAAATACAATATTTTGAAAGGTAGGCATGAGGTTAACCATAATAATGGATATGCTAGTATGTAGATCAGTAATTGCATGCAATTTTATTCTGCGCAAATATAACTATATTTGATTCGTAATCACGATAAAAATTATGAGTTTAAACAGTATCGTAATCGGCATTATTGCTGCCAATGTTTTGTTTTCAATCAAAGGATTTAATGATTTTTCATTTTTCGAAAAGTATAAATTTCACATAGGTGCAGTTCAGCGTGGAGAACGTTATAGAATGTTCTCCTCAGGTTTCTTACATGTTGATACTACGCATTTGTTATTCAATATGGTTACATTATTCTTTTTTTCTGATGTAGTTATTAATTATTTAGGGGGGGGGTATTTTCTATTTATATACCTGCTAAGCCTTATTTCCGGTAGTTTGTTAGCACTCTTCTTCCACAAGGCAGAGTATCACTATAGTGCTGTCGGAGCCAGTGGGGCTGTTACGGGGGTTATCTACTCGGCCATATTATTGTACCCTGAGATGTCTCTATACCTCTTTTTTATACCTATTCCGATTCCAGCCTATGCTTTTGGGATTGGATATCTTTTATATTCCATCTACGGAATGAGAAATAGATTAGGGAATATTGGCCATACTGCTCACTTTGGAGGAGCAGTAGGCGGTTATTTAGTCACAATGGTTTTTCGTCCTAAAGTGCTTGTTGAACACCCATTGATGGTTGCTTTATTGGCAATTCCAATACTTATTTTATTCGTTTTAGAAAAAACAAAAAAGCGTTAATTACTGTTTAGCCGTTTCAATCATAGAAACAATATTTTTCCCTACCCGCGAATTCTTGTATGACTCGGGAACTTCATTATATAATTTTTGTACAGTATCAAGAGGTCTGGAATGCATCAGAAGCATTCGTTCTATCAACATTACAGAAATGAATGATTCAGGATTTGCCTTAACATAATTGATATCATATGCCTGTGCCTCTTGCTGAAGATCGGAAAATACTTCTTGTAATGTACTGATTGTAACAGTATCGCCTGATTGAAATGCTTTGGAATACTCGGTTCTCAGTGCAACCATTTTATCTCCGATAACTTTCGAGTCTTTGATAAAATCATACAGTTCTTCATTTGATGGCGTTCCTTCAACTTTAGAAGCATTGATACTATCTTTATATGCAGTAATATCTATAGTTCCTGGCTCAGCAATATATGCTATATTACCGTTGACGTCTTCTATATAAATATAGCGCATGTCCGGGCCATCGACAATTTCTTTATAAGAAATTTTACCGTTCAAAACTTCTGTAGTATCAATATTTGTGAGTTGGTTGATTTGATCTGCTTTTCGGATGTATACTTTTTTACCATCTTCAATACCTGCTATAGATACTGTTACGGTATAGCTGTTATTTGGTTTATTACAAGCAGCGAATGATAGAATTAATAGGGGTACGAATAGCTTTTTCATAGTTGTTTAAGATAATGTTTCTATAGATATGCAAATGTAATGATTCATAGGAATGTTTTTGAACATTATAAAAAATAAAAACCTTCTAAATTTAGAAGGTTTTGTTATCTACAACTAAACGTATTTATGGAGCTAGTAATTCAGCTATTTTTGCCTCTAATTGAGACCCTCTTAAGTCTTTCGCTACAATTTTTCCTTCCGAATCCAGTATAAAACTAGCAGGGATCGCATTTACATTGTATAATTTCGCAATAGGGTCCTGCCAGTATTTTAAATTAGAAACATGGTCCCAAGGCAATTGATCTTCTTCTATAGCTTTTTTCCAATGGTCCATGGTCTTATCAAGAGAAACACTCACAATATTCAACCCTTTTCCTTTATAAGCGTCATAGATCTTAACCAAATTAGGATTTTCTATACGGCAAGGTTTACACCAGGCAGCCCAAAAATCAACAATCGTAACAGTTCCTTTTGCATCGTTCAATGCCAGCAATTCACCTGAAGGGGTAGGTGCCGAAAAATCCGGGGCAATGGCCCCGATAGCTACTTTTGCAGCATTTTCAATGATATTATTAATTTTTTGACCTAATGTCGTCGATTTAATTCTTTCTGATATAGGAGTATAAATATCTTGAATTACACTAATAGGCTGTGATTTGCTCTGGAGCATTTGCTCAATCAATAATGGAGCCATGTAGGAGTCCGGATGTTCTTTTACAAAAGTCAGGTCATAATTTCGGATATCATTCCTTACTTTATTTATTTTCCTCGCAATATCATTAGTTAAAGGTGTATTGTTTTCTTGAGCAGCCTGTCTATACTCTGCTATTAAGTTGTTTATGCGCTTTCTGTTCTTGGCAGAAGATGTCACATAAGCATAATAATCATCGTTGGATGGAGTTCCTGTAATTATTGAAGAAAAGATACTATCCTTATATGCAGTAACAGTAATCTCCCCGGGCTCTGTAACGAAAGACAAGCTCCCTTGTAAACCATCAATAACAATATGGTACATGTCTGCTATTTTGGCATCTCCCCGTAAAGAAAATTGTTCGTTTAACACCTCTGTAGAATCAATGTCAATAGGTTGGTAGTTAGCATCCGCTTTTCTGAGAATTACTTTACTGCCATCTTCAATACCTTCTATAGAGACATTAACTACAAACTCATTTCCATTTAAGGCCTTATCACAAGATGCTAGAACAAAAACAACAAAAATGTAGGTTAAGATTTTTTTCATGAGATCCTTAGTTTTTTTATTTCGTCTGCAAACCTAATAATTCATTACATTATAAGGCAAGGATTTAACATAATTATATAGCACTTAGTCAAATTGATAACGGATTCCTAGCGCAATATCAAACCCCAAATCGTCATTATAGTCTTTAAACCCAATTTCAGGTCTAAAATCTAACGAGATGAGCAATGGAATATCAAAATTGTACTCAATTCCGATGTCACCTGCTACGAAAATAAAAAACTCGCTATCATCGCCACCCATGAAACCGGTATCAAAATCAACATTTCCAAAACCGCCGCCTGCACCTACGTACCAATTAAAATTATTTTCCAGTAGAAATACCCATTGGTAAAGTCCGGTAAGCCGAAAAGCATCAAAATTATCTTCATCACGCCAACCCAGACCAAATTCCAAACGGTTGTTTTCACCAATACCACGCTGATAATTTAATTCTGCACCAAAACCATCACCATCTCCTAAACGCAAACCCAATGCATTTTTTGAGATTTGCTGTGAAGAAACATAATTGATGGAGCCCAATGCTAAAAAGCCAATTAAAAAAAGTTTTTTCATTTGTATATTTATTTAAGAGTTGTAATTAAATATAACGTTATTTTTACAAAAAACGGATGCAACGTGTTAAAATTAATGACTGGCACTTCCCTTCAACAACTAAAAGCTGATTTAGAAGGTGAAATTTTCACTGATGAATTGCATAAAGCAATCTATGCCACAGATGCTTCCGTTTATCGAAAACACCCTATAGCCATTGCTTACCCAAAAAATAAAAAGGACATAAAACGCTTGATAGCTTATGCAAGGGACTATAAGACTTCATTGATTCCTAGAACAGCAGGAACATCATTGGCCGGACAGTGTGTAGGTGAAGGAATAGTTGTAGATACCTCTAAATACTTGACAAGGATAGTGTCTGTAGACAAGAAGGCACAAACAGTTACCGTAGAACCCGGTGTTATACGGGATGAATTGAACCAGTATCTAAAACCATGCGGATTGTTCTTCGGCCCTAATACATCTACTTCCAACCGATGTATGATAGGAGGAATGGTAGGGAACAATTCCAGTGGAACTACTTCTATAAAGTATGGAGTTACCCGTGATAAAGTACTTGCCATAGAAGCTATCTTAAGCGATGGAAGTGAAGTTGTATTTGAGCCTCTTTCAGGTAGTCATCTTATTGAAAAAACAAAACAGAAGGATTTAGAAGGAAAACTCTATAAAACAGTTTATGAATCCTTAACTTCTGTAGAAACCCAAAAACAAATCGTTGAGAATTTTCCAAAACCAGAAATACACCGACGTAACACGGGCTATGCCATTGACGAACTTATCAAAATGCAGCCTTTTAAGGAGTCAGGAGAACCTTTTAATATGTGTAAATTGCTTGCAGGTAGTGAAGGAACATTAGCTTTTACGACTAGGATAACATTGAAATTAGACAAACTCCCACCCGAAAACAATGCTATGGTCGCTGCTCATTTTAAAACGATCAGAGCTGCTTGTATGGCGGTTGCCCCATGTATGAAACATGATCTTGCCACCTGTGAAATGATGGATAAGGTAATCTTAGATTGTACTAAAAGCAACAAAACGCAGCTACCGAACCGTTTTTTTGTTGAAGGTGATCCCGAAGCTATTCTAATGTTAGAGTTACATGACGATGATCCCGATACTTTAAATACGCGAGTGGCCTTTTTAGTTGAAGCACTAAAAAATTCCGGTTTGAGTTATGCAAACCCTGTCCTCTACGGTGAGGATATCAATAAAGCAATGGAGTTACGTAAAGCAGGGCTTGGTTTGTTAGGAAACATGATCGGTGACAAAAAAGCAGTTGCCTGTATTGAAGATACTGCCGTAGCTATAGATGATTTAGCTCCGTACATAGATGCATTTTCAGCATTAATGAACAAACACAAGCAAAAAGTGGTGTATTATGCCCACGCAGGGGCAGGAGAGTTACATTTGCGCCCAATTCTCAATTTAAAGAAAAAAGAAGACGTAAAGTTATTTCGAACAATCACTACAGAGGTAGCCGAACTGGTTAGAAAATATAAGGGATCATTAAGTGGCGAACATGGAGATGGTATTGTTAGGGCTGAGTTTATTGAAAAAATGATTGGAAGTGAAAATTATACGATCCTGAAACAGTTAAAACAAGCGTTTGATCCGAAAAACATATTCAATCCCGGAAAAATAATTGATCCGTTCCCTATGGATGCAGCACTTCGTTATGAGGCAGATAGAAAGGAGCCTGTTATTGATACGTTTTTGGATTTTTCAGACTCTCTGGGGATTTTAAGGGCTACTGAAAAATGCAATGGCAGTGGCGATTGCCGAAAGACACATTTATCAAACGGGGCTATGTGTCCAAGTTATCATGCGACTAAAGATGAAAAAGATACTACCAGGGCCCGTGCCAATGCTCTTCGGGAGTTTTTAACAAATTCTGGTAAACCAAACAAATTTGATCAGAAAGAGTTAAAAGAAGTTTTTGATCTGTGCCTCAGTTGTAAAGCATGCAGTAGTGAATGCCCTAGTAATGTGGATGTAGCAATATTAAAGACAGAATTTCTGTATCAATACCAAAAGCAGCATGGAAGTAGCCTACGAGACAGGTTATTTGCGCATAACACACGTTTTAATAAAATAGCAGCTACTTTTCCTTGGTTGTCAAATAAACTTATGAATAATCAGTTATTTGGGAAAATGATCAAAAATAGCTTTGGAATTGCTTCAAAAAGAAAATTTCCAAAAGTATCAAGTATCAATTTCGATAAGTTTTTATATCTAACTAAAAATGAAAAAGTTAGACATAAAAAAATAATTCTTTTTATTGATGAATTTACCCAATATACAGACATAGAAGTAGGTAAAGATGCTATTGTATTGCTGACGCGTTTAGGATATAATATAACCTTATTTTATGGTGAAAGTGGCCGTACCTACCTCTCAAAAGGATTTCTAAAGGCCGCTAAAAGGCTTGCGGTTGATAATGTTGACAGATTAAAAGATCTTATTTCTGATGAAGTCCCTCTAATTGGGCTGGAACCATCAGCTATTTTGTCATTTCGCGATGAATATAAACGATTAGTAGATCGTAAAAATACCAATAAGTATATTTTATCAAACTCTTTATTAATAGAAGAATTCATAGTAAAAGAAGTTCATGAAGGTACTATAACGCCAGATCAGTTCACAAAAGAAAAACAGCAGGTAAAAATTCATGTTCACTGTCACCAAAAAACATTATCAAATCAAAAATATACGTTTGATATGCTGAACCTACCTAAAAACTATACGGTAACCCTTATAAATTCAGGTTGCTGTGGTATGGCGGGATCATTTGGTTATGAAAACGAACATTATGACGTCAGTATGGCAATAGGATCATTAAAACTATTCCCTGCTATCAAAAAAACTGCCTCTGATGTTATTATTGCAGCCAATGGAACTAGTTGCCGTCATCAAATATTAGATGGTACAGGACGTATAGCAAAACATCCGGTTACCATACTTAAAGAAGCATTGCTATAATCGGTATTTAATTTTTGTTTCTCTAATTTAAAAATTACATTTGCTCAAAACGAATAAAAAATGGCAGGCAATTCCTTCGGGAAGTTATTCAAGCTCACAACCTACGGAGAGTCACATGGCATAGCTATAGGAGGCGTCATTGATGGTTGCCCGGCAGGCTTATTGGTTGACCTTAATGCTGTTCAGAATGAGTTAGATCGCCGAAAACCGGGACAATCTGCTATTGTAACTCAACGAAAAGAGTCAGATACAGTACATTTTCTTAGCGGCATTTTTGAAGGGAAAACAATGGGGACGCCTATTGGTTTTGTGATATACAATGAAGACCAAAAATCAAAAGATTATGCTCATATAAAAGATACTTACCGCCCGAGCCATGCTGATTATGTGTATGATCAAAAATATGGTTTTCGAGATTACAGAGGTGGTGGTAGAAGTTCCGCCAGGGAAACGGCGAGTAGAGTAGTGGCAGGAGCAATAGCAAAGCAGCTACTTAAAAAAGTTAAGATTACTGCGTATGTATCCGCTGTTGGAAAAATAGCACTAGACATGCCCTATGAAAACCTTGACTTTTCTAAGACCGAAGAGAATACTGTCCGTTGTCCTGATACTGCCGTAGCTCTTGATATGGAAAGATACATTAAGGAAATACGGAAACAAGGCGATACAGTAGGCGGAGTTATTTCTTGTGTGATACAAAATGTTCCGGTAGGACTAGGCGAACCGGTTTTTGATAAACTACATGCCGATTTGGGAAAAGCGATGCTATCTATTAATGCGGTGAAAGGCTTTGAGTATGGCAGTGGTTTTATGGGAGCCACTATGAAAGGAAGCGAGCATAATGATCTGTATAACAAAGATGGTACTACCAAAACCAATTACTCAGGAGGTATTCAAGGAGGTATCAGCAATGGAATGGACATTTATTTTAAAGTTGCTTTTAAGCCTATAGCTACACTAATTCAAGAACAAATTACCATCAATGACAAGGGAGAACAGGTACAAATGAAAGGGAAAGGGCGACATGACCCTTGTGTAGTGCCAAGGGCGGTCCCTATTGTAGAAGCTATGGCTGCATTGGTGCTGGCAGACCATTATTTATTAAATAAATCGATAACATTATAACTACAGATAGATGAAAAAAATAGCATTGCATTGGCAAATCCTTTTAGGAATGATCGCAGGCGTATTGTTTGCATTTTTAATGACCCAATTTTCTTGGGGACCTAAATTGGTTACCGATTGGGTAAAACCATTCGGCACTATTTTTATAAATGCCTTAAAGTTAATAGCCGTTCCACTTATTTTAGCATCTTTAATCAAAGGGGTCTCTGATTTAAAAGATATTTCCAAGCTTTCAAAGATGGGAGGACGAACTATTGCTACTTATATAATTACAACAGTAATAGCAGTGTCTATAGGATTGACAATCGTTAACCTTGTCAAACCTGGAAAATCTATTTCAGCAGAAACCCGTACAGAGCTTATGGAAAACTATAGAGGAGACGCTGACACAAGAATAGCCCAGGCGGAAAAACAAAAAGAGGCAGGACCTTTACAGCCTCTAGAAGATTTAGTACCAAGCAATATTTTTAAAGCAACAACTGATAATGGAAATATGCTTCAAGTAATTTTCTTTGCTATTTTTTTTGGCATAGGCCTTATTCTTATCCCTGAAGCAACATCTAAACCTGTAAAAGCTTTTTTTGACGGGTTTAATGAAGTGATCCTTAAACTTATTGATATCATTATGCTAGCTGCTCCATACGGTGTTTTTGCATTGTTAGCTGCTTTAGTTGTAGAGGCGCCAAATACAGATTTGTTTGTAGCCTTATTGTGGTATGCATTATCAGTAGTTATTGGATTAATTTTAATGATAGTTGTCTACATTTTCATTGTTTATCTGTTTACGGGAAAAACACCAAAATTCTTTATTAATGGGATTGCTCCGGCGCAATTATTAGCTTTTTCAACAAGTTCTAGTGCAGCCACATTACCTGTAACCATGGAACGTGTTGAGGAACATTTAGGGGTAGAAGAAGAAGTTACCAGTTTTGTGTTGCCTATAGGGGCAACCATCAATATGGATGGAACTAGCTTGTATCAAGCAGTTGCAGCTGTTTTTATTGCACAGGCTTTTGGCATGGAACTAAGTTTCGCAACCCAATTAGGTATTGTTGCCACAGCTACGTTGGCCTCTATTGGTTCAGCTGCGGTTCCGGGAGCAGGGATGGTAATGTTAGTTATTGTTTTGGCGCAGGCGGGCATACCGGAAGCCGGATTGGCACTTATTTTCGCAGTTGACAGGCCATTGGACATGTGCCGAACTACCGTGAATGTAACAGGTGATGCAGCCGTTTCTATGTTGGTAGCAAAATCAGTAGGGAAGCTAGGCGACCCACATGTTAAAAACTGGGATGATCACTACAAAAAGTAAGGTTATAAGAAACGGGCTTTTAGTTCGGGGGTAGGGATCATACAATGCTCTTTTTTGCCAAACCATTTGTATCGGTTTTTTGCGATAATATCATAAAACCAATCTCTTAAGGATGTCGGTAATAACCATTTAAAAACCCTCAATATACTCCATAAGCCTCCAAATTCTTCAGCAATTTCTAAAGCGGCAGTAGAACGGGCATAATATGCAATGCCCGGGTCAATTAAAATAATGGAATCAATGACTGATGTGTCTATGCTCCGTTCTTTTACCAATTGTTCTCCGACTTCACTTTGCAATGCTGCGAACAAAAAGACCTCTTTTTTGTCACGTTTCAGAATAAACCTGACGGATCCGTTGCATAAATTGCACACACCATCAAACAATATTATTTTTTTTCCTTTAGGGATGCTTATCATAATACATTATTTTTTTGTTTCAACAAGCTCTAATTGTCCAACATCAATACTGGTAGTAAACAAACCATAATTTACTATGGCTTTATTTTTTTTAATAATGTCAATACTTCCGATAGCTTTTCCATCAGGAAGCCTCACACGGTCACCAATTTTCAATACAGGCCTTGGCTTATTAATTTCTTCTCGTACGGCTTTTGTTTTTTCTTGTTTTTTCTTTTTTCGGATGCCTGCTATCTTTTTGGTAACCTCTTGGCTTATTTCTTGTTTTTTGATTTTAGCCTCTTTTTTTTCTTTTGGAGTATTTTTTTTACGTTTACTATTTTCTGTTTCTATAATTCGTAAAAATTCTGCAATAAGCGGGCGTCTCTTTTTATCATAAAAATAACGTTCGGATATAGTGTTGATTTTATTTCCAAGAACAATCATCCGCTGATTGTTGTCAAACAATTCCTGATAATTTTCAAGTTTGTTTTTAATTTTTTCATTTAATATTTCTAACCGTTTTGACTCTTCACGGGCCTTTACTTCTTCTTCTTTAAGAGAAGAAGAAGTCTTTTCCATTTTGCTGCGCTCTTTTTGTAGTTTAGCGATAGTAGCATCAAACCGGACTTTTCCACGCTCAATTTTCTTTTTAGCTCGATTTATGAGACCGTAGGGGATACCATTTTTTTGCGCTACCTCAAATGTAAAAGAACTTCCAGCTTGGCCTAAAACTAATTTATAGGTAGGTTGCAATGTCTTGTTGTCAAAAAGCATGTTAGCATTCGTGGTATGAGGCAATTCATTTGCCAACATTTTCAGATTTGCATAATGCGTGGTAATGATCCCAAATGCATTTCGATGATAAAATTCTTCTAAAAACGCCTCTGCAAGGGCACCTCCCAATTCAGGATCACTTCCTGTACCAAATTCATCAATTAAGAAAAGTGTTTTGTCATTACACTTTTTAAGGAAGTAATTCATGTTCTTAAGCCTATAACTATAGGTGCTCAAGTGGTTTTCTATGGATTGGTTGTCGCCAATATCGGTAAGGATACGGTCAAATAAACAAAAAGTACTTTTAGTGTGTACAGGTATCAGTAATCCACTTTGTAACATAACCTGAAGTAACCCAATAGTTTTAAGTGTAATACTTTTTCCTCCGGCATTTGGGCCTGATATCACAATAATCCGGTTTTCTGACGATAGTGAAATGTCTTGAGGAAATGTCTTTTCGCTTTTTTCTTTATTAGTTAGATAGAGTAGTGGGTGGTACGCAGAAATAAGGTTCAGTGTTCTTTCTTCTGTAATTTTTGGCAATAATCCGTTCATTTTAGCTGCATAGGTGGCCTTTGCGGCTACTAAATCGATCGAACTTAGAAAATATTGGTATTTTTCCAATAATTCAACATAGGGTCGAAGAAAATCAGTAAGTACTTTTAATATTCGGTTGATCTCTTCTTTCTCTTCGTATTCTAAGTTATTTAATTCATGGGCATACTTCAAAGTTGTTTCCGGCTCTATGTAAACAATACTTCCTGTTTTAGAACTTCCCATGATGGCGCCTTTCACCTTACGCCTGTACATGGCTTTTACTGCTAACACCCTTCGATTATCGACAACTGTCTCCCGAATATCGTCCAGAAAGCCGGCCGTATGGCTTGTATTCAAGACCTTCACAAAGCTTTCACTTATTTGCCCCCGGACTTTATTAATTGAATTCCGAATGTCTGAGAGCAGTTCAGAAGCGTCGTTTTTGATTTCCCCAAATCGGTCTATGACGCCTTCTATTTCTTTAATAATAGCTTTTGTGTAAGGGATATCCTCTGCCATTTTATGCAATTCAGGATAATATTCTTTAAATTTTTTGTAGAATACAATATGGGTGTTTGCTGTTTTTGACAAGAAGGCAATTTTTTTAAAACCATCTGTCTCAATATGTGTATTTTCAATTTGTATAAGCTTAAGCTCTATAGAAATATCATCATAGCCATGAGCCGGAATACTGTTATTGTTTTCAAAAGAAGAAAGGTATTCAGATGTTTGTGATAGGGCACTCAACATTTCTTCCTTTTTGGTAAAAGGAACTAAATCCTGTGCTTTTTTTTTGCCTAAACCAGTGGAGCATAACATTGATATATGTGCTTTCACAGTATCAAATTCCAAGTCTTCCAAGGTTTTTTGATGAATCTTGTTCATTGTGGTTTTTAACCCTATTTTTGAGAGATACAAAAGTAACGTTTTTTCAATGAATGTACGAATACACCCTAGTTGGAAAGAATACCTACGGCCTGAGTTTGAGAAACCTTATTTCAATAATTTAGCAACATTTGTAAAGAATGAATATGCTACAAACACTTGCTACCCCTCCGGGAAACAAATTTTTGCAGCATTTGATCATTGTACTTTCGATGCTGTCAAGGTAGTTATTATAGGCCAGGACCCTTATCATGGGGCCGGGCAAGCCAATGGGTTGTGTTTTTCAGTAAACACCGGCTTTCCACACCCCCCTTCATTGGTGAATATTTTCAGAGAGATTGAAGATGATTTAGGAATTCCGTACCCATGGAGTGGAAATTTAGAAAGATGGGCAGATCAAGGGGTGCTATTGTTGAATGCAACACTTACAGTAAGAGCAAATCAGGCCGGAAGTCATCAAAATAAAGGCTGGGAACTGTTTACAGATGCTGTGATCAAAGTTGTATCCGACAATAAACAAGGAATTGTGTTTATGCTTTGGGGCGGGTATGCTAAGAAAAAAGGAAGTGTTATTAATAAAAACCAACATCATGTATTGTATTCAGGACACCCTTCTCCTTTAAGTGCCAATAGGGGTTTGTGGTTCGGAAACAAACATTTTAGTCAGTGCAATGCATTGTTAAAGCAGAACGGAAGGCAGGAAATTCAATGGTAAAAAAAAGTGCTCGGTTGTAAAAACAACGTCGCACTCATTTTTCTTTTTAATTATAAGTACATTGATTAATAGCGGTATAAAACTATAAAACTAAGAAGGGACTTTTTAAAATACTCGATGAAGCCATTCGTTTTTTAGTTAAACGTCTATATGAGAACTAGTATAGATTAATTAGTTTGAAATGAAAGTTGAAGCAGCTACTTTTTTATCAATTAAATTCAGTCTAAAAAGTTGTTCTTGTACTTGGAGTATGGTGTCGCTTTCAATTTGGTTTTGGCTCCATTTCGTTATGGAAAGCCATTTTTTTATATCATAGATGTCTTGGTGATATGCATTGGCGAGCGTTCGGTCTATAGATGGGATGTTTTTAAATTCAGAGGTATAACTGTTTATAATACTAAGTATATATGAGATTAATGCTCTATTGGTTTTTATAAATTCATTATTTGCTGCTATTACAAAACAAGGCCAGGGAGTAGGGCAGTCTGCAATTCTTCTAAAGGTTCCATTGTCTACCAAAGGCTTTGTTGTAAAATGTTCCCACATAAAATAATCAGCTGTTCCATTTTTTAAAGCAGTAATAGCTCCATCAATAGTATTGACTACTTCAAAATTCAAAGAGGCCGTATCCCATCCTTGCTGAGAAGCGTTAATATATGCCATAAGATGGCTTCCGCTTCCATAGCGGCTTATAGCAGCTGTTTTACCCTCAAGATCGGTAATTTGTTGATGATCTGAATTTTTATCTACATGAATACCCCAAAGAAGGGGAGAAGCTATATATTTCTGAACAATTTTAGAAGGGTTGCCATTTGTGATATCTTTTACAATGCCTTCTGTAAGAATCACAGCCAGATCGATGAAACCCTCACGGAGTAATTGGCACATTTTCCCGGTTCCTTCAGGAATATCAATCCATTCAACTTCGATACCATTTTGTTCAAATGCTCCTTCATCTATGGCGAAATGCCATGGAAAGTTAAAATGTTCTGGCACACCAGCTATCGTTATCTTCTTCAAAGTTGTTTAGTATTTAAAAAGTAAGACCTCACAAGTTTCATAAGTGATAAGGTCTATTATGTTTATAAAACCAATTTATCTAAGGTATATTTTATAAGACGGTCTATAGCAACATAGGGTTCCTTGGAAAATGTTTTGTTAGATCGATTTGCTAATACACAGTTCATTGATACGGCACGGTGCCCTAAAAGCTTAGCTAATCCATATATCCCAGCAGTTTCCATTTCCAGGTTCGTGATTTTCAACCCATTAAAATCAAAGGATGCAAAAGTATCATTTGAATATTCGTCATCAAGAGTGCTTCTTAGTTTACGTGACTGAGGACCATAAAACCCGGGTGCCGTAACAGTAAATCCCATATGTATTTCAGGAGTCTTTAATTTTGCGCCAAGCTTTTCATCATATTTCACTATATATGGGTCTGCTTTTGCCGGGTGCCAGTTAGCATATTCTTTAAATGCTTTTTGCATTTCAATTTGTTGTACATGTCGGCTATCATAAAAATAAAGGAGTCCATCAAGCCCCATGGCATATTCACTCATAACAAATTGATCAACACCGATAGCCGGTTGCAGCGCCCCGGTGGTTCCTATCCTGATAATATTTAATGGAGTGTGGTTTTGTTTGGCTTCTCGTTTGTAGAGATCAATATTTACCAAAGCGTCCAGTTCATTTAAAACAATATCAATATTATCTGTTCCAATACCAGTAGAAACAACAGAAATACGCTTGCTATTAAGTGTTCCGGTATGCGTTATAAACTCCCTTTTGCCTTTTTTAAGCTCAATGGAATCAAAATATTTAGAAACTTTTGAAACCCTATCAGGATCTCCTACAAAAATGATAGTATCAGCAATATCTTCGGGATGGAGGTTAAGATGGTAAATGCTCCCATCGGGGTTCAATATCAGCTCTGATTCAGGGATTTGCATGCTATAGTTTCAGTAGCTTGTGAGTGTCTTCGTGATATAAAAACCCATATTTTGGAGCCCCTCCTAAATAAGTATCATTATTTTTAATAATAGGATAATAATTCGTACTTTTCTTAAGAACAGCAAGGCCTTGCTTGTTCAATTGAACTGGATTGAATGATTTAAAAAGCGGCTTTAACGCTTCCGTTACTTTTAAAAACTGTGCTTCTCCATATCCGTAAATTCCTTGGTTTTTCAGTAGGTGCGAAATAAGTTTTTCTCTTGATTGAAAATCGTTTTGGGCTACTGTTTCCAATAGTTGGTTTTCAATGTTATTAAGTCCATTTTTCACTGTGGGAAAACGTAATATATGTGCTTTCATTACCTCCGGGAGGTATTCAAATTGAGAGGAGTTAAATTGTGTAAAGGTCTCTATTCTGATGGGATTGTCACCACAATATAATTGCCAAATATAATCGGCATATTCAATGTCATCCTGTGATAGTTCAATCCGGTTTTTATATAACTGTAATAATTTTTTGTTGCTTAGCTCTGATAAAGGGGCAGATATTCCTTTTTTATTGGCCTCTGCATAGTGAATCAAAGATACTTTTCTGTTTTTACGGTGTTTTTTTAACCAGCTAATAAGCGCAATCATATTGATCTGTGAAAAAAGGCTTTGCTCAAACCATAGAACAATTTCTTCTTCTTTTTTATGATTGCATAGCGCCTTGTATTCTTTAAGGTTTAAGTCAACGAAAGCCCGCTTAGTAATTTTATAGGCTTTGTTTAAAAATTGATAACGAACTTTCCAGAAGGGCTCACTACCAACATCAGCAATTGTTTTGCCTTCGCTCAGCATTTCACGCCATGTTATAATTTCACCTTCAATGTTTAGTTTTTCTAGTTTAGAGGTAAGGGCATCTCCGCTTGTAATGTGAAGAATTTTGCTCATTTTTGTCTAAATTGTGGTTGTAAATGTAAAAAATTATACGGTTTAATCAACTTTTTTGAACCTAAATTTAACCTCCAACACGTTTTACTTTATATCCTAACGATTGTAAGATAGCAATTATTTTATCTCGATAATTTCCTTGGACAATAATGTCACTTTCTTTCACAGAACCACCTACACCACACTTAGTTTTGAGCAATTTAGCCAACTTTTTTAATGCTTCTTCACTCCCTTGAAAACCTTTTATGATTGTCACAGTCTTACCTCCGCGTCCTTTATTACTAAAATGCGCTTCCAATCTTTGATCGGCATTTGATAGCGTATTACTTTCATCTGTTTCTGAGGATGATTCAGGTGTAAAATTATCATCTGTTGAAAAAACAAACCCACTTAAATCTTCCAGACTATTTAATTTCTTGGTCATCAGCTATTATTTAATCAATCCTAATTCAATAAGGCGTTCATGCAAAAAGGCTCCCGCAGTAATGTCATCATATAACTTAGGGTGTGTTTCATCAATGCAATTTTCAAGGCAGTCGAGGGGCATTTCACTTACCGGGTGCATAAAGAAAGGAATAGAATAACGGGAAGTTCCCCAAAGTTCACGAGGAGGGTTTACCACTCTATGGATAGTAGACTTTAGTTTGTTATTTGTATGGCGTGATAGCATATCACCTACATTAATCATTAATTCATCCGCTTCAGCGATGGCATCAATCCATTCTCCTTTATGGTTCTGCACTTGCAGCCCACGACCTTGCGCCCCCATCAATAATGTGATAAGGTTGATGTCTCCATGCGCAGCCGCTCTTACTGCATCCTTTGGCTCTTCCGTAATAGGAGGGTAATGAATAGGTCTTAATATGGAGTTTCCATTCTTGATCCATTTGTCAAAATAAGTTTCTTCTAACCCTATATGCAATGCCAATGCACGAAGTACATACTTTGCTGTTTTCTCAAGCATTTTATACGCATCTTTACCTACTTCATTGAATTTAGGCAATTCATTGACTATAACATTCGGAGGGTACTCGCTGGCCAAGCGGCTACCATCTTCTATATATTGGCCAAAATGCCAAAACTCTTTTAAATCTCCTTCTTTTCGCCCTTTAGCATGTTCTTTTCCAAAAGAGGTGTAACCACGTTGTCCGCCGATCCCTTCAATTTCGTATTGTTTTTTAACAGCATCCGGAAGGTTAAAAAAGGCTTTTACCTGATCGTATAAATCGTTTACCAACCGGTCATTCAAAAAATGCCCTTTTAGCGCTACAAACCCAATAGTCTCATAGGCTTCTCCTATTTCGCTTACAAATTTCTTTTTTAATTCGGGAGCATTACTTATAAATTCCCGAAGATCAACGCTTGGTATCTTATTCATAATAATGTGTTAGTACAAATACAATAGACTACAAAAATAATGAAATTACAAATGAGATGCATGTTTGTGGAAGATATGCACAAAACATTCCTTTTATTTTCTAAATTTACTCATTACAAATTTTAGAGAATGAATAACAATATTTCTGAACTGGGGTTTCGTTATGACAGAAAGGGTATTAGTGAGGATACCTTGTTATATTTATATGAGGCATTGTTAAAACCCCGTTTGATAGAAGAAAAGATGCTTATTTTATTACGGCAGGGGAAGATATCAAAGTGGTTCAGTGGAATAGGACAGGAAGCTATTGCCGTAGGGGTGACGGCTGCTTTGAGAGAAGACGAATACATTTTGCCGATGCACCGGAATTTGGGGGTATTCACTACCCGAAAGATTCCTTTAAACCGATTGTTTTCCCAATGGCAGGGAAAGGCAAATGGATTCACTAAGGGTCGCGATAGAAGTTTTCATTTTGGCACACAAGAATATAAGATCGTGGGGATGATTTCACATTTAGGGCCGCAATTGGGAGTAGCGGATGGCATTGCACTGGCAAGTAAACTCCGAAACGATCCAAAAGTATGTGCTGTATTCACAGGTGAAGGCGCCACAAGTGAAGGTGATTTTCATGAAGCATTAAATATAGCTGCTGTGTGGGAATTACCGGTGCTTTTTTGTGTTGAAAATAACGGCTATGGCCTTTCCACGGCTACCAATGAGCAGTACCGGTGTAATCATATAGCTGATAAAGGAATTGGGTATGGCATGGAATCGCATATAATTGACGGGAATAATATTCTGGAAGTATACACCACGGTTTCTGAACTCGCAAAGAGTGTACGAAAGAATCCTAGGCCAATACTTTTAGAATTTAAAACATTTCGTATGCGTGGACATGAAGAAGCTAGTGGTACCAAATATGTCCCAAAAGCGCTCATGGACGAATGGGCTTCTAAAGACCCAATCGCAAACTATAAAAATTACCTGTTTCAAGAAGGGGTTTTAACAAAAGAAAAAGTAATTGCGATAGAAGATGAACTTAAAAACGAAATAGAAGTAAACATACAAAAAGCTTTTGAGGAAAAATCTATAAGCTCTTCTGTAAGTTATGAGTTAGGTGATGTTTACAAAAGTTCTGTATATCAAGAAATTAAACATTCTTCATCGCAAAAAAACATACGTTATGTAGATGCTATTTCAGAAGGATTGCACCAATCCATGGAGCGCCATAAAAACTTGGTCATTATGGGTCAGGATATTGCAGAATATGGAGGTGTTTTTAAGATAACCGAAGGATTTTTAGAGGTTTTTGGGAAAGAACGTGTGCGTAATACGCCTATCTGTGAATCAGGTATTGTATCTGCAGCTATGGGATTGTCTATAAATGGCTACAAAGCCGTAGTAGAAATGCAGTTTGCCGATTTTGTTTCCAGTGGATTTAACCCAATTGTCAATTATCTGGCAAAATCCCATTATCGGTGGGGCGAAAAAGCGGATATAGTAATACGGATGCCTTGTGGTGCAGGAGTGCAAGCTGGGCCTTTTCATTCACAAACCAATGAAGCTTGGTTTACCAAAACACCTGGATTAAAGGTGGTTTACCCTGCATTTCCTTATGATGCAAAAGGACTGCTAACTACTGCTGTTAATGACCCCAATCCGGTCTTGTTTTTTGAGCACAAAGCATTGTACAGAAACGTTTATCAAGATGTGCCTGAAGATTATTTTACACTACCTTTCGGAAAAGCTGCTAAGCTAAAAGAAGGAGAACAAGTATCAATTATTTCTTATGGGGCTGGAGTACATTGGGCATTGGAATTATTAGAAAAATATACTGACATACAAGCAGATGTGATTGATCTAAGGACTTTACAGCCTTTAGATATGACAACAATATACCAATCGGTACAAAAAACAGGAAAAGCCATTATTTTACAAGAGGACACTCTTTTTGGGGGTGTTGCAAATGATATCGCTGCTATGATTATGGAAAATTGCTTTGAGTACCTTGATGCCCCTGTGCTACGGGTAGGTAGCCTAGAAACCCCTGTTCCATTCGCAAAACCTTTAGAAGACCAGTTTCTGCCCAAGAAACGTTTTGAAAAAGCGCTTTTAGAATTAATAGCGTATTAATATCCGCTTAGCAGTTTTAAAAAAGATGATTCATCTTTTTTTTTGTAAATTTAACAAGTAGAGTAAACTCAAATCTTATGAAAAAAATCAAATTTTTAATACCTGTGATGGTTATTGTATGTTCATGTTCTGTTTCAAAGGTAGAACGAAGCGCCCGCAATACGATTGACGGAAACTGGATACTCAATGATATTACGTATAGTAGCACAGGAACCTTTAATATAAAAATGTTCAACGATATCGATGCTTCTTGTCTTGAAGGGAGTAATTGGTTTTTCCGGTCAAATAACAGCACGGGGACTTATGAAGTTACTAATACAGGTTGCCCGACAGGTATAAGATATATACGTTGGGCAGCAGTGGAGACCACAAAAGGTAGCGGGTCTTATGATTTTACTTTTAAGTTTACCGATGAAAACAAAAGAGACCTTCAAAAAAATACAGGCTACCGCTTACAATTAAAATACTTGGACGATAACCGGATGCGGTTGTCACAAACGGTAACTTTTGAAAATAAACCTTTTATTATATCAATGAATTTTAATAGAAAATCCTACTAAAAACATGAAAAAGCAAGTATACAATACTGTATTTTTATTTATATCACTATCGCTTGTTATGGGATGTGGTGCAGTTCAGAACGCAAATAACAAACAGAAAGGAGCTGTTATAGGAGCCACTTCAGGAGCCGTTATAGGAGGGGTTATAGGTAACAATGTCGGGAAAGGTAATACAGCACTCGGAGCTATTATTGGAGGTGTTGTTGGAGGCGCTGCAGGGGCTTATATTGGAGACCGGATGGACAGGCAAGCAGAGAAGATAGAAGAGGAACTCCCCGGTGCTGAAGTAACACGTGTAGGAGAGGGGATCAATGTTACTTTTGATGAATCCAGTGGAGTTTACTTCGAAACCAATAAACACGAATTAAATGCAACCTCAAGGGCAACTATTGATAAATTGGCAGGTATTTTTAAAGAATATCCCAATACCAACATTCTGATAGAGGGCCATACAGATAGCTCAGGAAGTGAAGAATACAATCTTGTTTTATCTCAAAAAAGAGCCCAGTCAGTAGCAGATTATATGGTGAATTCAGGGCTTTCCCCAATCCGTTTTGCCACAAAATGGTATGGAGAGACGCAGCCCAAATACACAAATGACACAGCAGAAGGCCGTTCCGGAAATAGACGGGTAGAGATTGCTATTGTAGCTAATGAACAATTAAAACAAGAGGCCATAGATAAAACCAAGCAATAAAATGAAAACGAACATTCTATTATTAACAGGTATTTTTCTTATTACGGTAATTGCTTGCAAAGAAAAACCAAAAACAGATGTAGCGACTGTAAAAATAAAAGGTGAAGAGGTAACCTATGCAACTGACTCCACTACAATGAACGGGTATATTGCTTATGATGAAAACAAAGAGACAAAACGCCCGGGCGTACTTGTTATCCATGAATGGTGGGGGCATAACGACTATACCCGAAAACGTGCAGAAATGTTGGCTGAACTTGGATATGTAGCTATTGCGATAGATATGTATGGCGATGGAAAACAGGCAAATCATCCACAGGATGCCGCAAAGTTTGCAGCAAGTGTAATGGGAAACCTCCCGGAAGCAACAGCTCGTTTTAATGCCGCATTGGAAGTGCTGAAAAACAATCCTAATGTAGACACAGACAAAATTGCTGCAATTGGTTATTGCTTAGGAGGGAGCATCGCGTTGACGATGGCCAATAACGGAGCTGACCTGGATGCAGTAGCAGCATTCCATAGTGGGGTACAACTCCCTGTAATGCCTACGGATAGGTTAAAAGCTAATGTCTTTGTGGGCAATGGTGCAGAAGACCCATTTATTGCTCCGGAAACAGTTGCTGATTTTAAAAGAGCTATGGACAGTGTTCAAGCGGATTATGAATATGTAGCCTATGAAGGTGCCGTGCATGCGTACACGAATAAAGAGGCAGATTCACTCGGTAAAAAATTCAACTTGCCATTAGCTTATCAAAGAGAGGCTGATGAAAAAGCATGGAAATCACTTAAAAAACTACTTGAAACGAGTTTCAATAACTGATTTTTATCATAGGCAACAGTATTTTTTCAATGTAATTTTAAGGTGTAAATGAGCAAATACCAAAAACAATGAAAAAAATATTGATTCCAACCGATTTCTCTGAAAATGCATGGAATGCATTGCAATATGCACTCGATTTGTATAAAGACGAAACATGCAATTTTTTTATTTTAAACGCATATTCGCCACCTATAGTAAGCCCTACCAACCCTATCACATCTGCCAGTACTACGAAAGTGTTGCTGGATGTTGCAAAAAAATCAGCTGAAGAAGGTTTAGCTGCTGTTATGGCGCGTATAAATGAGTCTTATAGTAGCTCAAAACACCAATTTGAAACAATAGCATCCTATGATTTTCTTGTAAGTGCCGTGAAGGAAACGGTAAAAGAAAAGGAGATTGACATGGTTGTTATGGGAACCAAAGGGGCCAGTGGCCTTAAAGAAGTTATTATGGGAAGTAATACCGCAGGCGTTATTGGTCATATTGAGTGCCCATTATTGGCCATTCCGGAAGAGGCTGTATTTAAACCATTAAAGGAACTGGCTTTTGCCACTGATTATGCGTATTATCATGAACGGTTTGAATTGGCTGAATTACTTGAACTGGCGCAAAAGTACAACGCTTCTATTTGTGTACTGCATGCCTTGGAGCATAAAGACGGGTTGAGTAAAGAACAAGAGTTGGTCCGACAACATTTGGATGAATTGATGGAGCCTATTCAACATAGCTTTCACACCCTTACCAGGGTTTCACTGGAAACGGCCACACGGACATTTACACAGAGCAGGGATATTGATATGTTGTGCATGGTTACCAAACACCATTCTTTTTTAACCCGGTTGTTTGGTAAGCCCCGTGTAGAAGAGATTAGCTTTCATACCAAAATTCCGTTGTTGGTATTAAAAGAGGTAAGTTGACTGCATAGGAGCAAAGTTCAAAATATTTAGGACTCGTTCTAATACTATTTATGAGGTTTTGTACAGAACATCCTTCTTAAAAACACATATCCTTAGCTTCATCTTTTAATTTTTTTCAAAAAGAATAGTAACTTTTTTTTGGTTAAAGAACAAACACTATATTGCGTTTTCGTTTTTAATTTAAGAGCTTCCAAATTTTGAACATGAAAACACTTAAACATGAGTAAAATAAACAACAGCATAACATTAGGTTTAACAATAATTGCATTCATCATAACTACAAATTTAAGGGCGCAGCAAACGGCTATAGAAGATATCCAAGTGAGTTATTACCAAAAAGTACCTATGAGAGATGGTATAAACCTGTCTGCCAATGTTTTTAAACCAAAAGATTTAAAAGAGCCTTTACCGGCTATTATGGTTTTAACACCATATAATAATGACCATAACACCGAGAGGGGTATTTATTTCTCGACCAATGGTTATGTGTTTGTTTCAGTAGATGCCAGAGGGAGAGGAGATTCAGAAGGTACATTTATTCCTTTTGAAAATGAAGGAAAGGATGGCTATGATGCTATAGAATGGATAGCAAAGCAGCCATGGTGCAATGGGAAAGTAGCTGCCATGGGAGGTTCATATAAAGGAATGGTACAGTGGCTTACTGCTAAAGAACACCCTCCTCATTTAACAACTATGGTGCCTACGGCTACTATTGCTCCAGGAATAGATGCGACATGGACCAATAACATTTCACATACTTATAATTTAAATATTTTATCCTATGTTGCAGGAAAAATTACAAACACAAAAAATTTCTTTTCGTCATATAATATGGCTAAGATTGATCAATATTACAGAGACCATGACTTTCCTTATATAAATTTACTAGATGCTATAGATTCTCCAGACAAAAAGATGCAAACTATCTTTAAACGTTGGTTGTCACACCCTACGTTTGATTCGTACTGGAAAAACATCCTTCCAAAAATGGAAGATTACAAAAAAATGGACATTCCTATTTTAACAATTACAGGATATTTTGATGGGGATTTACCAGGAACTTTTTACTATTATAATAACTATCAAAAGTATGCAACTCAAGCGAAAAAAGATAAAACATATATGATTATAGGCCCTTGGGATCACTCTGGAACAAGACGTCCAGTTGATAAGCTTGGAGGTTTAGATTTCGGTGAAAAATCAGTTATAGATATCTTTGAGCTACATAAGGAATGGTTTGATTATACTATGAAAGATAGTGAAAAACCAGAATTTTTAAAAGATCATATCACTTATTTTAAGATAGGCCCCGATGAATGGGATTATGTCCCAGACCTAGAATCTTTGTCTAATGAAAAATATACTTATTATTTATCGTCTCCGAATTCTAACCCTCAGGACATTTTCAACTCTGGTTTATTAATGAAAACACCGGTAAATGAAAAAGATGCCGATTTTGTTATTTACGACCCGTTAGAACCGCGGATATTGATTGAAGATGGTACTAATTATTTAACAACCCAAACCTATATTAATGAGAAAGGACGGTTGTTTTACCATAGCCCTATATTAAATGAAGCAATTGAATTATCAGGCTTTATGGAGCTAAATTTATTTGCTGAAATTAATACGCCTGATACTGATTTAGAGTTTAGAGTTTATGAAATAAAAGAAGATGGAACTAGTGTATGGCTTGGAAGTGGGATTATGCGTGCACGGTTCAGAAATTCAAACGAAGTTGAAGAATTAATTATTCCTGGTAGTGTTAATGAGTATAGAATGAAATCTTGGTTCATGCTTAATCGTACACTATCTAAAGGTAGCAGGATACGTTTAATGTTTGGGTATTTAGACTCTCCGGAATATCAAAAAAATTACAATTCCGGAAAAGATGTTTCTTTAGAAACCTCAAAAGATGCAAGAACAGCTACAATTAAACTATATAAATCAAAAAAATATCCAAGTAGGCTAGTGTTGCCTGTTAAGATTAAAAAATAATTGTTAAGACTAAGCAGTTTGTATGAAACTTAATGTCCTATAATAAGGCTGATTTTTTTATTATCATATGAAGATATAAAGGTGGAGGTATTAGATCTTGTTCTTTATAATTAGTATATTTAGGATTGAATCAATTTATAAAAACCAATGCAGTATGAATGTAAAAGAAGTCAAAGCTTATGGCACCGAATCGCCTGAAGCACTTATAGAGCAAATGAACATTAATCGTAGGGAAGTAACTCCAAAAGATGTTGAAATAGACATCCTTTACTGTGGCGTATGCCATTCCGATTTGCATTTTGCCCGGAACGATTGGGGCTTTAGTGTATATCCTGTAGTGCCGGGACATGAAATTGTAGGCAAGGTTATTAAAGTAGGGGAAGGGGTCACTAATTTTAAAGCCGGTGATATTGTTGCTGTGGGATGTTTGGTTGATTCATGTAGATCGTGCAATAACTGTAAAAATGATTTGGAGCAATACTGTCCGGAGTGGGTTGGTACATATGGAGGGCATGACACGCATTTAGATTCGCCTACATTTGGCGGTTATTCCGAAAGTATCGTAGTTGACGAACATTTTGTTTTAAATATCCCTGAGAACCTTGATCTTGCCGGTGTTGCACCAATACTCTGTGCAGGGATCACCACATGGTCGCCCTTACGGCATTGGAATGTTGGAAAAGGCAGTAAAGTAGCAGTGGTAGGGCTTGGCGGATTGGGGCACATGGCAATAAAGCTGGCAGATGCATTGGGCGCAGAAGTAACGTTATTTTCAAGATCGCCTAATAAAAAACAAGATGCTCTGGACTTAGGAGCCGATCAGGTCATTATATCGACTGATGAAGAGCAAATGACCAGTGTCCAAAACCATTTTGATGTTATTATAGACACTGTGCCATATGCTCATGATATCAATCCATACATAGGAACCTTGAACACAAATGGTACTTTAGTGTTAGTAGGCTACCTAGGGCCTTTAGACCCTATGTTGAATTCAGTCCCTATGATCATGGGACGTAAAACTGTTGCGGGGTCTTTAATCGGTGGTATTGCAGAAACACAAGAGCTCTTGGATTTTTGTGGTAAGCACAACATCACATCGGAGATTGAGGTTATCAATATCCAGGACATCAATACTGCTTATGAACGGATGCTTAAAAGTGATGTACATTACCGGTTTGTAATTGATATGAACTCACTTAAAAGCTAAAAGTTTACCTATTTAAATAGCAAAGGGGTGTTCTGTGTAATTTAATATTGTATTTTACATAATATAAATTATAGAACAAATATTATAATATAACAATTTGTGTACAGCTTGCTGTTTTGCATAATATCAGATATAACAACACGAAGTGTTTTATACTAGTCTCTAATTTGCTCAAATTTCTTTTGAATTCTATTAAGAGATTCTTTACTTACCCCACATTCTTTTGCGATATTAGGCCATTTCGATATAGCATCTTGTACTTCTTCAATTATTTCAGATGGCTTACTAATACTAAACTCTTCGGCTAAAGTCAAAATGTTTTGTCTGCCAGGATTTGCACCTTCACCTGCTACTCTTGTACTGTGTTCATCAATTGCCGTTGATGAATATGTCAAATCATAAGCTGGAGCTAAAGTCCAATTACCAGAATCATCCATTAACCATGAGAAATTTTTAGAATGATCATCTCTATTATGGCTGTAAATATTAAATGCAGCAAGACGTAACACTTTTTTACGAGCAGCAGCAGATTGTTCTAATATATAAGCAGTATCGATAATATGACCATAATCTATACTACTTCTGCGAAAATTGTCATGAGTTAATCCAGCCATTGAATGCATATGAACTCTGTTATTACCAATTCTATCAAAGCGCTTAGTTCCAAATATTTGTAACCCTTTTTTGCTTTCAAGTAATTTACATTCACTCATTTCAATATTTGCAGCTAATGCCATTTTATAATAGGCATATTCAATATTTGCTATATCTAAGGGATCTTCCGAGCTAGGAAACTTGATAATCCAATGTTCAAAATCTTCTGGAAGAATATTATAACCATGCATTAATTCATCTGTTTTCAGGTTGTAACCAACATTCGCTTTAGGCCTTGCTCCTCCCGAAGAACCCCCTAAATGCATTAATTCTTCAATTACTTCTGCACTAGTTCCTTTATAAACTTCATCTATTACTGTTTTTAATCTGTCAATATTAATCTTATCACTAAAGTTTTCTTTATTTTTTATTGCAGGTCTATATATAAGTGCTCCCCTACCTGTTTCACCAATATATGCCAATTGATCTAAGATATTTATATCATTCAATGATAGTCCTTCTTTCTCTAGAGCTCTATTTAATAATAACATTCCCCATCCATCGGGTAATGAATCATCAAAAACCCCAAATATTCCATGAAAAGGATCTGGATTTGCAATTTGAATACTATTGTCAAATTCTAGTCTTATTGGTGATAAATTAAAGCCATGAGCTAAAAATTCATCATCATATTTGAAGTGAACCTTTCTATTGTCTAATATTAACTTTCCAACCGCTATTTCATTTCCAGAAAATTTAATTGAAACATTAATTCGTTTTCTGCGTTCTTCTCTTTTTTTAAGATTTGATTTCCTCATTAATATTGTTAAGATTCAAATAGTTGTTTTATTCTTTGATTATCTTTTGGAGGAAGGAGAATATCTTCAAATTCAGAAAGCCTTTTTAAAGATTCAACAATTTTAAGAAGAGACTCAAGAGATATCTGACCAGTTGTTTCAAACCTCTTAATACTCCCATATGAAACATCTGATTTTTCAGATAATTCCTGTTGAGTCCACCCCTTTTCTTTTCTTAATGCTACAACGTTTTGTGCAATTAATAGAAGAATATCAGACGGTACTTTATTAATACTATACTTTCCCATAATAGATAACATATTGTATAAATATACAAAAATCAAACCAAATGGACAATATATTATCTACTATATTTTATAATTATGTAAAATAAATTGATAATAAAAGAGAACAATAATTAGTAATAAACCTTTTGTCTTGATGCAAAAGAAACAAAAAATCAAGACTGCATATAATTTTGGAAACAGGAACGAACGTTAAGAAAAGGTCTTGTAGACCTTTTTAGTGAAGTTGCCAGCTGGCGCGAGGCGCTCGTTACTTTTATTTGTATCCAAATACAATCATCCACTGGATAATTGCATTTGTATAGCCTAAAATATGGTCGTTACACTCGCCTATTGTTTTAACCAAAATTTTATGAGGTCGTTTTTATAATTTTAAACCTTTTTTTAATTTAATTATTTTCTCAAAATAACCCCTTAATTCTTTATCATTAGGATTTATATAAAGTCCAAAGCCAATTTGTCCAATTAAATGGTCTAAGTAATTTCTTTTATCCATTCCAATTCTTCCTATATGACTATCTAAACCAAATTTATTAATGTAATATAATATTTGTCTCAACTCTCGTCTTTTGTATTTTGTTAGCTGTGGCTTCTTATTAACTAATACGCCTGTAACTATTTGACGTTGACTATTCAGCATAAGTTTGGTCTTATTGTTGTTTAATTTAAATCCCTTGCGGGATAATAAATCTTCCACCATTACCTTTAATTCATTTTCATCAAAATCTCCTGAAAAAGTTAAGTCATCGGCATAACGTGTATATCTTATGTTTCTTTCAATACAATATTCTCCGATTTCTTTATCAATATCTTTCATTATTAAGTTTGAAATATATGGACTTGTTGGTGCTCCTTGCGGCAGAACTTCTTTTAAACAACATAATTTTGAGAGATACTTAGATATTGTATCAGAATATCCAACATCTTTGAAAATATTATAGACCTTATCATAAGTTATAGTTGAAAAAAAATCCTCTATATCAATTGAGTATACTTTTTTTTGATTTTTATGAAATTTTAGATTGTCTTTTAGGCCTTTATTTTTGATGTATGCTTTTGCATAGTTACTTGAATTTATTTTGTAGAGAATATTATATAAAATCCAATGCTGAATATTCTTAAGATTTGGAAGTGGCTCTTGAATTTTTCTGATACCACCATTCTTTTTAGGAATTTTATAATAACGATAATATGCATCCGAATGTTTAGAAACAACGGCTGCTTGAATAATATAATCTCTTTTGAAGCCAGTGAGTTTACTTAAATGAGTTAGGTTGTATATTATTGGAACATTATTATTCCATAATTTTTCAGAGTAAATTAAACATTTTATTATATTCTTTTCAGAAAATCCTAAATTTTTGGCTCCTTCTCTAAATTCTTCCTTATATGTTTTAAAACTAAATATCATAAATCTCAAAAGGGGCTTTAAAGCCCCTGTATTTGGAAGGGCGATTCAAGGGTTTGTGAGTCCTCGAACAAAGCTTTGAATCGCCAATGCTCTGAAAAATATATTCTCTATAATGATGGAGCGACTCGCTCATCGTTACAAATTTAGTCATTTACAATTTAAAAGTCAAGCTCATCCTCTGATGGTATAAATATTTTATTATTTGCAATTAGCTCATCAATTTTGCTTGATATTTTAGGCAAAACAATTTCTTCAAACCCATCATAATTTAACTGCTTACCAAGTTCTTTTTTTAATTCATCACCTTTTTCTGTTAATTTTAATTCATCATTTTCAAATTGAGCATTACCTATTTCTATTTCATTTTTTATTAAACTTTTTATCTTTAAATAATCATACCCTATTTTATTTAAATCATCAATATTGCCGTCATTACCTATTATGGTTAACAACAAATGTTTTATTTCTACAGATAAATTATTTGATTCACTCATTTATTATAAATTTTTCTTCTTGGAAAAGGTGCAGGTATACTTTTTGTTTCATGCCAAAACACAGGTAAAGTATTATTTGGACACTTATTCATTATAGAAATCAAGGCCTGAGACTCCTTATAACCCAAAGATAAATCTATTTGGCATCTCAATGTATCTTCCATTATTTTGACCTTTGCTATATTTAGATCAACTTCCTCCTTTGAATTATAATAATCTGTAATTGCTCTTTCTTTTATTTGAGCTTGAAATACTTTAGTGTTATGTTTTTTAAAAACGTTTTCAATTCCTTGTTTCAAGGATACTAATGACAAAATAATTGTATTTGATGAATCAAATTTTGAAGATTTATAATAATGCTTTAAAATATTGTTTGCAGTATCTCCGGTACCGATAAAATCATCTACTAAAATTAATAAATCTTTTTTTTTGTTAAAAACAGATTTAAACCTGCTGTAATTTTGCGGGAATATAAATTTTGAACTATTACTTAAACCTCGGTATTCAGAATTTTCAATAATAGCTAAAATATTTTCGCCACTTTTATTTTTGGGTCTATCTACAGTTTTCTTAAAAAAAACAGCTTTTATATAATGCCATATATTCAATAATAAATTATTTCCCTTATTGCTTTTTATTAAACTTAATTCTGGTTCAACTAATGGTAATATATATATCTTTTTAGACTCGTTTAAGATTGATATATCAATACTTCTGTATGCTTCAAAAAACAACGAAGTAATTTCAATTAGATCAATCCTATCAAATCTTTCAGTAAGTTCCAGAAAAAGGCTTCGTGTATCTTCAGGCAGTCTTTTTAATCTATCAATATACTTATTGTACAATGATAGTTTCAGTTCTATATCCGGTTCCATTTCCCAGCCTTTATTTTCAAAGATTTGGTCTACCTTTAACGTATATGATGCCTTTAATTTATTTGCTGCCATAAAATTTATTAAAGCTAATCTATGTAAAATAATTTAAATTTAATCATTCCACACACATTCTACTTCCCTCCTGCCGTCGGTTCGTAAAAAGCGTGTTCCATTAACTTTAGTAGAAGTAACTGTTAGGCTAAATTTTTTTTAGAAGCTTATCTGGTAAACTTTCGCTTTTATCCAAATCGAGTTTACGAGATTCATGAACTCAAAAATTTAAAATCATAATTTGTGAATAAAGCTCAAGTTACATAACGCGTGTACATTATAGGACAAATGTTATAATGTAGTAATTTGTGTACAGCTTGCTGTTTTGCATAATATCAGATATAACAACACGAAGTGTTTTATATCGATAGTAATTATGCAAAAAACTATTTGAAGAATTAAAACGCTAACACCATTCGTAGCTTGCATAAGGTACGTACACTATGGTGTACTACCCAATAGCTATTTTACGCTCTGGGTTTGTTTTATATTTATATATGTGTCCGTACAAATAATGTATTTTATTCTTTAGGACTTTCAGTTTTAGTAACACGAACGGCATTCATTCCTTTTAATCCTTTTTCTAGTTCAAAGGTTACGCTGTCATTTTCTGTTACATCATTAACAAAAGAGCTAATATGCGTAAAATATTTTTCTTGGGTTTCAGAGTCAATAATGAACCCATAACCTTTAGCAATATCAAAATAGCTCACTTTACCCCTACGCACCGGGTCAATTTCTTCTTTTATTTTTTTAGGGGTACTTATTTCTATACTATCAATATCTACAGCTATTTTAAGGTTTTTTTCTACAGGCTTATTGGTTAAGGCTCCAAATTGATCAACGTAAGCAAACGGAATTCCGGAATTTTCTTCTTTTGAGGCTTTACGTTCTTCTTTTTTCTTTCTTTTCTCTTTTTGCTTCTTTTCTCTTTTCTTTTCTCTTTCGATTTTACTAAATGATTTTTGTGATTTTGACATTTTTATTTACTACATTAATTATATTGTTTCTCTTAAGTTGCGCTTCCTTTGCTGATTTTTATAAAAAAAGCCATCCTAATTGATGGCTTTTTCGTGTTATTTGAATTGCTTATGCTAATTGCACATTAATAGCACTCAGTCCTTTTTGACCTTTTTCGATGTCAAACTTAACTTTGTCGTTCTCGCGAATTTTATCAATGAGGTCATTTTTATGTACAAAGACATCTTCGCCTGAATCTGCCTGTGAAATAAAACCAAACCCTTTGACATTGTTAAAAAACTTTACGGTACCTTCTTTCATGATTATTACTTTATTTTTATTTATTATGCTATTTATAAATTGTTTTATCATTATTTATATGTTTTAAATTAAATTTCATTTTTACGTATTTCTATAGGTTTTTTACCTAAGCTATGGAGCATTTGTACATGATCTCCTATTGCATGTATAAAACTTCTTTTAACATTATAGGGCAACCCAAATTCTTGTGCTGTTTTCTTTACAATATGGGCTAGCTTTTTATAATGTACATGGCATACATTCGGTAAGATATGATGTTCAATTTGGTGGTTTAATCCTCCTAAAAACCAAAAAAGAATGTTGCTGTTAGGTGAAAAATTAACTGTTGTGGAAAATTGATGCCTATACCAATTATCGTTCATGACCCCTTCTTTATCAGGTAGTGGAAATTCATTTATTGGCATAATATGAGCTACTTGGAATACTAGGCTTACCAATAACCCGGTGACAAAATGCATGCTGACAAATGCAAGTAGGATAACCCACCAGGGCGCGGACAGCATAATCATTGGTATTAGTATAGCGTAGCTAAAATAAAATAGTTTCCAAGCTATCATACTTACAAGGATTTTGTTATAGTCCTCTTTGTTGTCTATATACCCCATATTTCTATAACGTTTTAGACGAACAAAATCTTTAGTTGTAACCCAAGAGAGTGTTGATATTCCATAAAAAAACCATATATATATATGTTGAAACCGATGCACCCAGTAATGTTTCGCATGGGGTGAAAACCGTAAGAAAAACGGTGCATTGAGATCGTCATCTGCATGATTGATATTTGTATATGTATGATGCAACATATTGTGTTGTATTTTCCAAATAGCCGCATTGGCTCCAATCAGGTTAAATGTATATCCTAAAAGAGTGTTAACTTTTTTGTTTTTTGAATATGCCCCGTGTATTGCATCGTGCATTACCCCCATTCCAATACCGGACATGCCTATGCCGCTAATAATATACAATCCAAAAATGATAGCTACAGAAGTTACCATTCCTGTTGAAAGAATAGCTAGAGGCACAAAAAATAGGCTTAGCATAATGATGGTTTTAACTTTCATCGCATCATTTGCATTTTTGCTTTTGCCATTTGTTTTAAAATAGGCATTCATCCTAATTCTTAATGTTTTTGAAAAGTCGGAATGCTTGTTTTTGGGGAATATTGGATTTTTGATAATGTACTTTATAATGTTATAATGGATTAAAACATACCATAAAGTATGCCATAACCGTTTTAAGTTATATACGCTTCATACGCTATAACAATTAAATTATTAAAGAAACAATGGATTGATTAAATTCTGAAGAAAATAAAAAAAGCTACTCTAACAACTAATTTGTGGTAAAGATAATTGAATTCATCTTAGTATTTACCAGAATTACGTTAAATTTTTAATAATGAATTGACGTCATGACTAAATTGTGAAGGTGCTACTATAGTAATACAGTTGTAGATATAAAAGAACAGATCATTTTATGGAGTTACTTTATAATCTCATTTAAAATCTATCTTTTGTCTTGATGTAAAAGAAATATTTACGAACACTTGAAACAATATTAATGCGTGAGCTAAACAAAAATTATGCTTTTATATGTAGTAATAAAACGCTTAAGACACAAAGATGCTTGTCATTATTATATGTGTATTCGTATTCAGTTCTCTTCCTTTAAAATGGTATGGGCCCAATCCGTTTCCTATCTCATCACTAATTAAAAAGCGAACCTGCCAGATATTCCTACCGGTATTATTAATAACTATATTTAATAAATGATCTCCTAAATTGAGAATAGGGGTGCCAATGGTTACCTCCTTGTGAGATTGGTTTGTATTTAAGGTTTTTCCACCAATTCTATTACCATTTATAAAAACTTCTGCCTCGTCATCTACTTCATATAGCGTAATGAACAACCTGCCTCCTGCTCCAAGCCTTATGGAATCTGTGCTATGGTATATTATTCTAGGTCCCAGCCATTCTTTAACACTATTAATTACCATATTGAGGAACTGAGGGATTTCATCAACTACCTTTTTAGCCCCAGTTTTTAAACTTTCTTCAACAAAAGCCTCTCCTATTTCTTCAGGTGTTTTTGCTTTATCAATGACCCTTTCATCATCGTAACTACCCGGAGAAACAGAAGGGGGCGAATCAATAGCTGCTTTATTTGAATCAGTTGGTGTGGACTGATGTGGAGCAGTATTCTCTCCTAGATTATCTTCCATAACTATATCATCAAAATATTGCTATTTATACTTATTCCTTGCAAAATTCACTAGATCTACCATCGCTTTTCCTCCTGAAAAGACTGAGAATCTTTCTGCATCATTGGTTATCCCTGATAATACTCCGATAATCCTAGGCCCATTATCAAATCGCCATAAAGGGCCTCCGGATTGCCCGGATTCTTGATCTGCATCGGTTCCCAATAAAACCCCATGTACTTCAATTTTTGGATCATATTTAGGGCGGCATATTTTTGGCAATGCTTTAATAATGTCTATGTTTTTTTGAAAATGTGGTACTGTCTGAAATCCTGGGTATCCAATATGCGACCATCCAAGGTTTCTGTCTGTTTCATTAAAAACAGAAGTTCCCATCCATCCAAGGTTTTTAGCATTCCCTAGAGGTTTGTCTAATATCAAAATAGCATAATCTACTGCTTTTTCTGTTTCTGTAAGACCTCCATTAGGTACTTTGCACCACCAAAGCGCGGTAACAACTTTCGAGTCTCCATAAGGTTTCGTTGATTTGTATTGTGCAGGTGTGAATCTTGTTGGTAATAACCCACCGCTTTTATTTAATATGACACCATGGTTAGAGGTAAGTACATGTCTTGGGCCAACTAGTATCCCTGTACCCTTAGTGCCATTTATTCCGGGAACAGAATCAACATCAACGATGCCTACACAGCCCCATGGATATACTGGGTTTTCAAAAGGTCTCCTATCATCTTTTCCGAAAATATTTTTAAGCCGTGTATTCATTTCTCCGTCCAAAGGAGTC
Source organism: Leptobacterium meishanense (assembly GCF_037645805.1). Taxonomy (NCBI): domain Bacteria; kingdom Pseudomonadati; phylum Bacteroidota; class Flavobacteriia; order Flavobacteriales; family Flavobacteriaceae; genus Leptobacterium; species Leptobacterium meishanense. The sequence goes on from NZ_JBBEXE010000001.1 coordinate 143,659, forward strand.
ATGTTTTCATTTCCACTATAATTAGATGGATCTGTTTGATCTTTAGAATCTTGTATATCAATAGTGTTATGCATTTCGTTTAAATATACAGGACCCTTTTCATTACTTATATTTAAATATAATTCTTTCATATACTATTCTTTTTAAATTATAAATATACTGCTAAATATACATTTTTTTCGTTTTTAATAGAAAGAAAAAAAATAATTATTTGTTTAATATACTTACATTTTATATATCATGTATTATCATTTTAACTGTAGAGTACCGAAAAGTTAACTTAAAAGTAGGATCTAAAAATAATAAAGAAATTGATTTAATACTTATTCTTTAACAATAATAAGCGTAGCCTTCCCCCCGGTGGCTAAATTCCATCTATTTGCAGAGATTAGGTTCCCTTGATCGTCATAAACCTGAAACTCTGCCGTATTAGGTCCAGAAGTACCCTGGTTCAATGCCTGGAAGTCAATTTTATTAAAGCCTTCTTCTAAAGGAAGTTCAAAGCTTTTAAACTTATAATCGAGGAAAATCCCCGGTTGCACAATATGGTCGTTGACATAGACACGCACAATATCACCATCAACATATTCGTGGTCCCTGCATATGATTCTTGCTGTTTTCGCATTGCTTTTAAATTCGCCCAGAAACTGACTGGTATTATAAGCCGCATTACCTTCTTTGCTTTCCTTTTTCTTATCAAACTGCTTTTGATACAATACAGCAGGATCTACTAAATTATTTTGTGCAGCCATATTAACCCCTTTTTTATTTTCCGGCAATAGTGATTTATATTCAACAGGAGCTTTCAAATCTTTTAGGCTATTATTTGCTGGGGCATCCTTAGAAAACAAAACGGAAGAAGAAGGAAACGGTTTGTTTTTCGAATCCGGAGGTATATCCTTATCCTGAGCTGTCGCCATCACAAAAAATCCAATAAAACAACTTATTGTCAAATAATACTTAATCACCGCATTTTCATTTATTGAAGCTACTTCAAGAAGTAAGCTTTCATAGTGAAACAAAGATAGTTTTTCTTTTTATATAGACATAAATCATCAAATATCACACCAATTATTTTTGATTTAATAGTGATCAATGATTTTTATCATCTTTCTGTGATTTTTTGCACGATACTTTTGTGTTAAATAATCGTAATAATCAAAAAGATGAGACAAAAATTAATTTTACTCGCTGTAATCTTATGTGCAACTATAGGTGTTTATGCACAAAAAAATAATACGGACACGTCAACATTTAGTAAATGGCAAGTGCGATTGCGGGGAATTGTAGTTACTCCTGATGAAACTGCCTCTATAGAAACTATTGGTGGAGATGTTAATATCTCAACAACTTTTGTCCCTGAATTGGATTTCACCTATTTTTTCACGGAAAACTGGGCAGTAGAATTAATCTTGGCAACTACAAAACACGATGTTAAAGCTGTTAGTACGGCTGCAGGCGATATAGATTTAGGAGATGTATGGTTATTGCCTCCAACCTTAACAGGACAGTATCATTTCACAGGGGGAAATTTCATCCCGTATTTAGGCGCAGGGATCAATTATACCATTTTTTATGGGGCTGATGAAGGACCGGTTGCAAATGATATAGACTATGATAATTCAGTGGGGTTTGCACTGCAAGGCGGGTTTGATTATATGCTAAATGAAAAATGGTTTTTAAATATAGATATCAAAAAACTCTTTTTGCAAACAGACGTTACTGTCAATGCTACAACAGCTTTAGGGGCTACTGTTGGTGCAGATGTGGATATCAATCCTTGGATATTTGGTTTTGGCGTCGGTGTAAAATTATAATACTTAACAAGGGGGGGGGTAGATATAAATCCGTTTATGATATGATAAACGGATTTATTTTTTATATGCTTTTATATCTATATGTTAGTGTTACTTTTGCACTTCATACTATCTTTAATGGAAACACAAGACAAAATACTTCAATACAGTCGGTTATTTTACGACTATTTAGTTGATCGTGGTTATGGGGAAGGTGCAGCAATAAGCCTAAATTTACTGGTGAATGCCTTGGTATTGACACTCACCATAATTATTATCGATCAAATATTGCGAAGGGTCATTATAAAAGCCTTTCAAGTTTTTACAACCAAAACAAAAACTACATTTGATGACTTTTTGGTAAAGAGCAACTTCCCAAAATATGTTGCTCGTGTCATCCCTTTTATTATTATTCAAAGAGCAATCCCCTATGTATTTGTAGATTTTCCGAAAAGTGAGGACATCCTGATCAAGATCACGGATGTTTACCTTATTTTCCTTGTTATATGGATCTTAAGAAGTGTTGTAAGAACCAGTAAACGGTACTTGAAAAATAAAGATTCGTTTAAAGACAAGCCTATGGAGAGTTATGCGCAGATAGTCATGATGTTCTTTTGGTTTATTGGGATCATTTTTATTTTTTCTGAGCTTACCGGTCAATCTATTGGGAAATTCTTAACTACATTAGGTGCTGCATCAGCCATTCTTTTATTTGTGTTTAAAGATACTATACTAGGGTTTGTTGCCAGTATTCAGGTTTCTGTCAATGACATGGTACGGATCGGTGATTGGATTACACAGGAGAAATATGGTGCCGATGGTGATGTGATTGAGATTAATTTAACAACCGTAAAGGTTAAAAATTTTGACCATACAATCACTACTCTCCCTACGTATGCATTGGTTTCCGACTCTTTTAGAAACTGGAGAGGGATGCAAGAAAGTGGTGGCAGGCGTATCAAAAGGGCTATTCATATAAAAGCTTCCAGTGTTCGGTTCCTTTCGGGTGAAGATTTAGATCAGTTTTCTAAAATTCAAGCAGTAAAACATTATATAGCACATCGGCAAAAAGACATTGACAAGTACAATACAGAGCATAATTATGACAAATCAATTGCAGTAAACGGACGAAACCAAACCAATCTTGGGATTTTCAGAAAGTATTGTGATCTATATCTTGAAAATCACCCCGCAACTAATAAAGGGTTGATGATAATGACGCGTCATTTAGCTCCCACACCACAAGGAATCCCTATAGAGGTATATCTTTTCTCAAGTGACAAGCGCTGGGAAAACTATGAGCATATTATGGCAGATATTTTTGAGCATTTGATTGGAGCGGTGTCCTATTTTGATCTGGAATTGTTTGAATTACCAAATAGCAAAGATATAAGAGCATTAACGGCAAAAAGTTAATCACAAGTCTGTTAAAAATTTTTCAACGTCTTATCATTGTCCTTTATAACTTTTACATACAAAAAACCCAAAGGGTTTATAATTCCTTTGGGTCTTTCGTGGATTTAATTTTTATAGTTATTTAGGGTCTAATATATTTGATATACGCTCCTTGATATCTTGTAGATGATAGCGACTCATTCGATCGTTTGTTTTTCCTATAGCAGCGTTTATATTTTGTTTTAATATATTCAATTGAGCCCTAGCAGCAGCTCGTATATCGGATTGACTAACTTCTATTTCTGAGGTATTCCTATTTCCTGTTTGCTCCTGTGTCATTAAATATGATATCCTATCAATATAGGCACGCTGAAGATTTCTTCGGTAAGTATCAATCTTTCTTCCTTGTCTTAGCTCATCAAATATCCCCTTCCTTAAATCATCCATCATATCAATTAGTTTATATGCTTTATCTCCATATAAAGCCTCATTTTCAATTATTCGGGCCATGCGCCCAAAATCAAGAATATTGTATAATGTGCGAACTTGGGTACTTCTAATCCGTTCTACATTTCCATCATGTTCAATTTTATTTAATATACTTGGTTCTATTAACCATTCAGGGGTGTTGAACAGTTCTTTTTGAATGAATTGCATACATTTTTCCTGATGCGCTCTTGGGACATGTGAATAAACAGGGCTTCCTTGATCATAGGTTTTAAAGTATTCATACACTCCTCCTATATTGTTTGAAACATGCCCCATATACCGGTTGTATTGCCCTAAGACTTGACCATAAAGAGTTTCCAAGTCATCATAATTTTTACCTTCTTCTTTTGTCCATTCGATAAGATTTGGAACAATACGCTTTAAGTTTGCTATTCCATAGGTGCTAGCTTTTACTGCGTCATCTCCGAGGTCTTCTGTCTGTGAGCTCGGATCTACTACTCCAAATTGCTGTCGGCCAAACCTATACATTGGGTCATCTTCATGCTCTAATATCCAAGAGTCGAGTATTGGTTTTTCTTCTTCCGCATTTTTATTCAAAATAGGCCTGTATCCCCATTTGATAGCGTGTTTATCATAAATCCCTATGTTTGGCATTAATGCTACTCCTTTATCCTCAGGTTGCGCTACATAATTAAATCTTGCATAATCCATTATAGATGGCGCAGTACCATACTTGTTAGTAAAAGAAGCTGATCTTAAAGAATCAACAGGATACGCAGCACTACTCCCCATATTATGAGGTAATCCTAATGTATGTCCCACTTCATGAGCAGATACAAACCGGATCAACCTTCCCATAATTTCATCTTTAAAGGCTACCCCTCTTGCATCAGGATTGATAGCTGCTGTTTGTACAAAAAACCAGTTTCTAAGAAGAGTCATAACATTATGGTACCAATTAATATCCGATTCTAAAATTTCTCCACTTCTTGGATCACTTACATGGGGCCCATTAGCATTAGGTATTGGAGAGGCTAAATATCTGACTACGGAATATCGTACATCCTCAGGAGACCATTCTGGATCTTCTTCTGATGTAGGGGGGTCTTTAGCAAGAATGGCATTTTTAAAGCCGGCTTCTTCAAAAGCAACTTGCCAGTCTTCAATTCCTTGTTTAATATATTTTCGCCACTTTTCCGGCGTTGCTCTGTCTATATAATATACAATAGGTTTTTTGGGCTCTACTAATTCTCCACGTAGAAATTTTTCTTTATCTTCTTTTTTCACTTCCAATCTCCATCTATCCAAATATCGAACCGTTTTACTTTCTTGCGCTTCCAATCCATAATCCACTTGTCCGCGTGCAAACCACCCTACCCTTTGGTCAAAATAACGGCGCTTCATAGGGCTTTTAGGCAATAATACCATTGAATTGTTCATTTCTACTGTTATGGACCCTAAGCTTTGGTTACTGGGGGGCTCTTTTGCTTTATATGTCTTTACATGCCTAGACTCAATATTCATAGGGTAACTTTTTATACTTTCTATATATGTCCTATCTTTATCTAGGCTTGTCACTTTGTAACGATCTCTATAAAACTTAGGCATTCCAAGTGGTATAACATCATCTGTGAATAGTTTATTTACATTGATAACTGTACTAGTAGAATCTCTTCCATAGGCTTTAATATCAAAGGAATATAATATGGGCTCAAAATTTGAATTAACAACAGCTTCATGTATTGGTAAAGAATCTGAAGCAACTACTTCATGAGAAACAACTCGTAAAAGAATCCGATCAGGTTTCTTTTCCCATCTCAATACTTGTGTATTTACTTTTCCTCCTCCAAAACCTATTTGAGAAGCGGTCTTAGCTATTCGTGTAACCATCAACATTTCTCTTCCAAATAAAGAGTCCGGGATTTCATAATAATAATCTGCTGCAACTTTATGGGTAGAAAATAATCCGATATCTGTTATAGCATCACTTGTAATTACCTTATCATAAGGCTGTATGCCATTCTTGTTTTTTTTGACTTCTTTCTTCTCTGGTTCTTTACTTTTTTTCTTTTTAAATAATTGGGCTTTTAAATCTGGGGTGTTTATAAATAACATGCATATTATAAACAATAAATAATGTTTGTGTTTCTTCATTTTTTTTAAGATTAGTTAAATTTATATATTATTCATATTGTTATTTTGTTTGTAATTGGCATGAGAATAATACTTAAAAAGGCACATTGGTTAATTTAAATAGTAATTAAAAATCTTTCAACGGCCTGCCAATACCCTTTATGGTCATTAAATTGTTCCCACAATGCCCTGGAACCATGATTTCCTTTTGTTTCCGGAAGATAAAAAGCTTTTGATGTACTTGGGATGACATCATATATAGATTGCCAATTACCCTGTTCTTTTTTGGCAGAAGTAATAAACACCGGTACTGTAATATTCTGTGCACTACGTTTAATAAAATCCTGTTCACCAAAATATTCTCCCGGGGCAAATGACAGTATAGCATCTACCATTTCAGGATAATCACCTCCATATTTTAAGACCAATGCAGAGGAATACGAACTTCCCCATATAATAATCTTTTTAGGATTGTGTTTTTCTTTTATATACGCTACACTTGTCTCTATATCTTGATAAGCATCTACATAACCAGTTGTTTTTCCTTTTGTAGTGGCTTCTTTGTAAGTTTCATTTGAAATACTATTAACAGTTCCTCCGGAGCGGAGGTCAACAGCCAAACAGTTATAACCCATTTTAGTAAGCTTAGGTGCTATTTCCAGATATTCCCCCCTGCTCCATCGCGCTTGATGAAAAAGGATGATGAATTTTTCAGAATTAGCCTGTGAATATAAATCGGCAGTTATTGTCAGATTGTCTTTAGAAGGAAAAGTGATGGTTTGCTGTGCCCTTAGATTTGATACTATTCCAATAAGCACAATAACAAGTAGGTGGGTATTAGTTCTCATCTTATTTTTTGATAAATATATTTATTCTAAGAGGGAAGCATTGATTATTTAGAAAATTTTAACAATTATTACAAAGCTTCAGAACAGTTTTTTTGTCCCTTCAAGAAGTGTTTGCGGTATATGGATGTTTACCCCTAGCTCTTTGTTAAGTTTTTCTATGAAGTATGCCGATAAAAGTGGGGATTCTTTTTCCAGGTTTTGGTGTACAAAAAAATGGATATTTTTTAATCCTAAGTTTCTCCATTCTCTGAGGCACTTTGTCCAATCATCCAATCGAGTATAGTCTGTTTCATGGTTTGCCCCAACATAACGGACAAATGCTTCATTATTGGTGAGTCGCATATGCATTAAGTCACGTCTTCCTGCAGTATCTACTAATACATTGGCAATATTGTTTTCTTCTAATAGCTGATACAACTCTTCGGCTACCGTTTTATCATTGAACCAATCCGTGTGCCTAAACTCAATCGCTAAAGGAAGTTCTTTGGGCCATAAGTCAACAAAAGAAATGACCCTGTCAAAATTCTTAGGCGCAAAATTATTGTGCATTTGTAGAAAAATAGTGCCCAGCTTTTCTTTTAAATGGATTACCCCGTTAATGTATTCTTCCAATAGTAATTCTACGTCTAACAACCATTTTCTATGACTGATTAATTGATTTATTTTTGGAAAAAACTTGAACCCTTCCGGTGTTTTTGCATGCCATTTCTCGTATTGTTCGATAGGAAACATTCTATAGAATGTGGCATTTAGCTCAATACAATTAAACTGTGATGCATAGTATTGCAGTTCGTCTTTCGTGCCTCTTGGGTAAAACCCTTTCAAGTCTTGTTTGTTCCATTTAGCACAGCCCACATATACTTTTAGTTCCTCGTCAGAAGTATATCTTTCAATTGCCTTTTTGGTACCGAAATGATCGGGCGGAATGCTGAAATCAATAATTTGAGGGTTATCAACTTTTCCAAATTTCATGCTAGAGAATGTTTATAAGGTGGTGAAAAAGTATTGTTTTGTTGTTGGTTATCCATTCCATTATTTCTCTAACTTTAGTAAAACTTCCATTATGAACAAACGATCTGACGACTTATTGAACATTCGCCCTGACATTCCTTCTGCTATTATTTATGATACTATGAACAATGATGAACGGTTTCAAAATAAAACATTGCGCCCTGTTATAAAGCTTCAGAATGATTTATTACTAGCTGCTTTTAAAAATTACATCAATAAACACAAAGGTGTATTTTATACTTTTTCTCTTGAAAAACGGTTACAATTTATCGAAAATTCTGTCCAAAAGGATATAAAGTTTAGAAATTCTTTGAAGGGAATGGTGATTGGTCAATTTACCATTGAAGAATATACAAGCTATATCCAAAACTCATCTGCATTGAATAAACGAATGATGAATATGGTGATCGAAAGACTGAAAGACCAAGTTCAGTTATTGGAAAAAGAAATAGTCAATGTTGCCTAGTCGATTAGTGATACCCCGTTTAAATCGGTAGTTAAGACATCACTCATATAATCAAAATAAGGCCGAATGGTTTTAAAATCTTCATTTACTTTATAGCTAAAATCAGCAGCGAGTACTTCTTTATCTGTAAACTTTTTGATGAATATATGCTGTTTTTTCTTGATAAGGTCTATGTCAGGGTGTTCTTTGTCAAAACCCTTGGGGGCTGTTTTTACTTCTTCTCCTTCCAACGTTCCCCATACTTTTTTAAATGCAGGATTTTCTATTATCTCTCTGACTTCAGACGCGTCTTGTTCAAACTCTTTCCGGATTCTGAACAAGTCTTCTTTACTGGGTTCCCAGAAGCCACAGGCTATAAACGTATCACCTGGGGCAATATGCAAATAATAACCCCCTCTTAGCCTGGGTTTTGACCTTCTATACCATCCTCCGAAGTGTGTTTTATATGGAGTTTTATCTTTAGAAAAGCGTACATCACGGTATATCCTGAACAGTTTATATGCTTCTATTTCATCATGGGTTTGTAACTGTTCCATGAGTTCTATATAAAAGATCTTTATTTGTGCTTCAATGGCTTTAAATTCTTTTTTGTGTATTTCAAACCACTCCCGGTTGTTGTTCTTTTTTAATTCTTTAAAAAATGTAAAAGTTTCTTTTGGTACTATTGCTTCCATAAAGTAAGCTCTATTAAAATTAGTTCTATGATTCTATCCAACTTGTTTTTTCTTCTATCGGAGTACGCTTAGAAGGTGACACATCATCATCATAGTATCCCATATAGAAGAAGCCAAGGCATTTTTCTGAGGGTTCCATACTTATAAATTCATCCATAAATTCAATAAGTGACGGCGAACTCCAATAACTTCCTATTTCATGTGCTGTAGCTGTTAGCCACATATTTTGAACTGCCATGGCTACAGCGGCTACTTCTTCCCATTCGGGAACACGCTCTAAGCTGTCACGTTTCATAACGATGACAATTATTGTGTCGGCTTTTCGGGGGTTTTCTTGCAATTTAAGATGTTTTCTTTCAGAAAAATTATCATCAATAGTGCTGTCTTTGTATTTTTCAGCAAGAAAATCTGCAAATCGCGCTTTTCCTTTTCCTCTTATGACTTTAAAGCGCCATGGTTCTGTTAGCCTGTGCGTAGGTGCCCGGTTCGCATTTTCGAGGATTTCATTAATAATTTCCTTAGGGATGGGCTTATCATTATACAGAGGAGGATAAACGGCTTTTCTATTTTGTATTGCCTGTGATATTGTCATGATCCTTGATATATATTGATAGGTTAATTCTGTATCTTATTATTGAAGTTTCATTTATCAGAGCCATTTTTTTCGTTTGAAATAAAATAACATCAAGACAAAAATAACTAACATTGCTCCTAAAAGGATATAGTAACTATACTTGTAATGCAGTTCCGGCATGTGTTCAAAATTCATTCCGTAAATGCCTGCAATGAAAGTTAAGGGGATAAATATCGTAGCAATAATGGTCAATACTTTCATAACATTGTTCATTCGGTTACTTACGGTACTCATATACGTATCCATTAAACCCCACACAGTATCCCTATAAATTTCAATGTTTTCGATTATTTGTATAGTATGATCGTATAAATCCCGATAGTAGTCCCTTATGTCTTTATTAAATAGCAAGGAGTCTATTTTTTCCAATCGCCCAATTACTTCCCTTGCAGGAAAAACAGCCCTCCTTATTTTCAATGCCTCTTTTTTGATATCTTGTATCTGTCTTGTTATCGTATCATCGGGTTCATTAAATAACGTATCTTCTATAAGTTCTATTTTTTCTCCAAGTGTTTCGATGACTAAAAAATAATGATCCACAATTGCATCAAGGAGCGCAAACAAAAGGTAATCGGATTTTTCTGTGCGGATACGTCCTTTAGCTTCTTTTATTCGGGTTCTGAGCGGATTAAAGACATCCCCATCGGCCTCCTGAAAAGTCAATACATAATTTTTTCCCAGAACCATGCTTATATGTTCCACATTGAGCACATCATTTTGATAATAAAGCATCTTAAAAACAACGAAAACATACGTGTTGTATTCTTCTATTTTTGGCCGTTGATCGGTGTCCACAATATCTTCAAGAACTAAGGGGTGTAATGAATAGCGTTTTCCTAGCTTTTGTATATCTGCAGTGTTGTTAAGCCCATTAATATTTATCCATGTAATAGAATCAGCAGAAGAAGCTTCAAAAGCCTCTTCTAATTTTGCAAATTCTTTCTCCCGAAAAGTGCTAGGTGTGTAATCAATAAGTTCTATATGGAAGCTTTTATCTTCTTTATATCCTGTGTACGTTATTGTACCCGGACTTTGTCCAATTTTCTTTCTGGAACGAAATACCTTTTTTTTTGGTGTGATTTTTTTTCTTGGCATGGTCAACTAATATCAGTTATATAAAGATAGTATTATTTGTGCCTTTTCTCCAATTGTGATATTACATCTGCTATTCCGTAGCCTTTGGCCTGTAGTAAAATAAGATAGTGAAACAAAAGGTCTGCTGCTTCATTTATGAAAAGGTTGTCATTGGTGTCTTTGGATTCAATAATAGTTTCTACTGCTTCTTCCCCAACCTTTTGTGCTATTTTGTTGATCCCCTCCTTGAACAAGGAAGATATGTAGCTGTTATCATTGTTATATTTTTTTCTGTCAGATATGATTTCTTCCAGTTTGGATAAGAAACCAAAAGAAGCACTGTTTTTTTCATTCCAACACGTATCGGAACCTTTATGACAAACAGGTCCTTGGGGAATAGCCTGAATGAGCAATGTATCATTATCACAATCTGGTCTAATATCGTTTACTTGCAAAAAGTTTCCACTTTCTTCTCCTTTCACCCATAAACGTCTCTTCTTTCTACTATAGAAAGTAACTTTTTTTGTTTCAACGGTTTTTATATATGCCTCCCGGTTCATATATCCTAACATCAAAACACTTTTAGTATTAACATCTTGAATAATTGCAGGAAGCAATCCGTTGTTATTTTTATCAAAATCTAATTTCATAATCGCACAGGTATGTTATTTTTTTTGAGTTCTTTTTTTAAATCATGAATGGTAATTTCTTTGAAATGAAATACACTTGCAGCTAATGCAGCATCTGCATTTCCTTTTTTGAAAGCATCAACAAAATGCCTTTTCTTTCCTGCTCCCCCGGAGGCTATTACAGGAATGTTTACTGTTGCGGCAAGTGTTGCCAGCGCTTCATTTGCAAAACCGTTTTTGGTTCCGTCATGATCCATGGAAGTAAACAAGATTTCCCCTGCCCCTCTTTGTTCTACTTCTTTTGCCCAATCAAATAAATTGATGTTTGTTGCTTTTTTTCCTCCTACCAAATGAACTTTCCACTGGTTATTGACCAGTTTTGCATCAATTGCTATCACAATACATTGGTTGCCAAATTTTAATGCCAACTCATTTATTAATGCAGGATTTTTGACTGCTGAAGAATTAACAGAAACTTTGTCTGCTCCTGCTTTAAGGAGTAGTTCTACGTCCTGAACAGATGATATACCTCCTCCTACAGTAAAAGGAATGTCTATTTTTTCTGCAACATTGAGAACAAGTGGCAATAATGTTTTTCTTCTTTCTTCTGTTGCTGATATATCTAAAAAAACCAACTCATCTGCTTCTTCTGCATATAACGCTGCGAGTGCTACGGGATCTCCTGCATCGCGAAGTTTAAGAAAATTCACTCCTTTTACCGTACGTCCATTTTTAATGTCTAAGCAAGGAATTATTCGTTTAGCTAGCATGATTTGATTGTGTAGTAATATATTTTTCTAATTCTTTCAAGGAAATCTTATTCTCGTAAATAGCTTTTCCAATTATAGCGCCTTCACAACCTATAACAGCTAACTCAGCAATGTCTTCCATGCTGGAAATACCTCCTGAAGCTATCAAGTGTAGATTTTCTATTTTATTTAATACCGATTGGTATAATTTAAATGAAGGGCCTTTCAACATGCCATCCTTACTAATATCTGTGCATATAACATATTTAATGCCTTCATCTACATATCGTTTTATAAAAGGTATTAATGATTCTTCTGAAGTTTCTTTCCAACCATTAATCGCTATTCTCTGGTCATTAACATCCGCTCCTAATATAATATTGCTAGAGCCATATTGTTGAATCCAAGTATTGAATAATTCAGGATTTTTTATTGCTATACTGCCTCCTGTAACCTGTGAAGCACCACATTCAAAAGCTATTTTTATGTCTTCATCAGATTTTATGCCTCCCCCAAAGTCAATTTTCAAATTTGTTCTGGTTGCTATGCGTTCAAGTATTTTGTAATTGACAATATGATGGCTTTTAGCCCCATCTAAGTCCACTACATGTGCATAATGAATACCATGTGCTTCAAATTGTAGCGCCACTTCTAAAGGATCTTCATTGTATATTTTTTGTGTACTGTAATCACCTTTGGTAAGTCGAACACATTTTCCATTTATTATATCAATTGCAGGGATAATCCTCATTACTATTTTATTTTTAAAAAATTCGCTAACACTCTGGAGCCTTCTTTACTGCTTTTTTCAGGATGAAATTGAACCCCATAAAAATTATCTTTATGCAATGCAGAGGCGTATTCAATCCCATAGTAGGTTGTTGAAATAGCATTTTTATGCAGCGGGACATAATAACTGTGTACTAGATACATGTATGCTCCCTCTTCTATTCCTTCAAATAAAGTGGTTTTCAGGTTTGAAATTTTGTTCCACCCTATTTGAGGGATTTTCACATCATTCTTGAATTTCACAACGCCTGTGTTAAAAATTTTTAATCCTTCAGTATTGTTCTCTTCAGAAAAATTACACATCAACTGCATCCCTAAACATATCCCCAGTACTGGTTGTTTTAATTCCGGTATTAATTTATGCAATCCAGAGCTCTTAAGTTTGTTCATCGCACTACTTGCTTCTCCTACTCCCGGGAAAATAACTTTATCGGCATTTTGAATTTCATCAGGCCTACTTGTAAGTGCTGCTTCGTACCCTAAGCGTTGAACAGCAAATTTTATGCTCTGAATGTTCCCCGCACCGTAATCTATAATGGCTATTTTCATTATACTTTCTTTAAATAATACCTTTTGTGCTTGGCAAAACCATTTTCTCTACATCACGTTTTACAGCCATTTTAATAGCCTTCGCAAAAGCCTTAAAGATAGCTTCTATTTTGTGGTGCTCATTAATTCCTTCTGCTTTTATATTCAAGTTGGCTTTCGCCCCATCAGTAAATGATTTAAAAAAATGATAAAACATTTCTGTAGGCATTTTACCAATCATTTCACGTTTAAAATCGGCTTCCCAAACCAACCAGTTACGTCCTCCAAAATCAATAGCTACCTGTGCTAAACAATCATCCATAGGAAGACAAAAACCATAACGCTCTATACCTAGTTTGTCTTCCAATGCTTTATTAAAGACTTCTCCCAAAGCGATTGCAGTATCTTCAATGGTATGGTGTTCATCAACATTCAAATCCCCTTTTACATTAATTTTTAAATCCATTTGCCCGTGTCTTGACAATTGATCGAGCATGTGATCAAAAAAGGCAATGCCAGTGTCTATTTTGCTGTTACCTACTCCGTCAATATTTAACGAAATAGCGATGTTTGTTTCATTAGTTTTCCTGACGATTTCAGCGCTTCTTTGTTTCAGTTTTAAGAATTCATAAATAGTTTTCCAATTATCAGTCTCTAAAGCAATGAACTGCCTTAGTTTCTTGTGGGAGATGGTTGTTTCTTTTTGTCCTAGACTTGTATTATTGTTAATGTATATAGCCTTACTGTTAAGATTCTTGGCTAATTCTACATCTGTCATTCGATCTCCGATTACATATGAGTTTTTCAAGTCATAATCATCTGAAAAAAAATTAGTCAACAATCCGATTTTTGGTTTACGGGTTGGGGCATTATCCTTGGCAAACGTTCGGTCTATAATTTCCTCTTTAAAAATAATTCCTTCGTTTTCCAGTGACTGCATAATAAATTTATGAACCGGCCAAAAAGTATCTTCGGGAAAACTATCAGTTCCTAGGCCATCCTGATTGGTTACCATCACAAGTTCATAATCCAACTCTCGTGCAATTTTTCCCAGATAAGAAAACATATTTGGATAGAATTCCAGTTTTTCAAATGCATCTATCTGTTCGTCACTAGGCTCTTTTATAAGCGTCCCATCACGGTCTATAAACAATACTTTTTTCATTGTTTCATTTCTTTTAAAGCTTTTATTAATTTATTGTTCTCTTCCGGTGTACCAATGGTAAAACGCAGGCAATCTTCACAAAGTGGTTGATTAGAGCGATTACGGACTACAATACCCGCTTTTAGCAATTGGTTGTAACGCGTTGTTGCATCATCCATCTTCACCAAAACAAAGTTAGCCGATGTCGGATATGCTTTTTTAACACACTTTATTTCAGTTAAAGCGCTAAGGAGTTTGTTTCTTTCATTAAGAATAGCATCAACATGCCGTTGTATTTTTTTTTGGTTTAGAATACATGATAATGCGTGTTCCTGAGTGAGTAGGTTCACATTGTATGGTGGTTTTATTTTTTGCAGTGTTTTTATAATCTCTTTTGATGCATAGCATATACCTAAGCGAATACCTGCAGCTGCATAGGCTTTTGAGAGTGTCTGCGTCACAACTAAATTAGGAAATTCTTCCAATTTGGATATCCAGCTATGTTGTAATGAAAAATCAATATAGGCTTCATCAATTATTACAAGTCCATTAAAGCTGTTTAAAATAAATTCAATATCCTTTATGTCAAGTAAATTCCCGGTAGGATTGTTAGGAGAACATAAAAAAATAAGTTTTGTTTGCCCGTCAATGGTGTTTAGTATTTTCTCTACATCAATTTTAAACTCTGTGGTTAAGAATACGCGTCTGTTGTCAATATTGTTTGTATCCGCCAAAACAGCATACATACCATAGGTTGGGGGCAATGTGATAATGTTGTCTTTTCCGGGTTCACAAAAAGCCCTGAATATTAAATCCAAGATTTCATCACTACCATTGCCTAGTAATAGTTGATAAGGGGATATATCTTTTAATTTTGCTAATACATTTTTTAATTCTTTTTGATTTGGATCCGGATAACGGTTAATGCCATTATTATAAGGGTTTTCATTAGCATCTAAGAATACCATTTCTGAAGTTGTGCCCATGTATTCGTCTCGTGCAGATGTGTAGGGTTTCATGTTAGCGACATTAGGTCGTATTAAATTTTTTAAATTAAATGTTCTCATAATAAATCATCGCTTATTGCTTTCAATCGTAGCGAAACAGCTTTTTTATGAGCTTGTAGCCCTTCTGCTTCTGCCATAACTTCAATTGAATTGCCTATATTTTGAATTCCTTTTTTTGTTATTTTTTGAAAAGTCATTGTTTTCATAAAAGAATCCAGGTTTACACCGCTGTAATTTTTTGCATACCCACTTGTAGGCAATGTATGGTTGGTTCCAGAGGCATAATCGCCTGCACTTTCAGGAGTATAATCACCAATAAAAACAGATCCTGCATTTTCAATATTGTTTATATAAAAGTCCTCATTATCGGTACAGACAATGAAATGCTCAGGGGCATAATCATTAATGAAATTAATAGCTGAGACATGATCTTCAAAATAGATTGATCTTGATTTTCTAATTGCTTCCTTAGCTATATTCTTACGAGGTAATTCTTTTATCTGAGCTTCAACTTCCTTTTCTACATTTTCGATTGTTTTTTTTGAAGTACTTACTAAAATAACTTGACTGTCTATGCCATGTTCTGCTTGTGATAATAAGTCCGAAGCAATAAATGAAGGGTTTGCAGTATCATCAGCAATAATTAAAACCTCACTGGGCCCTGCAGGCATATCGATTGCTACTCCATATTTTGTAGCTAACTGCTTGGCTACTGTTACAAATTGGTTTCCGGGCCCAAATATTTTGTATACAGCAGGAATTGTTTCCGTACCAAAGGTCATTCCGGCGATTGCCTGTATACCTCCTATTTTAAAAATTTTGGTGATACCACATAAATTTGCTGTGTAAAGAATCTCATTCGCAATCGTGCCTTTTTTGTTTGGGGGTGTACAGAGAATAATTTCTTTACAACCAGCTAGTTTTGCAGGTATTGCCAACATTAAAATAGTTGAAAACAAAGGAGCTGTGCCTCCAGGGATATACAATCCTATTTTTTGAATAGGTTTTTTCTCCTGCCAACAATTAACTCCTTCTATCGTTTCGACGAAGACGGGGGGTGTTTTTTGAGCACTATGGAATTTTTCAATATTGCTTTTGGCTAGCTGAACAGCAGATTTGACATTTTGAGAAACAATATTTGTCGCTTTCACTATTTCATCATCAGAAACTATATTGTTATTCAATAAAACATTATCAAAAAGTTCCGTATACTTAGTGATAGCAGAATCGCCTTTTAGTTTTACATCATTAAATATTCCTAATACGGTTTTTTCAATCTCATCAATTGTTTGCGTTGGCCTTTTTGTTAGTTCAGGCCATTTTTCTCTACTTGGGTTGTATATCTTTTCCATATTTGGATATTTAAAAACTAAAGCACCATTTTTTCTATTGGACAAACCAAAATACCTTCTGCGCCTGCTTGTTTCAACTCATCTATAACTTCCCAAAATGTACCCTCATCTATTACTGAATGCAATGAACTCCATCCTTTTTCTGCTAAGGGAAGTACCGTGGGGCTTTTTAGCACAGGCAGTATTTTACTTATAGCATCAATCTTATCATTTGGGGCATTTAATAAAATATATTTTGATTTCCGGGCTTTCAATACTGCTTGAAGCCGAAACTGTAACTTATTCAGAATAGCATTGTTTTTTGAAGTTATTTTAGGGGATACCGCCAATACCGCCTCGCTTGCTTGAATGATTTCTACTTCTTTTAAATTGTTTTTAAAAAGTGTGCTACCGCTAGAAACAATATCAACTATAGCATCAGCCAAACCAATGCTTGGAGCTATCTCTACAGACCCATTAATAACATGGATATTGGCTTTTATTTTTTTATTAGCTAAATATTTTTTAACGGTGTTGGGATAAGAAGTAGCTATTCTCTTTCCCTCTAGGTCGTTCATATCATTATATTTAAATGATTTTGGAACCGCTAAAGAAACTCTACATTTTGAGAAGCCCAATCTTTCTGCAATTTTTATATTTTCGCCTTTTTCCGTTAACAAATTATCTCCTACAATAGCAACATCTGCCACTCCATCTCTAAGGTATTGTGGAATATCACTGTTACGGAGATACAATACTTCCATAGGGAAATTTCTTGCGACAGCTTTTAATTGATCTTTACCATTATCAATAGAGATTCCGCAATCCTTTATGATTTTTAAAGAATCTTGGTTAAGTCTTCCTGATTTTTGAATAGCAATTTTAATTCTGGCCATTATAATACTGTGTTTTATTAAAAACTATCATTAAAAAACCCGTTTGAGTTTACTCAAACGGGTTTATGTGCTTTAACAACATGCAACATCTTTCACCTCGCTTGAGCGAACGTGTATAAATGATGATGATGAGTGTATATAAACATAATAATTATTGCAACTTTCAGATGCAAAAATAGTATATTTTAAATTATATAACCCAAAAAAAAATGTTTTCTTCTAAAGTTAGCGATAATATGTAAGAAACAATTTTAATTTGAAAATAAGTCCGAAATTCATACTTTTAGATAGTAAACATGAGAACGGTATATGAGAAACTTTCTTCTCTCATTATTATTATTTGTTTTGTGGTTTTCTTTAGGCATATACATTTATATGTGCCAAATTAAACAATACTGTAATATTATATACCCTGTTCATAAGAAAGAGCAAGTAAACTCCAATGCGGTAGTTGATAGCATCTCTACAAAGGACAATATTGATACTATCAATAGCCCCCCAAGCACTAATGGCACGTACCAAGAAGGAGAAGAGGTGAAAATATTTATTGAAGAAACTCCATTAACTGATATTGTAATATATACCGGATTTGGCTCTAACACATTTGAACCAGATGATTCTTTAAATATTTATATAACTAAATTAATTACCTATTTGGAAAGCCACCCTTTAAAAGCAATTTCAATTATTGGTCATACAGATGATGTGGGGGATCCTGAAACAAATGAATGGATAGGGATGGAACGTGCTAAAAGTGTGTCTGAATATATAGTTTCTCAAGGAGTCCCTGAAGATAAAATAAAAGTCCTTTCTAAAGGGGAGACCTCTCCTATAGTAGAAAACAATAGTTTAGAAAATAGGCGCAAAAACAGAAGAATTGAAATAAAAATAAATTGACCCAAATATTATTATAATGTTAGAAGATATAAACCCTACTGCTTATCATGAGTTTATTATTATTTTTTTGA
The DNA here is from genome assembly GCF_037645805.1 of Leptobacterium meishanense. Classification (NCBI taxonomy): domain Bacteria; kingdom Pseudomonadati; phylum Bacteroidota; class Flavobacteriia; order Flavobacteriales; family Flavobacteriaceae; genus Leptobacterium; species Leptobacterium meishanense. The sequence goes on from NZ_JBBEXE010000001.1 coordinate 162,181, forward strand.
TGTGCTTGGGATCGTTCTTGATCGGTTACATTTCTTCAAGAGTTTATTATAAGAAAAAGTTTAAAAATGAACTGAATGATATTATCATTGAGAAAGGAATGCAATTTAAAAAAGTGGAAGCTTTTAATTCTGACAGTACGATGCTCTCAGAAAATAAAATAAAAGCGGTACAGACTAGAGGAAGAAGAGGAATGGTTGTAAGTGACTCTAATAAAATTATTGATAATGAAAAACCCACACTTAATTTTGAAAGTTTTGGCGTAGCGGATTCTTCTTTCAGAGATAAATTAACAGCTATAAATGGCATTGGTCCTTTTATTGAAGGAAAACTAAATAAGATAGGTATTTATACTTATGAGCAAATAAGTAAATTTAGTGATGATGATATAGAAATTGTCACACAGCTAATTGAGTTTTTCCCAGGACGTATAAAAAGGGATGACTGGAAAGGCCAAGCTTTAAGGTTGATTAAAAAAAGAAAACAGGATACAAGAAACTAATCTCATAAGGTTAAATAAAATTTTTAAATTCTAGAGGAAATTATTTTACAGTGTTAATTTTTAGACTAATGCCGGTTTCTATATCGGGTGCATTATTGACTTTTGTATCTTGTTTGATATATACTGAAAATGCTATTTTTTTTGTTCCATAAGTGTACATTAAACTCCATGTAGTTATATTTTCCAGTGTTTTAGTATAACCATTGTGCCAACCTGCATTTATTTCTTGCCAAAACCCTTTCAAATGAAAAAAATCTTTCTCTTTTCTTGTATTGTATGGGGTTTGTAATTGGTAAAAAAGTGAAATGGTATTATAGTTTTTTTTATCAGTATACATTGTGTATTCTAATACAGCCTCACCACTTGCAATATATTTATTATTCCCAAAATCTACAGGATCTCGAAAGTTTATAAAGTTTTTTCTTAAAGCACTTAAACCAATACCCAATCGTATTTCATTCCGGTCATTATAAATCCATTTTTTTATCCCATTTCCTGAAATACCCACATCAATGGAAGGGTTATACTTTGATGTGTTAATTCCGAGGTGAGAGCCAAAATTAAAATGAAGGTTCTTAGATTTATTACCTAAATATTCTGGGTAGTAAAAATGATTTATTTCAATTCCGCTAAAGATAAATTGATTGTTGCTTAGTTGCATTGTCCGGCCATTCCTATCCTCATAATTTATATTTACTTCATTCAATCCGAAAAATTTTCTACCAAAAGGATCTTCTCCTCCTGCTATATTAGAATGAAACCATTCTATTGTTTTATCACTTGTAACGAAAGAAAATGGATAGGTCCCTTTGGTTGGCATAAATGTTCTTAGCCCTAGTCCAATCTCGTGATTCTCTGATAATGGAATAATATGTTCTAATCTAAAAACCTTATATACAGCATCAATCTCAATATTTATTAGATCGGCAGGAGTTGTTTCCTGATCTATAAATGTAAAAGGCCTCTTGAACCATGTTAAGTTACTGAATTGTTCCCTTATAGTAGGGTCTTTAGGTAAAAAAACTTCCAGCGCAGGATGGAAGATGTTACCACTTTGAACTGTAAGTTGAGTAGTGGATTTCTTTGGAGGCCGGACTTTGAAGTTATGGTTTATACGGGCACTAAATAAGCCAAAATGATGGGTAGAAACCATATTTGATTTATCTATACCATTCTTTATAGAAAGAGAGTCTTTATTTTGGGCGGAAGAAGATTTAAGTATAAAAATTGTAATTATAACAAAGGCCAGTCTTGAAATGTTCATTTTTATGAATTTGGGATAAACATTGTGTCTTATTAGTTGACTAAGCAAAAGATATAGAGAGTTATTTAATTACAATAACCTCTATATCTTAATGTTTTAGTGTCTTTTCGAATAGTCATTATTGATTCCCAAGAATAATAGGCAACCCATCATCTCCACTACCAATTACAATAACTTTACTGTTTGGAGAAGTAGAAAGTTTTAATGTTGCTTCTATTCCCTTTTCTCGAAGTATCTTATCTGTTAAAGAAGCACTTAATATTCTATTGGCATTGGCCTTTCCTTCTGCATCAATGCGTTGGCGCTCGGCTTCTTGCGTAGCTTTTTCTATACGAAACTCATATTCCAATGCTTCTTGTTCTTGTCTTAGTTTCCGTTCAATAGCTTCTTTAATAGTTGAAGGTAATGTAACATCTCTAACCAATATTTCGTTCAGCTGTACATATTGTCCTTTCAAAATGTTTTTTGTCTCTTCTTGGATTTCTTCTTGAATAGCATCTCTTTTTGTAGAGTATAATTGTTCAGGAGTATACCTTCCAACAACACTCCGGGCAGCGGACCTAATAGCCGGGCGAATAATCCGCTCCACATATTTTTCTCCTTTTTCCCTGTGGAGTTTTCCTAAATCTTTATAACTCGGTTGGTACCATGCCGTAGCATCTAATTGTATCTCTAATCCATTGGAGGACAATACTTGCATCGCTTCTGATAGTTCTTGTTGACGTACTTCATAGACAAAGACCTTGTTCCATGGGGCAACTAAGTGAAACCCTTCATTCAATGGAGGTTGATCTGTTACAACACCGCCCCCAAAAGTTTTGTACAAAACTCCTCCTTCTCCAGAGCCTATTGTAATTGTTGATTTATAAATAAAAATAATCCCTATAATGATGATTACGAGTATAGGTAATCCAATTTTTGGAAGTCGATCCATTCTTTCAATGTTTTTAAATTAAATTAATCCTTTATATTTTCTTAGAAACCACTCAGCTGACAACAATAAAACAATAAAAACCAGTAATAGCTTCCAGTCGATCAAAGGTACAACATTTTCACTGCTTTTTTGTATAGGCTTGAATCCTTCATTGGTCAATAAGTCTTCTTTCAATTCCTTTATTTGCTCAGGATAATATATTTTCCCACCAGAATTTTCGGCTAAAATCTTTAATCGCTCTTTATCTGCATTTAAAAATTGTTTCTCTATATCAAAATCAATTATTTTAAATTTTCCAGATTTTGAAAGGTTTTCACCTTCTACTACAATGGTATAGTTATACTCTCCTGCTAACAAATTACTTAAATCTACTTCAAAAAAGTTATTAGATAAGCGCATCGGAATTACTTGTTGTGTTTCTTCTGAACTTTTATTAAGTATCGCATTTAACCTTGCATTAGGGTTAAATTCATAATTATCATTAAAATATTGTGCTGTGATTGCTTTTTTGTTATTACCGTCATAAAATGATTCTGAAAACACTTCTAACCGTTCCTTCTTTTTGTTTGATGATAAATAAAAAATCAACTTTCCCATCAGGTTATCATATGATTCAAAATTTTTATTTTCAAGAAAATTGAAAGCTCGCCATTTCCAGGTGTTTTCACCAAATAACACCGCTCCTCTTATTGAATCTATTTCATAAGTTGCAAGCATTGGTTGTGTCGTTGAAATATTCCTAATCCGTTGCCTTAAAATAATATCAGGGTTTATAGAGAAACTAATATCACCCAGAAAATTGTCTAAAGGAGGATAGTCATAAAAATCAATTTCACTTATATCAAAAGGAGTATAACCCTTCTCTTTTTCCGGCTCTATATTTTCTTTCTGGGCACTCAATTCTTTTCTATAAAAAGACTGAGCAGTGTTTAAAAACCGCCAATCGGTTTTTGTTCCCGTAATTGTAAACACACTGGTATTTGTTTTTTTTATAGTGTCAAATAATGCTTTAAATCGAGCATCAGGTTGATATATAATAATCAATTGGTATTCTTTTACCCCAGAAATAGTTATATCTGCTATACTTTGAATGGTAGCCTCGCGTTGATCATTATTCTCAATACTCTTTTTCAAGGCTCCAAGATCAGGGTGCATAATACTTGAAACAATAAGAACTTTCGTTTTTTGATCAATTATCTCAATTGCAAATTCTTTAATATTATTTAGTGTATTCCTTTCCTCTTCTAACGGACTAATTTCAGCTGTATAGGATTGAACACCTACAGCATTAGCTTTCAACATAGGTGTTACAATACGTGAGTTATTTATATCATCAAATTCAATTTCCTGAGAATGGACAGTTTTACCATCAGATTTTATAACGAAGTTACTCTTGACCTTATTCTTCCCTTGGTAGTTAATGAATAATTCTACAGGAAAGTCATTTTTATGGTAAGCATATTTATTGACATTGATCTGGTTAATTTTTAGATCCGTATATTTAGTAGTATCTCCTATTACTACCGGATATACCTGTTGCTTATAATTGGTACTTAAAAGAGCATAATCCTCCCCGTAGGTTTGATTTCCATCTGATAATAAAATGACCGGAGCTATTGAATTACTAGATGAATTTTCCAATGAATTCAAAACTGAATGTATTTTGGTTTGTTTCTTGTCAAATGTAAGCGTATCCGAAAAAGTGATATTGTCCCCAAAAGTTACGTAGCGAACATCAAATCGTTTATTTAAATCGGCGTTTTCACGAAATTCTTTAATAATAGCTTTTATTTCCTCTGTTTTGTTCAGAAAAGCAATGGATGAAGAGTTATCTGTTGCAATTGTCAAAATCGGTTTTTCGACATAAAACACCGTTTTTTCTATAGCAGGGTTAACAAGCAACAGCATAATTAGAAAAACAGTTATGAAGCGTAGAACTATTAAAAGGACATGATCTTTTATGTTTTTTTTCTTTTTAGCAACATACTGAAACCTTGCAAAAAAAAATGCTGTTACAATAGCTATAATAATATAAGAAATAGTTATGATATCCATATTTTAATAATAAAAACGGATTTTAAAGACAATATGCCAATGTTTAAAATCTCTTGAGGCGCCTATGTAAGCATCCCTCCATCGACATTTAAAACTTGTCCGGTAACATATGTTGAAAGGTCTGAAGCTAAGAAAAGGCAGGCATTTGCAACATCTTCAGGAGTTCCTCCACGCTTTAATGGAATCGCATCTCGCCATCCTTGAACAACTTTTTCGTCTAGTTTTGCTGTCATCTCGGTCTCAATAAACCCAGGGGCTATTGCGTTGCAACGGATATTTCTAGACCCTAATTCTAATGCTACCGATTTGGTAAATCCTATGATTCCAGCTTTTGATGCTGCATAGTTTGTCTGCCCGGCATTCCCTTTTACACCTACAACACTGCTCATGTTAATAATTGAACCTTTTCGTTGCTTTAACATGGTTCGTTGAACTGCTTTTGTCATATTGAAAACCGATTTAAGGTTCACTTCAATTACTTTGTCGAAATCTTCTTCAGATATACGCATCAAAAGATTGTCTTTTGTAATACCTGCATTATTAATGAGAATGTCTACACCTCCAAATTCAGAAACTACATCCTCCACTAATTTTTGAGCTTGTTCAAAATCAGCAGCATTTGATTGGTATCCTTTTGCTTTTATTCCTTGTTCTTTTAACTCGTTTTCCAGTGCAGTTGCTGCTTCCACGGAAGCACTATATGTAAAAGCAATATTGGCGCCATGCATAGCAAAAATAGATGCAATCCCTTTCCCTATTCCTCTGCTGGCTCCTGTTATAATAACTGTTTTCCCTTCTAATAATTTCATATACCTTAAATGTCTTTTATAGTTAGTGAATCAAATATAAGTCTTTTACTTGAGTTCTTTTATAGAAAAATCCCGCTATAAACGGGATTTAACAATTGTTTTTATGCTGTAGTGTTATGCTAAAACTTCAACCACGCGTTTTCCTATTTCAGCCGGAGAATCTACCACATGAATTCCACACTCTCTCATGATCCGCTTTTTTGCTTCAGCGGTATCATCAGCTCCCCCTACAATAGCTCCTGCATGTCCCATTGTACGGCCTTTCGGTGCTGTTTCCCCTGCTATAAATCCAACAACAGGTTTTTTATTTCCATTTTCTTTAATCCATCTTGCAGCATCTGCCTCCAATTGCCCTCCTATCTCCCCTATCATTACTATACATGATGTTTCAGGATCATTCATAAGTAATTCTACAGCTTCTTTTGTGGTAGTGCCTATAATTGGATCTCCCCCTATTCCAATAGCCGTTGTAATTCCTAAGCCTTGGCGTACTACTTGATCAGCAGCTTCATAAGTAAGTGTTCCTGACTTTGATACAATACCTACTTTTCCTTTTTTAAAAACGAACCCGGGCATAATACCTACTTTTGCTTCTCCCGGTGTAATCACCCCCGGACAATTAGGGCCAACAAGCCTGCAATCTTTTTCATTTATGTAATTATATGCTTTTATCATATCAGCAACAGGAATTCCCTCTGTAATAGTTATGATTACCTTTATTCCTGCATTCGCAGCTTCCATAATGGCATCAGCAGCAAAGGCAGGTGGCACAAATATGATAGATACATCCGCTCCTGTTTTCCTTACAGCATCTTCAACTGTATTAAAAACAGGTTTTCCTAAATGTTCTTGACCACCTTTTCCGGGTGTTACCCCTCCAACGACATTGGTGCCATATTCAATCATTTGCTCTGCATGAAATGTCCCTTCACTACCTGTAAAACCTTGTACAATTATTTTGGAATCTTTATTGACTAAAACGCTCATTGCTATTTATTTTAAATGCGGTACAAAAATAGACTTTTGGGTGAAATTTCAGTAATGCTTTTCATTAAAAAAATTTGTAATCCTATTTTTTACTTTTTAATTGCTCTATAATGGAGGGGATTTGACGAATTGCGGCTAATTCTCTATGTTTTTTGCGAATTTCCTCTGCCGGGGTTCCAAAGTACAACTTCCCTTTTTCCAATGTTTTACTTACTCCTGATTGTGCAGATACTACTGCGCCCTCCCCTATTGTTATGCCGCTTGTAATGCCTGCCTGTCCCCACAATGTTACTCCGTCTTCTATAATAACACAACCGGCAATCCCTACTTGAGAAGCAATAAGACACCTTTCCCCTATTACTGTATCATGGCCAACATGTACTTGGTTGTCCAGTTTACTACCTTGTTTTATGGTTGTATTTCCACTTACACCTCTGTCTATAGTACATAATGCGCCAATATCCACATTGTCTTCAATCAGAACACTACCGCCCGATTGTAGTTTATCAAAACCGGAATCTCTCTTTTTGTAATAAAAAGCATCGGCTCCTAAGACTGTTCCTGAATGGATTGTAACATTATTTCCGATGGAGCTATGGTCATAAATGACCACATTTGGGTGAATACAACAATTATTGCCTATTGTTACGTGATTCCCTATAAAAACACCCGGTTGTATAATCGTATTTTTACCTATTGTGGCAGTACTTGCTATTTGAGCAGTAGCTTTTTCAAATGGCTTGAAATAATTTGTAAGCTTATTAAAGTCCCGAAAAGGATCATCTGATATAAGTAATGCCTTGTTTTGAGGACACTCAACTTCTTTATTTATGAGTACTACAGTTGCAGCAGAGTTAAGTGCTTTATCATAATATTTAGGATGATCAACAAAAACGATATCTCCAGGTTCTACAACATGTATTTCATTCATGCCTATAATGGGAAAGTTTGCATCACCTACATACTTTGTGTTTATGATAGTTGCTATTTGTTCTAAAGTATACTGATGGGGAAATTTCATAGTGAATATGTACTGGCTATTCTTTTATACGTTCCATGTAAACTCCTTTTTCTACATCAATCTTTATTTTATCCCCTTCATTTATGAATAACGGAACATTTACCTGTGCCCCTGTTTCTACTGTTGCTGGTTTTGTGGCATTAGTTGCTGTGTTCCCTTTTACTCCGGGCTCAGTATGGGTAACTTCAAGGATAACATGGTTTGGCATTTCTACAGATAAGGGCAATTGGTCTTCGGTATTAATAAGCACTATTACTACTTCTCCTTCTTTCAGAAACTCCGGGGCGTCTAAGGTGTCTCTTTGGAGGGTGATCTGTGTGAAATCTTCCGTGTTCATAAAATGATAGGTATCCCCTTCGTTATAAAGGTATTGAAATGAATGTGTTTCTACGCGTACATCTTCTATTTTATGTCCTGCCGAAAAAGTATTATCAATAACCTTCCCTGTAGTAACACTCTTTAGTTTTGTGCGGACGAAAGCAGGCCCCTTGCCTGGCTTTACATGCAAAAATTCAATTATTTTATAGATATCATGGTTGTATCGAATACAAAGCCCTTTACGGATGTCTGAAGTTGTTGCCATTTATTAATTTGTATTAAAATATCCTTTCATTATACCTCTTTGTGAATCTTTTATGAACTGTAATATCTCATCTCTTTCAGGAGTTGCTTCCATTTCTGCTTCTATAATTTCCACCGCCTGTGAGTTATTATAGTTCATTTGATATAAAATCCTATAAATATTTTGAATTTCCCTAATTTTGTCTGTGCTATACCCTCTCCTTCTTAGGCCTACAGAATTGATTCCTACGTATGAAAGTGGCTCGCGGGCTGCTTTTACATAAGGCGGAACATCTTTTCGTACCAAGGAACCTCCCGTGACAAATGCATGATTTCCTATTGAACAAAACTGGTGAACTGCTGTCATACCGGCCAATACTACGTGATCGCCTATATTAATATGCCCTGCCAATGTACTGTTATTAGAAAAAATACAGTTATCCCCAACAATACAATCATGGGCGACATGGCAATAGGCCATTATTAAACAATTCTTTCCAATAACTGTTTTCATACGATCAGAGGTGCCCCTGTTTATGGTGACACATTCCCTGATAGTTGTATGGTCGCCTATTTCGGCAATAGTTTCTTCTCCTTGAAATTTTAGATCCTGTGGTATTGCAGAGATTACTGCTCCTGGAAATATATTGCAATTTTTTCCTATTCGGGCCCCTTCCATGATAGTTACATTGGAGCCTATCCATGTACCTTCTCCAATTGTTACATTATTGTGAATAGTGGTAAAAGGTTCTATGACTACATTTTTTGCAATTTTTGCTCCGGGGTGGACATATGCTAATGGTTGGTTCATCTTATTTATCTTCTTCTTTAGTTTTTACAATTTGTGCCATTAGTTCAGCTTCTGTAGCCAACTTTCCATTGGCATAAGCATATCCTTGCATATGACAAATCCCTCTTCTTATAGGAGATAGCAATTCTAGCTTAAATATTAATGTATCTCCTGGGCCTACTTGTTGTTTAAATTTAACATTATCGATTTTCATAAAAAATGTCAAGTAGTTCTCAGGATCGGGTACTGTGCTTAAAACAAGAACGCCTCCGGCCTGAGCCATTGCTTCTATTTGTAGTACTCCGGGCATCACTGGTGCTCCGGGAAAATGTCCTATAAAAAAAGGTTCGTTCATAGTAACATTTTTCAATCCAACTACATGCTTATCACTTAATTCCAATATTCTATCTACTAATAAAAATGGAGGCCTATGCGGCAACATTTTCATGATTTGATTTACATCCATCAGCGGAGGTTGGGTTAAATCAACCTTAGGCACCTTATTTCTTTTTTCTATTTTAATAATTTTAGAAAGTTTTTTTGCAAATTGTGTATTAACATAATGTCCGGGTTTATTGGCAATTACTTTTCCCCGGATCCGAGTACCTATTAATGCTAAATCCCCTATAACATCAAGCAACTTATGCCGGGCTGCTTCATTAGGATGATGAAGTGTAAGGTTATCTAATATTCCATTAGGTTTTACAGCAATGTTATCTTTTTTAAAAGCTACTCGGAGTTTTTCCATAGTTTCTTCCGATAGCTCCTTATCCACATACACAATAGCATTATTAAGGTCTCCTCCTTTTATAAGTCCATGCTCTAACAACATTTCTATTTCATGTAAAAAACTAAATGTACGGGAGTCTGCAACTTCATTTTTAAAATCGGATAAATGTTTTAATGTTGCATTTTGAGTGCCCAATACTTTTGTCCCAAAATCGACCATAGTAGTGATTTGGTAATCATCAGCGGGGATTACAGTGATTTCACTTCCAGTTTCCTCATCAATATAAGAAATCACATCCTTTATAATGTATTCTTCACGGTCAGCATCCTGCTCTATAACACCAACTCCTTCGATGGCTTTGACAAAATATTTTGAAGAGCCATCCATAATAGGTGGTTCCGATGCATCTAGTTCTATGATAGCATTGTCTACCTCCATACCTACTAAAGCAGCTAAAACATGTTCTGAAGTTTGTATTTTAACTCCTTTTTTTTCAAGATTGGTACCTCGTTGTGTATTGACTACATAGTTGGCATCTGCTTCTATAATAGGATTACCCTCTAAATCAACTCTAACAAATGCATAGCCATGGTTTATAGGGGCTGGTTTAAAAGTCATTGTAACTTCTTTTCCTGTATGTAACCCTACTCCTTTAAGCGTAACTTCTTTAGCGATGGTCCGCTGCTTAGAAACCGTGTTAGCCATTTTCTTCGTTTGTTTTTTTATCAAGTTTGTGAATGGTTTCTGCTAATTTTGGTAAATTTTTGAAGAGTACATATGATTTATTATAATCACCATAACTTAAGGCCGGAGACCCTTGTAATACTTCATCATCTTTTACATTTCTTCCTATTCCCGATTGTGCTTGGATACGGACCCTGTCCCCAATAGTTATATGTCCTACAATGCCCACTTGCCCTCCTATCATACAATTCTTTCCTATTTTTGTAGATCCTGCTATTCCTGTTTGCGCTGCAATTACAGTATGTTCCCCTATTTCTACATTATGAGCAATTTGTATTTGATTATCAAGTTTTACCCCTTTTCTAATAATCGTAGATCCTAAAGTTGCCCTATCGATAGTTGTGCCCGCTCCAATATCAACATAATCTTCAATAATTACATTTCCTGTTTGCGGTACTTTTTGGTACTCACCATTTTCGTTAGGTGCAAAGCCAAATCCATCTGCTCCTACAACAGCTCCACTATGGACAACACAGTGATGTCCAATTACAGATTCTGAATATATTTTGGCTCCAGCAAACACAACTACATGATCTCCTATTACCACATTATCTCCCACATATACATTAGGATATATTTTAACATTATTTCCTATTGTAACATTTTCCCCTATATAAGAAAAAGCCCCTATGTAGATGTCTTCTCCATAACGTGCTGTCTCATCTATAAACACCGGTGTCTCTACACCATTTTTGTTCATTTTTACTTGATTGTAATACTCAAGGAGTTTTGAAAATGATTTATAAGGGTCATCTACTTTGATCAGTGTTGTATGGATAATAGCATCTGCTTCGAAGTCTTTGTTAACAATGGTTACAGATGCCTTTGTTTTATATATGAATGATTTATATTTAGGATTAGCCAAAAAAGTTAAAGAGCCCTCTGTCCCCTCTTCAATTTTAGATAACCTAGATACCTCTACCTCAGGATTCCCTACTACATCACCTTCTAGAATCCCTGCTATTTGATTTGCTGTAAATTTCATTCTCGCAAAAGTATAAAAAAACTCCTAATGTTGGTCTTTTGGGTAACAGATGTAATATTTCTTAACAGGTTTTGATAACGCCAATATATTCAGTTGATCCGAGGCAATAGCAACATCTATTGTCTTTTTATTTTCTAAGAGAATATTGATATTGTGTTTTTTTGTATCGTATGCTTGGTTTTCTATTCCACCACTAAAAACAAAGTAATTGGCCTCATGTTCAGATATTTTGTGAGTTTTTGCAAAACGTTTTCTATGTTTTTCCAATTTATCTATAGAAATAGGTTTATTTTTTAGTTTTATTTTTAAAAGTGTACGGTTGATCAGCATGGTACACAATGTTGATAAGACATAATCATCTGAACGTTGCCATGCTTTCATAGCTGATACAACATCATAATCATCCAGTTTCGAGAATAAATCTAGATACTTAGTGTCAAAATCTTTTTTTGATAACTGGTTTTTCATAAAAAACAAAAGTGCATCACTTGCATAAAGGTCTTTCCCTTCAAGCAAAAGTTCCTTAGCACGTTTAAAAACACGAATCATGAGTTGTTCAGCAACCAAGCTGGTCTTATGTAAATAAACCTGCCAGTACATTAATCGCCTGGCTACCAGGAACTTTTCAATAGAATATACCCCTTTTTCCTCAATAGCCAATTTATCATCTTCAGTCACATTGAGCATTGTAATAATCCGTTCTGAGTTGATATTACCTTCTGACACCCCTGTATAAAAACTATCACGCTTTAAATAATCCATTCTATCAATATCTAACTGGCCTGATACTAATTGGTTCATAAACGTCATAGAGTAGTCTCCTTTGAATATAGCTATAGCCATTGACAATCTGCCCGAAAACTCTTGATTGAGTTTCTTCATGAACAATAATGACATGTCTTCATGATGAATCCCTTCAACAATGCTATGCTCCATAGCGTGAGAGAAAGGCCCATGGCCTATGTCGTGCAATAAAATAGCAATCAAAAGCGCTTCCTTCTCTTCTTCTGTGATATTAATGCCTTTATAGTGCAATACTGTTATTGCTTTTTGCATTAAATGCAAACACCCTAATGCATGTTGAAAACGTGTATGATGTGCCCCGGGATAAACTAGGTATGAAAGTCCCATTTGTGATATCCTTCGCAAACGTTGGAAATATCTATGTTGTATTAAATCAAAAATGAATGTATTGGGAATGGTAATAAATCCGTAAATTGGATCATTCAAAATAGTAAGCTTGTTCGTGGCTTTCAAATTAAGATGTAATTAATAAGTATTAGCAAATATACATATATGAATCATATTAAAATATTGTGGGTAGATGATGAAATTGAACTCCTAAAACCACATATTCTTTTCTTACAAAACAAAAATTATGATGTTGCTACTTGCCGAAGTGGCAGAGAAGCACTTGAAGATATAAAAAACAACGATTATGATATTGTTTTTCTGGATGAAAACATGCCAGGCATTACCGGCTTAGAGACACTCACTGAAATTAAAACAATGAAGCCTAATCTTCCAGTTGTAATGATTACCAAAAATGAAGAAGAATATATTATGGAAGAGGCCATTGGCGGAAAAATCTCTGATTATTTGATAAAACCTGTAAATCCAAATCAAATTCTATTAAGCCTCAAGAAGAATTTGGACCATTCAAGATTAGTTACTGAAAAAACAACTGCTAATTATCAGCAAGAATTTCGAAAAATTGCTATGGATATGGCCTCGGTGAATTCATATGAAGGCTGGGCAGAACTCTATAATCGACTTGTTTTTTGGGAGATGGAACTGGAAACCATTGAGGATTCCGGAATGTTTGAAATACTAGAGTCTCAAAAAACAGAGGCTAATATGCAATTTGGTAAATTCATTGAAAGGCATTATGATTTGTGGTTTAAAGACGCTAACCCTCCTGTAATGTCCCATACGCTTTTTAAAGAACGAATTGCCCCCGAGTTATCTCGTGAAGTCCCCACATTGCTTGTAGTGATTGATAATTTGCGTTTAGACCAATGGAAAGCACTTGAGGGTTCCATCGGGACTCATTATAAAAAATCAAATGAGGAACTGTATTATAGTATTCTTCCAACAGCTACACAATATGCTCGAAATGCTATTTTTTCAGGGTTAATGCCAGCAGATATGGAACAATTATATCCAACCCTATGGAGAAACGATACTGATGAAGGAGGCAAAAACCTATATGAAAAAGAATTTTTAGAAGCACAGCTCAAACGGCTCGGGCTTTCTCTTAATTGGGAGTATCATAAAATATCGAATGTAAAATCGGGAAAAAAACTTGCCGAGAATTTTAAATCACAAGAAAAAAATGACCTAACAGTTGTGGTTTACAATTTTGTGGATATGCTTTCGCATTCAAAAACAGAAATGGAAGTGATTAAAGAATTAGCGTCCAATGATAAGGCATACCGATCGCTTACGCAAAGTTGGTTTAAAAATTCTCCGCTACTAGAAATCATCCAACAATCACAATCATTTGGTTTTAAGCTTATCATAACTACCGATCATGGAACAATCAATGTAAAGAACCCTTCAAAAGTAGTAGGTGATAAAGAGACCAGTCTTAATTTACGCTATAAAACAGGTAGAAGCCTTACGTATAATGAGAAAGAAGTTTACGCTGTTAAAAACCCAAAAACCATTCACCTTCCAGCAATAAACATGAGCAGTTCGTTTATTTTTGCAAAAGAAGATCTGTTTTTTGCGTACCCAAACAATTATAATCACTACGTAAGCTATTACCGGAACACATATCAACATGGGGGTATTTCTCTTGAAGAGATGATTATTCCTTTTGTGGTAATGCAGCCCAAATAAGAATAGATGACAATTACATATAAGCTAGAAGATATAGATACCATTGCCAAGAAAATATTAGCGTATTGTAGCGGCAAAGTTTTTCTGTTTTACGGCGATATGGGTGTAGGAAAAACAACCTTGATTAAAAGTATGGCAAAACAATTAGGAGTAACACATCCCATGTCGAGTCCTAGTTTTAGCCTTGTAAATGAATATCTAACAAATGATGTTCGGATTTATCATTTTGATATGTACCGTATCAATAATGAAAATGAAGCGTTGGATATAGGTTTTGAAGCCTATTTAGAAAAGGATGGGTATCTATTTATAGAATGGCCTGAAAAAATTCCAAACTTAATTCCCTTTGATGCTCATAAAGTTTATTTAAAAGTCATTAATGACCATGAAAGAACAGCAAAGTTTTGATAAAGATGTTGCTGATTGTTTATTTTTTTCACTACATTTGTCCCGGTATTTAATCACTCACCCTCTATATTATGTCGATTAACTGCTTAAAAAAATCGACAAATATACAACAAAAGTTTTTTATACGCTTATTTTTTTTCTCCATAAGTTTGTGATGTTCAATAACCAATAAACGCAAAACATCATGAAAACTGGAAAATTTTTACTCGCCATCGCATTTATAGCTACTACATTATTTGTATCTTGCAGTCCAAACAGCGTAGCCGATGAAGACAACCTATACACGGAAGGAGTCGAAAAAGCAAAAATTAAAGTCTCCGATATACGTTAAATCAAAATTTTTATTTGATTCTATAGCCGTACTACTTATAATATTATCACCTTTTATAATATACGTATATACAATAATTCCTAATAAAGAAGCTATAGAGACTCCGTTCTTTACACTCACAAAGAACGGATTTTCTAGTATAATAGTAGCTGTATGGATATATGTTAGTAAAATAGTTCCCCTATATTTATTCATATTATGGTTTATTACATGTAAACATTGGTGGTACCATGCGATTCTTATTCCCATCGCTATGTATGCTTTTCAATTTTTTACAGCCATAAATAATGATTCATCCATTATGGATGAAAATGAAATTATTTGGTTGATTCCTGTCGTTATGGTAGTAACGCCCATTGTTTATTTGATCCGTATCAAACTTTTTGATAAATTGGTCTATGGTATTGATCTAAAAGAGATTGAGCGTGAACTGGACGAATACAAACAACGGGAACGGGAAGAAAAAAAGGAAAAAGAAGCAGCACGTAAAAAACGGCTCTCTGATATCCATTAATAATTTGGCTATATGAGTAAACCAATGTCCCCTTTTACCCGTCAGCAATTATTGCCTCAAGAAGAAACTCTGGAAATTGCCAAAAAAAAAGGTGAGCTATTTATTGGTATCCCAAAAGAAACAGCCTATCAAGAAAAACGTGTATGTCTTACCCCAGATGCCATAAACGCACTTGCCTCACATGGACACAGGGTTATGATAGAGTCTGATGCAGGAGAAGCTGCCAATTTTACAGATAAAGAATATAGCGATGCAGGTGCAGAAGTAACCAATGATACTAAAAAAATATTTTCTTGCCCAATTATTTTAAAAGTAGAACCTCCCACATTACAGGAGATAGGATACATGAACCCACAAGCCATCCTTATTTCTGCACTACAGATAAAGACCCGAAGCAAGAAATACTTTGAAGAACTTGCCAAAAAACGAATTACTGCCATCGGTTTTGAGTATATAAAAGATGAAGATGGTAATTATCCAGCTGTTCGAGCACTAAGTGAAATTGCCGGCACGGCATCAGTGCTAATCGCTGCAGAAATAATGACCAATGGCGAATATGGTAACCGGTTAATGTTTGGAAATATTACAGGTGTTCCCCCTGTAGATGTTGTGATCATTGGAGCAGGAACTGTTGGTGAATTTGCCGCACGGGCTGCATTAGGGCTTGGGGCAACTATCAAAATATTTGACAATTCAGTGACCCGGTTGCGAACTATTCAGTTGAATCTGGGAAGGCAACTGTACACTTCTACGTTACAACCAAAAACCTTGTTAAAAGCATTAAAACGTTGTGATGTGGCTATAGCAGCCGCTAAGGGAAAAAGCAGAGCCCCTGTTATTGTAAATGAAGCAATGGTAGAAAACATGAAAAAAGGAGCTGTCGTTATAGATGTAAGTATTGATATGGGAGGATGTTTTGAAACCAGCGAAATTACGACACATGATAATCCGGTGTTTGAAAAACATGGTGTATTGCACTATTGTGTACCCAATATCCCTTCTCGTTATTCCAGAACGGCTTCTATATCGATTAGCAATATGTTTACACCATATTTATTAAAGATCGGGGAAGATGGCGGTTTGGAAAATTCGCTTCGTTTTGACAAGGGATTGAGAAACGGGTTGTATTTTTATCACGGAATACTGACAAGTCGCTCTGTCGCCGAATGGTTCGATTTACCACACAGTGATATTAACTTATTGATTTTTTAATGACACTACTCCGAAGGATTGGGTTTTATTTAGTTGGATTTGCTATAGGGTTAATTATTTTGGCATATGTTCTCAAAGAGAAAAACACTACTTTTTGCTATTCACCAAATTGCAGAGTGTTAAAAAATATACGGTCAAAAAAATTGTCTTTTAATGAAAAGTTGCAAGGACAAGAAATTGACACAAACTTGTTTAATTATATACTAACCAAAGGAAAAGTGAGTTTTTCGAAGAGTGACACAAAAACTAAGCCCTGCAAAAAGTATATTATTTCAGGAAGTTATCAAGAAAAAAATACAGAAGTTACTATTAAAAATTGTGACAGCACAGCTATTGTGCAAAAAATAGAATTAAAACAATAACCGGATATTTCTCCTCTTCATTTCTTGTTGTAAAAGTGATAGCTCTCTGTTACTTTGCCCTGCTACAGAGGTGTTTTCCTGAGCCCTTCTAGTTAAATACGGAATTACTTCTCTAATTGGGCCAAAAGGGATTAATTTTGTAGCATTGTAACCCTTTGCTGCTAGGTTATATGTTATTTGTTCACTCATACCATACAATTGCCCAAACCATATTTGTTTATGGTGATTGGCTAATCCTTTGCTTTTCATTAATTCTATTGCCAAATATGTACTTTCTTCATTGTGCGATCCTACAAAAAGCGAAAAAACATCTAAATTATCCAAAACATAAGTAAGTACATCATTAAACATAGAATCCGTGGCTTCTTTGCTTTCGCATATAGGCGATTTGCGGCCCATTTCCATAGCACGAAGGTTCTCTTTTTCCATATATGCACCCCTCACAAGCTTTGTGCCTATTAAAAAGTTGCTTTTTACCGCTTTTTCTTTAAGATGTTTTACATACTGCAACCGGTCCCATCGATAACATTGAATTGTATTGTAAACAATGACCGATTCTTTATTATATAACTTCATCATTTCCTCCACAAGTTCGTCTGCGGCATCTTGCATCCAGGATTCCTCGGCGTCTATTAATACGGGAACATCCTGTTCATATGCTTTATGACATATTTGCTGAATGCGTCTTTGAATATTTCGCCATTCTTCTTCTTCTTTGTCTGAAAGGCTATCATTTGCAGTAATTTTCTCCCACAAAGCAAAACGACCTAAAGCAGTTGGTTTCATTGCAACAAATGATATATGCCTATTTTTAGAGGCCAACATTATCAATTCACACTTTTTAGCAGCAGCCCTTTCAAAATCAACTTCTGAAATCTTTCCTTCTACCGAGTAATCCAAAATAGAGGAGATATTACTACTGCTTAGGTTTTTTATGATTGTTTCACACTCATGCACTGTGGTTCCTCCGCAAAACTGTTTAAAAATAGTGCTTTTAATGATCCCTTTTATTGGGAGGTGCATTCTCAAAAGAAAATTTACTACGTTCGTTCCTAGCTTCACCAATAAAGGATTTGCTATAATTTTGAAGAGGAGAAACGTTTTTTTTAATTCTGTATTTGATTTGCTGGCAAACGCAATTTCAGTATTGTCAAATAATTTATTCATTAAATGCTAAAAATGTGAGCAAATATACTTATAGAAAACTATTTTTTCTGTAAAATCTTTTTATTTTGGCTACTCATTAAAAGAAAAACATGCTCAAGCCAATAGTTACAAATGAATCGCCGATATTGTTTGATAACGACTCATACAACTTCCTTTGTCAGTATATCAAGGAACAAAATTCCTCCAAGCTATTTGTAATTGTTGACAGCCATACAAAAAAGGAATGCTTGCCCTATTTTTTAGATCGCATCCAGAAACTCGAAAACATAATTGTCATTGAAATACAACCCGGAGAAACCTACAAGAACATAACTACATGTTCTTATATATGGGAAAGGCTATCATTACACGGTGCAGACCGTAAAAGCCTTATTATTAATCTTGGAGGTGGTGTTGTAACTGACTTAGGAGGCTTTGTAGCAGCTACATATATGCGAGGTATTCGTTTTATAAACATCCCCACCTCTCTTCTGGCTATGGTAGATGCTTCTGTTGGAGGAAAAACAGGTGTTGATTTGGGTATTTTAAAAAATCAGGTGGGGGTTTTTGCTGCTCCACAATTTGTAATTGTAGATCCCCAATATCTCATAACATTACCGAAAAACCATATAACAAACGGTATTGCAGAAATGTTGAAACATGGGCTTATACATAATAAGGATCATTGGGACGCTGTTTCCCTGCTTCAGAAAGGGACTATACCCTCAAGAAGGCTGGTATATGATTCTGTAGTGATCAAAAGTACAATCGTAAATGAAGACCCTAAAGAACAAAACCGTCGTAAGATATTGAATTACGGACATACGCTAGGCCATGCAATAGAGTCCCATTATTTAAAAAAGGGAAATAAGGAAGGAGTTTTACATGGAGAGGCCATAGCAATAGGCATGCTTCTGGAAAGCTATATTTCTTCTGTCCAAGAAGGGCTATCAAAAGATACATTGAAAACTATTAAAGAAACTATTTTTTCTTTTTTTGAAAAAAAACAAATATCACATACTGATATTGATGAAATTATAGCACTTTTACAATACGATAAAAAAAATTCGGAAGGAGTTGTTAATTTTGTATTATTGAAAACTATTGCTCAACCGGTAATAGATAAAAAAGTGGATCGTCAATTAATAAAAGAAGCGTTTTATTATTATTTAAATTAAAGAATATCAATACATTGTGTTTGTATTTTTATAATGAATACAATTCTTCATTACGGGCATACTAAAGAAAGAACATTGTTTTTCTTTATTTCTCAGGAGCTGAGAACCCGGGTAAATATGGAAATTCAATTAAAAATTCCCTGTATTATTTTCAGGTGTGTTTTTTATATGTTGCGAATTTGAATTTTGCATCCATGTACATTTCCCTCTAATTTTTTATAATTGAACTAATAAACAGCAATGAAAAATAAATATATCGATCTAATAGATCAAACCTATTACTTCCCTCAAGAAGAATTTACTTTAGACAAGGAACATTTATTGTTTAGGGGAGTTGATTTAATGGAACTCATCAAAAAATATGGAACCCCGTTAAAATTCACATATTTACCTCAAATATCTAACAACATCAATAAAGCAAAAATATGGTTCAGCAAAGCAATGGCTAAACATAAATATGAAGGTAGTTATCATTATTGCTATTGTACCAAAAGTTCCCATTTTGAACATGTAATGACCGAAGCATTAAAAAATGACATTCACATTGAAACGTCCTCTGCGTTTGATTTAAACATAGTAAACAAATTAAAACAACAAGGCACAGTAACAAATGACACTTATATCCTCTGTAACGGCTTCAAGCGTGATCAATACATAACTAACATTGCTAATCTTATAAATAGCGGGCACCATAACTGTGTACCCATAATAGATAATTATGAAGAATTAGACCTTTTATTGGAAAGCATTGATAGAAAATTTGAAGTCGGAATACGTATTGCCTCAGAAGAAGAACCTAAGTTTGAGTTTTATACAAGTAGGTTGGGAATTGGTTATAAAAACATCGTTCCCTTTTATAATAGAGAAATTAAAGACCAAAAAAGAGTAACACTCAAAATGCTTCATTTTTTTATTAATACCGGTATACGGGACAATGCTTATTATTGGAATGAACTCTTAAAGTGTTTAAAAGTCTACACACAGCTGAGAAAAATATGCCCTACATTAGATAGCTTGAATATAGGGGGAGGCTTTCCTGTTAAAAATTCCCTTGCTTTTGAATATGACTATGAATATATGGTCGACGAAATTATCAATCAGATAAAGGTGACATGCGAAGAAGCCGAAGTTCCTGTTCCTAACATTTTTACAGAATTTGGAAGTTTTACAGTAGGTGAAAGTGGCGGGGCTATATATGAAGTGTTATACCAAAAACAGCAAAATGACCGTGAAAAATGGAACATGATCAATTCTTCTTTTATTACCACATTACCTGACACATGGGCTATTAATAAACGTTTTATTCTGTTGGCGATAAACAGATGGAATGACGAGTATGAACGTGTGTTACTTGGTGGTTTGACTTGTGACAGTGACGATTATTACAACAGTGAGCAAAACATGAATGCCATATATTTACCAAAGTTCAACAAAGGCAAACCGTTATATATTGGTTTTTTTAACACCGGTGCCTATCAAGAAACTATAGGCGGTTATGGAGGATTACATCACTGCCTAATCCCCGAACCACAATATATTCTTATAGACAAAGACGAGAATGGAAATATAATCACTTCCCTGTTTTCTGAACAACAGAAAGCGGAAAATATGCTAAAAATATTAGGCTATGAAAAGTAAAAAGACATATGCAGGGATTCCTGAAAAATATGCCCGGTTAGAAGATGCCTATGTTGTTCTAATACCTGTTCCCTATGATGGGACAAGTACTTGGCAAAAAGGGGCTGATAGAGGCCCGGAAGCTTTTTTACATGCATCTGAAAATATGGAGTTGTTTGATATCGAAACGCGTACCGAGCCATATAAAAAAGGAATATACCTTGCTCCTCCCATAACCGAAAGTTCTTCTCCGGAAAAGATGGTAGACACTGTACATAAAACCACTAAAAATTATATTCAGCAGAAGAAATTCGTAACGGTATTTGGAGGGGAACACTCCATTACGATTGGTACTATTAGAGCTTTTAGAGAATGTTTTGACAATCTTACGGTTGTACAAATAGATGCCCATGCAGACCTCCGCCCAGAATATGAAGGCAGTACCTGTAATCATGCTTGCGCTGTTTATGAAGCTAGTAAAACTACCAACCTAATTCAAGTAGGGATAAGGAGTATGGATGTTGAAGAGCTTCAACACATGGATGAAAATCAAGTATATTTTGCACATCAATTATTAGATGACGATGATTGGATAGATAATGCTATACATCAAATGACAGAAAATGTATTTGTTACTATTGATCTAGATGGTTTTGATCCCTCTATCCTACCCGCTACAGGGACTCCTGAACCTGGAGGGTTATTGTGGTACGAAACATTAATGTTTTTGAAAAAAATATTTAAAAAGAAGACCGTAGTAGGTTTTGATATTATGGAACTATGCCCTAATACAATTGAAAAATCTTCGGATTTTTTGGCTGCAAAACTCTACTATAAAATGCTTGCATATAAATTTAAATACACCATCTCATGAGTACAAAAGGGCCTATTTCCGACTTTATAGAAAAATATTACCTGCATTTTAATGCTGCTGCATTGGTTGATGCTGCCAAAGCATATGAGCAACAACTGAATGCCGGTTCAAAGATGATGATAACACTTGCCGGCGCCATGAGTACTGGAGAATTAGGGAAAATCCTAGCTGAAATGATCCGCCAAGATAAAGTACATATTATCTCATGTACGGGAGCAAATTTAGAGGAAGATATTATGAATTTGGTTGCCCATTCACATTACAAACGTATTCCCGATTATCGAGACCTTACCCCTAAACAAGAATGGGGTTTATTGGAAAAAGGACTTAACAGAGTTACAGATACCTGTATTCCGGAAGAAGAAGCCTTTAGAAGACTTCAAAAACACATCTATAAATTATGGAAAGATGCAGATGATAAAGGAGCGCGCTATTTTCCCCATGAGTTCATGTATAAAATGTTATTGTCGGGAGTATTGGAAGAATATTATGAAATAGACTTGAAAGACTCATGGATGTACGCAGCTGCAGAGAAAAACCTTCCTATGGTAGTCCCCGGTTGGGAAGACAGCACCATGGGCAATATTTTTGCTTCATATGTTATTAAAGGGGAACTGCAAGCCAGCACCATGAAAAGTGGAATTGAATATATGGTGTTTTTAGCAGAGTGGTACTCAAAAAACTCAGGGGAAGGAGTTGGTTTTTTTCAGATAGGTGGAGGTATTGCAGGTGATTTTCCCATATGTGTGGTTCCAATGCTCTATCAAGACATGGAAATGCACGATGTTCCTTTTTGGAGTTATTTTTGTCAGATATCAGATTCTACAACTAGCTATGGGTCATACTCAGGGGCAGTCCCTAATGAGAAAATTACTTGGGGAAAACTAGACATCGATACCCCTAAATTCATTATTGAATCTGATGCTACCATAGTAGCGCCACTCATATTTGCTTATATTCTAGATATGTGAAATTTATTTTGACAAACTATTGCGTAAAATATTTTTTTTGATTTACATTTATACTAACCAATCTTAATCAATATATGAAACGTGTAATAGTTGATTATAAAAAACTTACAAACGAAATCTTATCATTGTTGGTTGAAAAATATCCTGACGGATATGGCGATGATGATATCATCAGGTTCAAGAATGCCAATAATGAAACTGTAGAAGCTGTAGAAGTACGTACAGAAGACACTACTTATTTAGTGAAAGTGAGTACACGCTTAGCAAATACGATGGAAAACTATGAAGAAGACGATGATGATTTCCAGTCTTCTGACGATATAGAAATCCCTGATGAAAATGAACAGGAAGAAGAATGATTTAATTAAGCAGAATTTCTACTTGCATTAATATTCCCAAATAATGATCGGGTTACCATCTTTTCATATACTTTAAGTAATTTCTCGTTTGCCCCTCCACCCTTTTCAATTGCTTGTATCTTTCTTAAGGCATATTGCTGAATGGTAAGTAATGGTAAAACGATCTTTTCGCGTACTCCAATAGATGCTTTCATAGAAGGGCTGTCCTCCATAAGTGTCTTATAGTTTGTCACTTTCAATATCATTTGTTTGCTTCTCTCATATTCTTCATGAATACTATTCCAGAATTCACCAAACTCTATATCTTCCTTCATATATGCTGTGAGTTTAAAAAAGGACTTTGTTAAACTCATCATGCTATTTTCCAACAGTGCACGAAAAAAAGCAGAATGATTGTATAAGGATTGTACTTTTTCCAGTTCATTATTTTTAGCAAAGGCTTCAATAGCAATGCCAACACCATAAAAACCCGGAACATTTTGTTTCAATTGGCTCCATCCCCCTACAAAAGGAATGGCCCTAAGGTCTGAAAAAACAAGTTTATCGGATTTACCTCTTTTGGATGGACGGCTTCCGATGTTAGTTTTCGCATAATATTTAAGCGTGCTCATTTTTTCCAGATATGGTATAAACTTTGGGTGTCTTTTAAAATTTTTATAGGCTTCATAGCTGATTTCAGCCAATCGCTCCATAGTAGCTCTATCTTCCGGGGTCAACTTATTTTTTTCATTTTCAAACAACTTGTTTATAATACCTGAACTGAGCAGCTGCTCCATATTATATTGGCAAGAGTTAAGCGTTCCGAAATTCGAACTAATTGTTTGCCCCTGTATCGTCAATTGCACTTCTTCTGCTTCTATTGTAGGTCCTAACGAGGCATAAAATTGATGTGTCTTTCCTCCTCCTCTTGCTGGTGGCCCACCCCTCCCATCAAAAAATATCACTTTAATATTATATTTCCTTGATATTTCCGTAAGAGCTTCTTTTGCTTTAAAAATGCTCCAATTAGCCATTAGATATCCTCCATCTTTAGTTCCATCAGAAAAACCAAGCATAATGATTTGCTTGTTTCCCCTTCGTTTCAAATGTGCAGCATAAGCATCATTTGTATAAAGTGTTTTCATAGCCCTCCCTGCTGTCGTAAGATCATCAACCGTTTCAAATAAAGGGATAATATCTACCGAAGGGGTTTTCCAATCACATAAACGAATCATGGCAAATACTTCCATCACGTTTAGAGCCCCTCTATTGTTACTAATAATATAGCGGTTGGCTCCTTGTTCCCCGTTTTGTTTTTGGATGGTTTTCATGGCATAGATAGACTCTATAGTATTTCTGGTAGTTTCATTGGAAAAAATGTCAGGATTTAATTTTTCACTTACATTTTCTAATACTTTTATTTGTTCTTCTTCGGGTAGCTGTAGGTAATTTTCAGGGAAAATACCTGATCCGATTTTATGTGTTTCTTCTATAATATTGGTTAAAACGGTATGGTGTACCCGGGAATCTTGCCGTATATCAAGCGTTGCAAAATAAAGTCCAAAAAGATTGACTTTATTGATTAATATCTGGACTTCATCAACAAATAGTGATTGATGCTTTTTTTTAAGTATGTTTTTAATTTGATGCAGCTTTTCTAAAAGCACTTCTTTCGACATAGAGGCTTTATTGTCTGAAAAAATGTTATTGTATAGCTGCAACTCAACCTCAGTAACCAATATATCTACTTTATCGAATGTTATTCTTCTTTTCAATAAACGAATGTCTCGGTAATAATTCCGTATAATACTTCCGCGAAGCCGTTCAGCTACTTTTAATGTTATTTCTGTTGTTACAAAAGGGTTGCCATCTCTGTCTCCTCCCGGCCAGAACCCTAAATTTATAATATGGTTATCTATCGGGGAGTCTTCAAAAATATTATTTTGAATATATTCATATATTTTACTGGCCGATTGGTAAAATACATTTTCAAGGTACCATACTAAGCTGACGGCTTCGTCATAGGGCGTTGGTTTTTGTTTTTTAAAAAAGGGGGTTTTCCCTAATTGTGCGAGCAGTTTTTTAATAGCAGTAAAATCATTTTCTTCAATTGCTTTTGCTAAATCAGTAATAATACCCAATACAGGGCCAGGATAGAATTGCGTAGGGTGGGCTGTTAAAACCGGCCGTATGTTGAATGTCTGCAAATACTTTTGTAACTCTTGCATTTTGTTTTTAGCAGCAGCCTCTTCTTTTATACTCCTTAAAGTACCATGGCCTTCCATGTTGTTGATTACTGAGAACGCTGCATCTTCTATAGCATCAAACAAGACTACTTGTCGTTCTATATATTGAATAAAACGAAATAGTAAATTTATTTTGTCATTCTCATTTGCTCCTTCTTCGTATTTTGAAAAAAATGTATTTACTATTTCAGTAGGATTATTATTCTCTTCATATCCTTTTTCACAAACATCACTAAATAATGGTAATAAAACTCCTGTATTAGTTATATCATCAAATGGCAATGTCATAAAAATGCTGTTGTATATCTGATACTTTGACAACACATTTTCATTGAACCGATCTAACTTTGGTTTCCTGAGCATAGCATTTGTTTTATTACAAAAATACCCTTTCAATTACACAACTGAAAGGGTTTTTATGTTATACTTTAAACAAATGTTTTATAATTCATTAAATATCCTATGCATTAATCGTTTTTTATCGTTAATGCTTTCTTCTAAAGAAATCATCGTTTCTGTTCGGGTCACACCATCAATATCATCTATTTTAAAAATTATTTCTTTAGCATGCTGCGTGTCTTTGGCTCTAGCTTTACAAAAGATGTTAAACTTCCCGGTAGTAATGTGCGCAACAGTTATATAAGGTATTTCTCTAAGCCGCTCCAATACAAATTTAGTCTGATATGTTTTTTCTAAAAAGATACCTACATATGCTATAAAGGAATAGCCTAACTTTTCATAATCTAAGGTTAATGAAGATCCTTTTATAATACCCGCGTCTTCCATTTTTTTTACCCGGACATGTACCGTACCTGCCGATATAAGCAATTTTTTAGCGATGTCCGTAAAAGGTGTACGCGTATTATCAATCAACATATCTAATATTTGGTGATCAATTTCATCCAATTTGAACTTTGCCATATCTCTTATATCATTTTAGCTATGCTATAATTACACAAAAAAAATAAAAATAATTGGATATTTTGATCTTTTCTATCAATATCTTGCATACAATGACTAAAAACTTTGATTATTCTTTAAAATTTGGCTTACCCAGTCTGGAGTAATCATTTTTTGATGGATAGAAATGGTTGATGGGCTTAATGCTATAGTTTTATGAGCATAATAAGTGCTTAAGTCCCCTATTTTCTCTACCTGGGGGATGAATTTAATAGCCCCCTTTTTTAATAGTTCTTTATACAAAACCCCAACAGCTGAAATTCTTTTTTCTTTATCACCAA
This sequence comes from Leptobacterium meishanense, assembly GCF_037645805.1. Taxonomy (NCBI): domain Bacteria; kingdom Pseudomonadati; phylum Bacteroidota; class Flavobacteriia; order Flavobacteriales; family Flavobacteriaceae; genus Leptobacterium; species Leptobacterium meishanense. Next base: position 188,843 of record NZ_JBBEXE010000001.1, read on the forward strand.
TAACATGCACATTTTTGATAATAACATCATAAAATTTTTTTTGATTTTCAGGGATTTCAAAGTAGCTATTATGTTCATATTGTGATAGCGTATCAGAAGAGATGCTATTTAATGCCCCTATTAATGCATAGAAAATAAATTCTCTGGTTTTTTCCCTATCATAGTCATACTGAAAATGCCCGGCCTCAAAAAGTATCGTAGGCACTCCCATAGATTGAAAAGTATCTCCTACGCAATTTGAGTTAAATGAATCATCGTACCTTCCTATTTGTCCGAGAATAACATGCTCAAGAAGTGCATTCATAGCAACAATAAGCTTCATTGCTGCTTTTCGACTTTCTGTAACTGTATGCTTTTTGTCTGCTGCAGGTGCTAAAAATGATATTGTAGCAGGTAATGGGGCATTTCCGGCACTGAAAATAGTACGTTGATCATGTAAATTAAAACAAAAATGAGGGCAAATATCATCAAAAGTTTTTCGTAGTATAATGCTTTCAGGCTGTGATAAGGTTTGAGCATCCCTGTTAAGGTCTACTTTATTGGCATTTTCTCGTGTGTATACCTCAGCACCATCAGGGTTAAGCATTGGGATTATATGTAACTGGCATTTAGTTAAAATTTCTTTTACCTCCTCTGATCCGTTTCGCAGATAATTGATAAGGTCAAAAACAGCTTTTGTAGTGGTAGATTCATTTCCGTGCATTTGCGACCACATAAGAACCTTTATGGAACCGCTACCTAATGAAATTTTGTAAATAGTACGTTCTTCAACAGATTTTCCAATTTTCTGCACCTGAACAGTCTTATCAATGTTTTCTAATAAAGGAGTAATTGTTTTTAAATTGACATAGCGCCCTTTTAGTGACTTCTCAAAGGATTGCACGTACATTTTAGTTAAAGAGGAACTATTCAACATTCAACAATAGATTAGATTACAAAAGTAAATAAGTTAATTGTTACAAAAGTAAACACTTAATAGTCTTTAATCGAATATTGATGTAAATAGCATATTCTATAAATTTACTATTGTAAACAAATGGTTTTAATATTTATTAATTAATATTTAATATACTTATTTTCAATAATTTATATATTCATATTTGAATATATAATTTAAAAATATTTTATTAAATTTGTTATTAAGGAATTTTGTATCTTTATCTTTCAATATTAAAAAACAATTTGTATTTTACAATGTTAAACAAATCAGATTTTGTAACTCGTTTAAAATATTTGCTAGATTATTATGATTTATCAGCCGCAGCTTTTGCAGATAAAGTAGCTGTGCAGCGATCCTCTATTTCGCATATCTTATCCGGACGAAATAAACCTAGTCTTGAATTTGTTTTAAAAATAATTACCATATTTCCCGAGGTTTCATTTGATTGGTTATTGCTAGGTAAAGATCCATTTCCAGTAAATGATACCGATAGTGACACAAACACCATTACCACTCCACGCTTTCATAAAGAATATTCTCAGGAACAAGAAATTTTACCAGAAACAACAAAAATTAAAAAGAAAGAAATTCAAAAGATTGTAATTTTGTATCATGACGGGAGTTTTGATGAATATCATAATTGATTTTTAATTTTCCTCCAATTCTGTATAGTTTTATGAGAGTTTATATTTTACTTATTATAGGGATGCTTACAGTTTCATGCTATCAGCCTGAACGTGTATGTAGTGACTTCAGAACAGGTACTTTTGAGTTTTCATATATCATAGAAGGTAAAGAAACTACAGATATGTTTATCAGAAACGATTCTATAGAAATTGCTTATACAAATAGTACTACTGACACTTCTTCAATCAGATGGGTGAACGATTGTGAATTTATTGTAAAAAAGTTATACCCCACCTCATTGTCTGAACAGAAAGCTGTCCATATAAAAATAATTGCTACTACAAAAGATTCTTATACTTTTGAGTATGCCATTGTGGGAGATACAAAAAACAAGCAACGGGGAGTTGCTAAAAAAATAGACTAACTATGTTTGAAATTTTTGCTAGTGCTGATGCGTGGGTTGCATTATTAACACTTACGTTCTTAGAAATTGTTTTAGGGATCGACAATATCGTTTTTATCTCTATAGCTGCTAACAAGCTGCCCGAACATCAACAACGAAAGGCTACCAATCTTGGTCTTCTATTGGCCATGGTACAACGGATTATTTTGTTATTCGCCGTATCATTTTTAGTGAGTTTAAAAGAACCTTTCTATCATTTAAAAACTGATTGGATATCTATGGGGGTTAGTGGTCAAAGTATTATTCTACTTTTTGGAGGGTTATTTCTATTGTATAAAAGCACGTCTGAAATCCATGAAAAAATAGAAATGCCGGAACATGATGAACATACAATAAAAAATAAAAACATCACCTCTTTGTCCAGAGCAATATTTCAAATTATTATAATTGATTTTATCTTCTCTATCGATTCTATTTTAACGGCAGTGGGTATGACCAACGGTATTTCCGAAAATCCGGATCACGCCCTATTATTAATGATTATTGCAGTTGTTATTTCTATAATTGTGATGATGCTTTTTGCAAACCCTGTACGGGTATTTATTAATAAGCATCCTTCTATACAGCTCTTAGGCATGGCTTTTCTAATCCTTATTGGGTTCATGCTCATAGCAGAATCAAGCCACCTCTCACATACTGTTGTGTTCAATCAGGAAATAGGAGCTATTCCTAAAGGCTATTTGTATTTTGCTATTGCCTTTTCGTTATTAGTCGAATTTTTAAACATGCGCTTCAAAAAAAAGGTTACGCTAAAAGAAAAGTAAACCCTTGAAAATTATTCCAATTCTAATGTAGTCTGCCCATCAGATGATGGTTTTTCATGCCCTTCTGTTCCTGTGACTGCCTCTTCATCAACAACTTCAATATTTTCAGGTGCGTTCTCTTCGGGTTCTTCATAAGGTAATGGGTCTAAAAGATTAATTTGTTTGACTTTTTCTTTGGTCAATTGATTGCCCAATGCCTTAATTCCTTTAACAGCTATGAATTGCTCTAAATCAATGGTTTCAGCAGGGTGTTGTTCCTTGCCACGTTGCTTCATATATAGTACTTCTGCAACAGGCCGCCAATCAGTAGCTACTAGCTCTAGTTGTGACTTAGGGTGCTCTGTAATAAACAATTCTTCTTTGTTTTCATTCTCAACAAGAAACCGTTTGATAAAACAACGTTCTTTTTCTCCGTCATAATAGATAGCCGAAATAGGCTTTTTTGGGTGCCATTTTTCCAAAACAATCATATCGTCATCAAAATGTGTTGTGAGCTCCGGGATGATTGTTTTTATCACCCCTTTTTGAGTGATAACAAGTAGCCGGTCATCTCCTTTAAATGCTCCTAGCAACTCTCCTCTACCATCGGTGTTTAAGCGTTGAACGGTTTCATCAAACCATATTTTCCTGGGTTTTAATGTAGAAACCCCTTTTTCTTTAAGCTCGATACGCTTTACGGTATATTTTGTAACGATATTTCCTTTGGAGTTTCTGCCTTTGATAAGCACATCAGCGAAATCAATGTCCCATTTGAGCTTTTTAATGCTTCCGGCCTGACGAAGATTGATTGTTATAATTTCAGCTTCTCCATTTGGGTTTGCAGAAAGGTATAACACTTCCGACCCTTTCTTTTCTTGTGCAAGGTCATACTCACGATCGCGCGTTACACCACTTACATAAAAGCGTTTAATATAGCTAGCCCCTCCTTTGCCATCTTTATAGATCATATTATAGATGGTGCGTTTATCGTTCTTTTTAAAGACCGCCACATGTATAATATCCTTACCGACAAAAGTCTTGGTGTCTACTTTTGTAACCATCATCTTCCCTTCCTTAGTAAACACTATAATATCATCTATATCGCTGCAATCTGTCACATATTCATCGCGTCGGAGCGATGTCCCGATAAACCCTTCTGCCCGGTTTACATAAAGTTTCGTGTTTCGTATTACCACCTTAGTGGCCTCAATATCATCAAATACCCGTATTTCTGTCTTTCGCTCACGTCCTCCCCCATAAGTTTTCTTAAGGTTTGTGAAATAATCGATGGCATAATCAATAAGATTGTTTAACTGTTTTTTTACTTCTGCAATAGCACCTTCAAGCGCTTCTATCTTTTGTTGGGCCTTATCGATATCAAATTTTGAGATCCGTTTAATTCTAATCTCAGTAAGCCGAACGATATCTTCTTCTGTAACTGCACGTTTTAGATGTTTGATATGCGGCTGTAACCCCTTGTCTATAGCATTTAATACACCTTCCCAGGTGTCTTCTTCTTCAATATCTCGGTAAATACGGTTTTCTATAAAAATCCGTTCTAATGATGCAAAATGCCACTGTTCTTCTAGCTCTTCCAATTGAATTTCTAATTCACTTTTCAATAATTCAACTGTATGGTCAGTAGAACGCCTTAACATTTCAGAAACTCCAATAAATATAGGCTTGTTGTCTTCTATAATGCATGCCAGTGGAGAAATGGAAGATTCACAGGCTGTAAAAGCATAAAGTGCATCGATCGTCTTATCAGGAGATATACCGGAAGGCAAATGGATCAAAATTTCTACCTCTGCCGCTGTATTGTCTTCTATTTTTTTGATTTTGATCTTTCCTTTGTCGTTTGCTTTAAGGATAGAGTCTATAAGGGATGACGTGTTCGTACCAAATGGTATTTCTGTAATTGTCAACGTATTTTTATCAACTTGTGAAATTTTAGCACGGATACGGATTTTTCCACCGCGTTCTCCATCATTGTAATTCCCTACATCCATAATACCTGCAGTGGGGAAATCAGGGTATAATGTAAATTTCTTCCCTTTTAAATGTTTGACAGAAGCATCAATAAGTTCGTTAAAGTTATGAGGAAGTATTTTGGTAGAAAGTCCAACAGCAATTCCTTCCGCCCCTTGAGCCAATAATAATGGAAACTTTACAGGGAGGTTTACTGGTTCTTTTTTTCGCCCGTCATAACTCAACTGCCATTCCGTAATTTTTGGGCTGAAAACAACCTCTAAGGCAAATTTTGATAGGCGGGCCTCTATATATCTAGAAGCGGCTGCTCCATCTCCTGTTAAAATATTTCCCCAGTTTCCTTGTGTATCAATTAAAAGGTCTTTTTGCCCTATTTGCACCATGGCATCTGCGATACTGGCGTCTCCGTGTGGATGGTACTGCATGGTATGCCCTACTACATTGGCCACTTTATTGTAACGACCATCATCCAATTCTTTTAAAGCATGCATGATACGGCGTTGTACCGGTTTAAAGCCATCTTCTATCGCAGGCACGGCACGTTCCAATATCACATAGGATGCATAATCTAAAAACCAGTCTTTGTACATTCCGGTTACCCGGGTAATGGTATCTTGTTGGGGGTCTTCGTTATTTAGATGTTCGTTATCGGGTTGTATATGCTCCTCCATCAAATATCAGTCAGTTGATTTATATTTAATTATCCTCTACTATATCTAGTTCTACTTTAAGGTTTTTGATGATAAACTCTTGGCGGTCTTGTGTGTTCTTTCCCATGTAAAATTGTAACAAATTTTCGATGGACATGGCTTTATCTAACATTACAGGGTCTAAGCGGATATCATCACCGATGAAATGTTTGAACTCATCCGGAGATATTTCTCCCAATCCTTTAAAACGGGTAATTTCTGGTTTCCCTTTTAAAGAATTAATAGCTTCTTTCTTTTCTTCTTCACTATAACAATAAATGGTTTGTTTTTTGTCACGAACCCTAAACAAAGGGGTTTGAAGGATATACAAGTGCCCTTCTTTAATAAGTTCAGGGAAAAACTGTAAGAAGAAAGTAATGAGCAATAGCCGGATATGCATGCCATCTACATCTGCGTCTGTAGCAATTACAATATTGTTATAACGAAGATCTTCTAAAGATTCTTCAATGTTTAATGCGGCTTGCAATAAATTGAATTCTTCGTTTTCGTACACAATCTTTTTGGACATCCCATAGGAGTTTAAAGGTTTTCCTCTGAGACTGAATACTGCTTGTGTATTTACATCCCTAGATTTTGTGATAGAGCCCGAAGCAGAGTCGCCCTCTGTTATAAATAAAGTTGTTTCTAAACGCCGGTCATTCTTCATATTGTCTAAATGAACCCGACAGTCTCGTAATTTTTTATTGTGAAGGCTCGCTTTTTTAGCACGCTCTTTAGCTAATTTTCGGATTCCTGAAAGCTCTTTTCGTTCTCGTTCCGCTTGTAAAATTTTCCGCTGTATTTTCTCTGCTGCTTCCGGATTTTTATGGAGGTAATTATCTAGCTGTGTCCCTACAAAGTCATTGATGTACGTTCGGACCGTTGGCAGTCCTCCTCCCATATCGGTAGAGCCTAATTTTGTCTTTGTCTGGCTTTCAAAGACAGGCTCCATTACTTTGATCGAAATTGCCGAAATAATGGATTTCCGAACATCTGATGCATCATAATTCTTACCATAAAATTCACGGACCGTCTTTACGATGGCTTCTCTAAAGGCTAATAAATGTGTGCCTCCTTGTGTTGTGTTTTGGCCGTTTACAAACGAATGGTACTCTTCGCTATACTGTGTTTTACTGTGTGTAAGTGCTACCTCTATATCATCACCTTTTAAATGGATGATCGGGTACAACATGTCTTCCTTATTAGTAGTATCCTCTAGAAGGTCTTTTAATCCATTTTCCGAATAATACTTTTCTCCGTTAAACAATATGGTCAATCCCGGATTGAGATAGACATAATTCTTAAGCATCTTCTCTACATATTCATTCCGGTATTTGTAGTGTTTAAAGATAGATTCGTCCGGCACAAATGTAACCTTAGTGCCCCGACGTCTGGAGGAACCAATGACAGGCTCATCTTTTATTAAATCGCCTTTTTCAAATTCAGCAACCTTACTTTGGTTATCTCTATTAGATTCTACCTTGAAATATGCAGAAAGTGCATTTACGGCTTTGGTTCCTACCCCGTTTAACCCTACTGACTTTTTGAATGCACGTGTATCATATTTTCCTCCGGTATTCATTTTTGAGACCACATCCACTACTTTCCCTAAAGGGATTCCACGACCATAATCGCGAACACTTACATGGTTATCCTTGATAACAATTTCAATGGTTTTGCCGGCTCCCATGACATATTCATCAATACAATTGTCCAGCACCTCCTTCAAAAGGATATAGATACCATCATCGGCAGAAGAACCGTCGCCTAATTTTCCAATATACATTCCGGGGCGCATACGGATATGCTCCTTCCAATCAAGTGATCGGATATTTTCTTCAGTATATTGAGAAGTTTGTGCCATATAAAAACTATAGGGGTTTCGTTGCTAATATAACAACTCAACGTAAAAATATGAAACTTAGGTTGTATAAATTAATTAACAATAAAAAATACGTGTTGTTGAGAAGCTAAATAGCAGTTTTATACATTAAAACGAAAATGCATCACATCACCATCTTTTACAATATACTCTTTTCCTTCTACACGCATTTTTCCGGCTTCTTTAACTTTAGCCTCACTACCATATTGCACATAGTCGCTATAAGAAATAACTTCAGCACGGATAAACCCTTTTTCAAAATCAGTATGGATAACCCCCGCTGCTTGTGGTGCCGTAGCGCCTATTGGAATGGTCCAAGCACGTACTTCTTTTACCCCTGCCGTAAAATATGTTTGAAGGTTCAATAATTTGTAGGCAGTGCGTATTAATCGGGAAACCCCGGGCTCTTCCAGTCCAATATCTTCAAGGAACAACTGTCGCTCCTCATAACTCTCTAATTCTGCAATATCAGCTTCAGTAGCTACAGCCAATACAATGACTTCTGCATTTTCATCTTTTACGAGTTCTTTTACTTTGTCAACATATACGTTTCCATCTTTTGCAGCAGCTTCATCCACGTTACATACATATAAAATTGGTTTTGCGGTGAGTAGCTGAAATGATTTCATAAACACTGCTTCATCTTCGTTGACCTCAACAGCCCTCGCAGAAATACCGGATTCTAAGGATGTTTTAAATTTGGTTAAGGTTGTTTGCTCTTTTATAGCTTGCTTATCACCTGTTTTAGCCGCTCTATTAATTTTCTCTAACCTTTTTTCAATAGTTTCCAAGTCTTTTAGCTGCAGTTCTATATCAATAGTTTCTTTATCACGTATTGGATCAACATTTCCATCTACATGCACAATATTATCGTTATCAAAACAACGTAACACATGGATGATAGCATGGCATTCACGAATATTTCCTAAAAATTGATTTCCCAAACCTTCCCCTTTACTGGCCCCTTTCACCAAGCCGGCAATATCCACAATCTCTACGGTGGCCGGCACTACACGTTCCGGATTCACCAACGTTTCCAGTTTTTCCAATCGTGCATCAGGAACATTGACCACCCCCAAGTTAGGCTCTATAGTGCAAAAAGGAAAATTGGCGCTTTGTGCCTTCGCATTTGATAAACAATTAAACAATGTTGATTTTCCCACATTGGGCAACCCTACAATACCAGCCTTCATACAATACTATTTTAAAGGCGCAAAGATAATGGGTTTTTAAATAAAAAATCTGACATTCTTAAAATATGATTTTATCTATCATGAACTCATTATTGATTACAATATAAAAACTTGTTTTAGATGATTTTTTATATATTTATAGTAGATTTTATCTGCAAAAATTAGAATTTATTAACCTACAAAAATAAGGCCATGTCAAAGTATTTTCCTTCCAAGATATATAACAATGATAGAAGAAGAGGTGATGAACCTACCTTTTCAATTCTGAGTATGGTCAAGGATTTTAATCTCGAAGATGCTATAAATAAAGTGTCTGAGATGCCTCCCAAAAATATCTTCATCCTTATAAATGGGCAACAAACTTTAGAATTACGCACAAATGATGATGTAGATGGTTGGTTCGGAAGGGCTTTGTGTGGTATAGACAGAATAGGCGAAAAAGAAGAAGGTGAAGGGGTTGCAGGAGGTAGTGGTACTTGGAAAGGGGACTATAAAATTTACACTTCATCTTCTGAACATAAAAACGTGGCTTCTACTCTGTATGATGAATATGGAGCTAATGATTTAATTATTGATGTATTGAACGCTAAATATGATTGGGAAAAATCGCTTCGAAAAAACACAAAGTCCTTTGAAAAGTTTTGTGGTAGGCTTAAAGAAATTTTGGATACTATAGGTGATTGTTCATCTTTACGTTTTTTTATAGCAGGTTTTAGCAGAGGAGGTATGTTCTCTCTCAGACTAGCCGAATGGATTAAAATGAACAATTATGGCAAAGAAACCATAGTGGTAACTCTTGACCCCGTAATAAAACCAGGAGAAAAAGATGATTGGGTTGTAAACTGGGCAGATTGGAAAAATGCCATATTGGAAAAAAACAGAAGATGGAAAATAGGGAACCTCCACGCCGGGAGTTCTAAATATTATTTCCCCATACTTAGAGCTCCAGGAGACATACATTACAATGTCTTTGAGCGCGATTACCAAGGGATTGGTAAATTGATTGCCGGACTTTTGGTTTCTCCTGAAATGCTTGCTTCTTATTTTCTTGAAGATCTCATTCCGTATAAGGACTATCCCATTGGCTGTGCTGTTGACGGAGCTATAGCTCCTGGTTATGAGTATACCGGGGACAGAGCAGATCATTCAGATTTTAAACTTAAAAAACTTCCATTAGAAAGCCCTTATGATCAATATGACATCGAAACCAGGGAGCACACTCCATTACCGACAAAGTACCAGGATTGGGTCTTAAGCATAGTGCATAAGCATTTTTCAGGTATTGAATTAGGGAGGTCATCAAGTATTGAATTGGATAAGAAATCAACTATTGAATGGGGCAACACATATGGAAACCCAGGGTCACAAATGCACATTACCTTTCAACCATACCCTGAAAACAAACCTTCCGTATCTATTAAAATTAACCAGAAAAAAATTAATATCACCTGGGATAAAGACAATAGAAGCACTGTTAATTTTAATATCCCGGAAGACATTAACCCTGGCAAGTCAAAACTCCATGTGACTTTTGATGGCAAAAACATCACCACCAATTTTCTCGTTACACCATTCATCAATTCTTGTGATAAAAAATATGTACCAACAGGAGCAGAACTAACAATTCATGGAAAATTCCACAAAGGAGACAAAGTTGTTATCGATCAACATGAAATCATTCCAAATTATATAAATAATAGTTTAACAGTTCAAATACCAAAAAATATAACAACAGGCAAAAAAAATCTTTCAGTATTAAGCGGCACTCAATATTACAGTAATAATACTGATCTCATTATATGTGAGACCTTTATCTTACCTGCTATTGAAGAGCCTATTAAGACAGCTATAATTTCTGAGTCAATGAAAATTAACTTAGGTGAATTTGTATCAGATTCAAATGATATCTTTTTGTTAAATGGAAATGAAGTAGACGCTATTATTTATGTTGAAGATGAAGATACAATTGTTGAACTTAAACCCTTCTGGCATACTCCTGTCGGCGAAAACTCCTTTCAAATAGTTAGAAGAAAAGGGTCTATATATTACTTAAGCAATTCTATCAAGGTCATAATATGCAATTTGATTGGTAACACCAATACCATGGAATTACACCTGGATAGTTGTATCTGGGTAACAAAAATGCTTCCATCTAACAAAGAGTTAATTAGCCCTCTTATTGATAATCTGAAGAAAAGTGGGTATGATAATTGTCATTGGTGTTTGGGAGGTAGTAAACGCTAAATTATAAGCAAAACTTAAGGAATAATTCTCCTAAAATAAAAAAAACATAAAATTACTCTGGGTGCATAAACTGTTGTTTTCCCAATAAGGTTTCTTCCGGTTCCACATGGTCTTCGTCTGGGATACAACAATCTACCGGGCATACTGCTGCACATTGGGGTTCGTCATGAAACCCTTTGCACTCAGTACATTTATCAGGGACTATATAGTAGATTTCATCAGAAATAGGTGCTTGTGCCTCGTCAGCATCTACTGCTTTACCGTCAGGTAGAACGACATTTCCTTTCAATGATGTGCCATCGCTATAACGCCAATCATCTGCCCCTTCATATATTGCTGTATTCGGACATTCCGGTTCGCATGCGCCACAATTAATACATTCGTCTGTTATAATGATTGCCATAGCAATTTGTTTTATATTTTTACGCAAAATTAATGCGCAATACAATTTTAGGCAAATATAATGGCTAACTTACAAAATACCGTTAAAGCTTTTGTAAAACTGGGGCAATTTTTGGGGCAATATAAAATCAGTGGAACGGTTGAAAACCCTAATGTTAAGGGCAATGAACTCTTCTTTCATCAATTTGATAAAAAAATAGCACTCGCAGTAAAGCACAATGGGTGGTTTACAGAAGAAAATATACGTTTTGCTATTATAAAATGGGCTGAGCTACTTACCGAAAATACGCTTAATGAATGGTTGTCCCAGTATACATTCAATGCTAATACTTCCAGTAAAGACATAGCTATTATAATGGCGGGGAATATACCTTTGGTTGGTTTTCATGATTTTCTCTCTGTTTTGGTTACCGGACATACTGTTATTGTGAAACAATCGTCCAACGACAATCAGTTATTACCAATGATTGCTGACTTTCTAAAATATGTACAGCCCGACCTTCAAAATAAAATCACCTTTACAGAAGGCATTTTACCTGATTTTGATGCTGCCATAGCAACAGGAAGCAATAATACCGCTCGGTATTTTGATTATTATTTTTCTAAAAGACCATCAATTATCCGAAAAAACAGGAATAGTATCGCTATATTAACAGGGAATGAATCTAATTCCCAACTAAAAGCATTAGGAGAAGATATCTTTCGTTATTTTGGACTGGGTTGCAGAAATGTTTCCAAAATATTTGTCCCTGAAAATTATGAGTTTGACCACCTTTTTAATGCGCTTTATGATTGGAAAACTATAATTAACCATCATAAGTATGCTAACAATTATGATTATAACAAAGCTGTTTACTTAATGGGCTCGACTCCAATCCTAGATAATAACTTTCTTATTTTAAAAGAAGATACCGGATATGCCTCCCCTATCGGGGTTCTTTTTTATGAGTATTATAGTGATGTTAACAGCCTAAAGGAGAAACTTAATGAACACCCAGAAGCAATACAATGTGTTGTATCTTCTGGGTTTGACAAAAAAGAAGTGGCATTTGGTAAAACACAACATCCTCAATTATGGGATTATGCAGATGCCATAGATACTGTTGATTTCCTGTTAAAAATCTAACATAATATTTATTGTTTTCATAACAAAAGTTCTTCTCAAATTTATGACCTTTGCAGCTTAAATATGCTTTTATACTATGAAAAAACATAACTTTAGTGCAGGACCCAGTATCCTTCCCCGTCAAGTGATTGAAAAAGCTGCAGATGCAGTATTAAATTTTAATGACTCCGGACTCTCTTTGATAGAAATTTCCCATAGAAGTAAAGGGTTTGTGAGTGTCATGGAAAAAGCCCGTACACTTGCGCTGGAATTACTTGGACTCGAAGGAAAAGGTTATCAGGCATTATTTCTGCAAGGTGGCGCAAGTCTTCAATTTTTGATGGTTGTGCACAACCTTCTTGAAAAAAAAGCTGCTTATTTAGATACAGGTACCTGGGCAAATAACGCCATCAAAGAAGCTACACCCTTTGGTGAAGTAGCAATTTTAGGCTCTTCAAAGGATAAAAACTATAATTATATTCCAAAAGGCTATAGTGTTCCTGAGGATGCTGATTATTTCCATTGTACCTCTAATAATACCATCTTTGGAACACAAATGAAAAGTTTTCCGGATTCACCGGTTCCGGTAGTCTGCGATATGAGCTCTGATATTTTTTCCAGACAATTAGACTTTTCAAAATTTGATCTTATTTATGCGGGAGCGCAAAAAAATATGGGGCCTGCAGGAACTACTCTGGTTATAGTAAAAGAAAACATATTGGGGAAAGTATCCCGAAAAATCCCTACCCTGCTTGATTATCGGACGCATATCAGCAAAGATAGTATGTTTAATACCCCTGCAGTCTTTCCGGTATATGTTTCGATGCTTACTATGGAATGGATAAAAAATAATGGTGGAATTGAGGCGATAGAAAAAACTAATACTGCAAAAGCAGAGCTTCTATATAATGAGATAGACCGGAATCCGTTATTCAAGGGCTTTGCTGCCAAAGAAGACCGAAGCTATATGAACGTGACTTTTAATTTAGTTGATGAATCCCATAAAGAATCTTTTGATTCTCTATGGAAAAATGCCGGAGTCGATGGTTTAAACGGACATCGAAGTGTTGGTGGCTATCGTGCCTCTATATACAACGCCATGTCAATAGAAAGTGTAAAAGTATTGGTAGCTGCAATAAAAGAACTGGAAAACAATATATAAACGACAATCAGATGAAAGTATTAGCGAATGACGGAATTTCGCAAAGTGGTGTAGAAACCCTTGAAAAAGGAGGTTTTGAAGTCATCACAACCAAAGTAGCACAAGAACAACTTATTAATTACATCAATGAACATCATATTGATGTTATTTTAGTACGGTCAGCTACAAAGGTTAGAAAAGACCTCATTGATGCCTGTCCAAGTGTTAAAATTATAGGACGTGGAGGTGTTGGCATGGATAATATTGATGTTTCCTATGCCCGTGAGAAAGGGTTGCACGTTATCAACACCCCTGCCGCTTCTTCTGCTTCTGTAGCAGAGTTGGTTTTTGCACACTTGTATTCAGGTGTGCGTTTTTTATACGATAGCAATCGGAATATGCCTTTAGATGGTGATGCTAAATTCAGTGAATTAAAAAAAGCCTATGCCAAAGGGATCGAATTACGAGGTAAAACTCTCGGTATCGTTGGTTTTGGGCGTATTGGCAATGAAGTAGCTAAAATTGCCATTGGAATAGGAATGCATGTGATTGTATATGATAAGTTTATTGATAAAGGAACCGTTCAATTAACATTTTTTGACGGACAATCGGTTACTTATGAAATCAAAACACAACCTCTTGATGGAGTTCTTAAAAATGCGGATTTCATCACCCTACATGTCCCTTCACAGAAAGAATATGTAATTGGCAAGAAGGAGTTTGGCCTCATGAAACAAGGGACAGGTATCATCAATGCCGCAAGAGGTGGTGTTATTGATGAAAATGCTTTATTGGATGCATTAGAGAATGGGAAAATTGCTTTTGCAGGGTTAGACACTTATGAAAATGAACCTACTCCGGCTATTAAGTTGTTGATGCACCCAAAAATATCGCTCACCCCCCATATTGGAGCTGCTACGAATGAAGCGCAAGACCGGATTGGTATAGAGCTTGCAGAGCAGATTATTGGCATCTTAAAATAAAGGTTCATTAAACTATCATGATTATTGCACCTATTACAGATATTTTGTATATTAGAATATGAAATATATAGTAATAATAGGTGCTTTTTTCTTGGTTTTGTGGAGTTGTTCTACCTCAGGTATTGTTGTTTCTAATGCCGAAAAAGAGGCTTTTAATAAAAATGCGAAAGATACCATTCATATTGCCAATGACAGTTTGGAATATGAAATTATCATTATTGAACCTGGTTTTAATTACTGGCTCAATAGTATTGCAAAACCCAGAGGGTATTACACACAATCTTATTTGGAAAACAGAAACCAGATATGGGTAAATGAGTGGAACCAACGTGTATTACAATCAAACCGGTTTAATCCTAACCTCTATATGTTTCAAATAGACTATGAGCCTCAAATTGATTATGGTTACGAGGTTAATTATCAATTGTATTACTACTTCGTGTATTTTCAACGAAAATATAACCAACGACTTTCAGGATTTGTCCCTAGGATATGATTTTGTATTTTTGCTGACGGTAAAATAGCATGCATGAAAAAATTAAAAAAGCGTTGGGGGATTGATTCTAATTTTCAATTGGTTATCATCTTGGTTGTTTTTGCAATAACCGGTTCCTTATCTGCTAAAGTTGCAAGTCCTGTTACTGAATATATAGGTTTGGGAAAAAGTGAAACTAATGCTTGGGTTTATTGGCCTGTTAGGATTTTGTTAATCTTTCCAATTTATCAAGTATTATTGATTTTCTTTGGCTGGGTATTTGGCCAGTTTCAGTTTTTCTGGGCATTCGAGAAAAAAATGTTGTCTCGAATGGGGTTTAAGCCTTTTTTTAAAGAATAGTTCGGTTTTGAAAATCATGAAATCTGTCTATATAGTTGTTTTTTCGGGAATACTTACAATAGGAGTACTTTTCCCATATGCTATCCAGGCAGTACATGCATTATCTTATCACAACCATCATACATGCGTTGAATATTCAAAAACCCATTTCCATAAGCAAGATATTGATTGTGACATCTTAAACTATAAACTTCCTCCTCAAATATCCTTATCAGTTGAACATTTTACTGCTTTAAAATTTCATGTTCCTAAGCATAATTTACAGGATTATTATACATTTCTAAGTCGTTTTAAAGTACTCCCCTTTTCGCTAAGAGGCCCTCCTTCCATTTCATGATTTAACTTAAACATTAATTTCTGTCTTTTTTAATAACAATAACAAATCATGAAAAAAAACATATTGATATCATTGCTGTTTATAGCAATGGTTGTTTCTTATAACTATTCACAAAACAGCTTAGAGGGAGTTGTTCTAGATGAAACAACAGGAAGTTCTATAGAAAATGCCTCTGTGTACTTTCCATTACTAGAAAAAGGAAGTATTACAAATGAAAATGGTTCGTATGCTGTTTCAAAATTACCTCTGGGAAACCATAAAATAATTATATCTTATATTGGATATGCGACATACGCCACAGAAATCCTCATAAAAGAAGGGAAAAATAATTTAAATGTATTACTTCAACCGAGTGCTATAGAAATAGAAGAAGTAATTGTCTCTACTCCTTTTCACAAATTGCAAAGTGAAAATGTAATGAAGGTAGAAAGGAAAAGCATTGCTGAATTAAAAACAAATGGAGCTGTTACCTTATCAGAAGGAGTCGCAAATATTGCCGGTGTATCGAGTGTCTCTACTGGTGTTAGCATTGGAAAACCCGTAATCAGGGGATTGAGTAGTAATCGTGTGCTAGTTTATACACAAGGGCTCCGTTTAGAAAACCAACAATTTGGAGACGAACATGGGTTAGGCATCAATGATGCCGGAATTGAAAGTGTTGAAGTTATTAAAGGCCCTGCCTCCCTACTCTATGGTTCAGATGCTTTGGGAGGGGTACTTTATCTAAACCCGGAACGATTTGCAAACAACAATGATACAGAAGGTGATTTCAACACCTACTATTATTCTAATACAGAAGGATATCAAATAAATGCAGGTATAAAAACATCTGGAGAACATTTCAAATTCTTGTTACGGGGCGCACATGCTTCACATACCGATTATAAAGCCGGTAATAATTTGCTTGTTACAAATTCTCGGTTTAATGAATACGATTTTAAAAGTGGGGTCGCATATCAATTAAGCAATTTTAAGACAGAATTACGGTATAATTATAACAATTCTGAACTAGGAATTCCTGAGGAAGTTGGAATTCAAACTAGAAGAAGATCCCCCGATTTGCCTTTTCAAGAGATCAATAATCACATTCTTAGTAGTAAGACATCGTTTTATTTTAAGAACAGTAGTCTTGACATAACACTAGGGTATATATTTAACGACCGTAAAGAATTTGAAGAGCATGAGGAGGAAGTTGGTCTTCCTGAAGAGCCGGAAGAAGGTCCTGCTCTACATATGAAATTGAACACATATAGCTATAATTTTCAATATAACTTACCTAAATGGGGAGGTTTAGAGACAATTCTTGGTTTACAAGGAATGCTACAAGAGAATAGTAACTTTGGAGAAGAAATTCTAATTCCTGATGCCACAACCAAAGATATTGGAGTATTATTGACCACACATTACCATCTTAATAAAAATGATTTTCAATTTGGTATCCGTTATGATAACAGAAATGTTGATTCACAGCAACAAGGATTAGTTGGTGATGAGGATTTCATCGCAGCACTAGATAGAAACTTTAGCAGTTTCAATATTTCCCTTGGCTACAAAACGAACATCAGCGATAATCTGGTTGCGCGATTAAACATGGCAACTGGCTTTAGGGCTCCTAACCTTTCTGAACTAACCTCAAACGGGGTACATGAGGGAACAAACCGATTTGAAATAGGTAATCCTAACTTGGATAATGAGCAAAACTTTCAAATAGATATTTCTCTGGAATATAAAAACGAGCATATTGAAATTTATGCAAATGGGTTCTATAATAAAGTGAATGATTTTATATTCCTTTTTCCAAACGGGAATTTTATAGATGATGACCCTGTTTTTCTTTATAGACAAGAAGATGCCAAGCTATATGGAGGGGAATTTGGTTTTCATTTACATCCACATCCCCTTGATTGGTTACATTTAGAAAGCAGCTATGAAACTGTTATAGGCAAACAAGACAATGGGAATAACCTTCCACTGATCCCTGCTAATACATTAACCAACACATTCAGGGTTGAATTTAATAATATTAATAAGTTTAAGAACAATTATGCTTTTATTACCCTCATTAATGTATTCCGGCAAGGGAAAGCAAGCGTTTTTGAAACACCAACAAGTGGATATACGTTATTAAATGTAGGAATGGGAAGCTCGTTACCTTTCTTTAATAATAACTTAAAAATTCAATTGAGTGCTAACAACCTATTAGACAAAACATATATAGCACATCTTTCCAGATTAAAGACTGATAATGTCCCTAACATAGGAAGGAATATTAGTATAGGATTAACTTTAGGTTTCTAATGTTGAGAATAAACCTCACAGGTTTTATAAAACCTGTGAGGTTTATTAAAACTTTCGTTATATCTACGGACGATTTGTAACTTTATGTGATGGTTTTATTAGATAAGTATATATCCACGTTAATGTAAACGTAGGGATAATATCCAGTCCAGGCAATAATTCCTCTATGAAGGAAACAGCGCCTGCTATTTGACCTGTTCTTCCTTCGTACATACGGGTCATTAGCCAGCCTGAAAGTGGTGCCCAAACAATATCTGAGAACTCCCCGATACCGGGAATCAAAAAAGAAACATACCCTATAGCATCAAAAATAAGGCTTAATATGAGCTTTAAATATTTATTTTTTGTTATAGAAGTCATTGCATAATCTTTATAGCGTTTGAGTGATTAAAATTATCAAGGCACCAATATCTTGAAGTGATCATTATCAAATTTTATTTTTTAATTTGTGGGTATATTTTTCATTCAATTTTTTCAGTTTGGGTTGAATTACTAATTGGCAATATGGTTGATTAATATGTTCATCATAATAATCTTGATGAACGTCTTCTGCCTCATAAAAAACAGTCAATGGCATTACTTCTGTAACTATATGTCTCTGAAATATCTTTTCCTTTTTCAGTTTATCAATAAACCCTAACGCACTTCTTCTTTGTGATTCATCTGTATAAAAAATAGCAGAGCGGTATTGCGTACCTATATCATTTCCTTGCCTATTTAATGTAGTGGGGTTATGTGTAGCAAAAAATACCTCTAAAAGTTCTTCATAGGCAATATCATCAGAACTATATGTAAGTTTGACAGCTTCAGCATGTCCGGTTTTACCGGTACATATTTCTCTATAGGCTGGGTTTTTAACATCACCTCCTGTATAACCTGAAGTTACGTTAGTCACCCCTTTCAATCTTTTAAAGACCGCTTCTGTACACCAAAAACAGCCTCCAGCAAAAACAGCTATATTATTATGTTCTTTTTTTTTCATATCATAATAATATGTCAAAGTTATGGAAATCTATTTTTTTTTAACTTTTACTTAAGACATTGAAAAATATAAGTCTTTTAGATTTGTCAATAATTCTTTTTGAGCCCTATAAATAACTTTAATTGATGCCCAACAAATTATTTACTTTCCTTTTATTAATAGTGACCTGTTTTATACACGCTCAAAATGAGAAAAAAACAATTCAGGCAACTCGCATAAATACGCCTCCCAAAATAGATGGGATTCTGAATGACTCAATCTGGCAAGTACTACCTGCTCATGGTGATTTCTCAATGTTTGCACCTGATAATGGTAAAAATGAACCTGAAACGCATCGCACAGAAATAAAAATGGCTTATGACGATAAAGCTGTTTATTTTGCGGCCTACATGTATGATGACAATCCGAATAATATCTTAAGGCAATTTAGCCAAAGAGATGACACTTCTGCCCAAGCAGACTTAATTGCTATCAATATAAACACGTTAAATGATGGTATCAATCAAACGGTTTTTTATGTCACAAGCGCCGGAACCATAGCAGATTCCCGGGTACAGAATGGCAATGAAGATTACAATTACAATGTAGTGTTTCAAGCCAATATATCATTTGACAATAAAGGCTGGTATGCTGAATTTAAAATCCCTTACAATGCGTTACGTTTTCCGGAAGTTGCTGTTCAAAACTGGGGAGTTAATTTTTTTAGAAAAATTATTCATCGTAATGAATCCTATACGTGGAATTATATAAATCGATCTGTCGGACTGTGGACACAATACAATGGTCTTGTAGAAAACCTAAAGGATATTGACCCTCCTTTTCGCCTTATTTTATTCCCTTTTACTCAAGGTACCGTAAGTAACTTTGATGGCGACACAGAAACGGATTTCAGTGCCGGTATGGATATTAAATATGGACTTAGTGATAGTTTTACTTTAGATGCTACATTGATACCTGATTTTGGACAGGCTGCTTTTGATAATGTGGCATTAAATTTGGGGCCTTTTGAACAAGTATTTTCTGAAAACAGGCAGTTTTTCACAGAAGGTATAGAATTGTTTAATAAAGGTGGATTATTTTTTAGCAGACGTGTAGGAGGTGCCCCTACCGGTAATGCTGACGATCTGCTTGAGGAAAATGAAGAAGTAATTGACAACCCAAGTAAAATTGACCTTTTAAACGCTCTGAAAATATCCGGTAGAACCAAAAACAATTTAGGCATTGGGTTTTTTAATGGAATTACTGCAGAAACAGAAGCAAAAATCCGTAATACAATTACTGGAGATACGCGCTCTGTTGTCATAGAACCTATAAGCAACTATAACATTTTTGTGCTAGATCAGCAATTCAATCAAAATTCATCCATAACACTCATCAACACCAACGTAACCCGTTCTGGAAGTTTCAGGGATGCCAATGTAACAGGATTATTATATGACATTTATAACAAGTCGAACTCATACCGTTTTGAAGGAGGTGCTAGGCTTAGTCGCATCAAAGAGAATGGAACGGTAACTACAGGATTACGCACCAATCTTGAATTTCAGAAAACAAAAGGAAATTTCAGATGGTTTTTAGGGCATTTCATGGCAGATGACAACTATGATAGTAATGATTTGGGTGTACTTTTTAGAAATAATTTTAACAATATATTTGGCCGTATCTCATACCAAATATTTAAGCCAACAAAAACATTTAATGAATACCGTATAGCTTTAAGAGCCAGTCACCGAAGGCTATTTAAACCTAGTGTAGTTACCCAAAATTTTTTGGATGCCGAGGCCTTTTTCGCTACACCAAAACGATTCAGTTTTGGCGCTAACATCCGGTATAACACAGAAGAAGATGATTATTTTGAACCCAGAGTAGATGGTCGTTTTGTTACCTTTAGTTCTAATGTGACTTTCGGAGGGTTTGTTTCTACTGATTACCGGAAAAAATTTGCATTCGATACTAATTTTCAATATTGGAACTGGTCCAAAGATCCTCAAACACGGTTTTCAGTATTTGTGTCACCACGTTACCGTTTCTCAGATAGCTTTTTGCTAGTATGGGGCACGCGTTATACGAAAAGTAATAAGAATTTTGGTTTTATCGAAAATATTGATGACGATGTGTTTTTAGGTCAACGCGATATTACAAGTATTGAAAATACATTGCAAGCAAGCTACAATTTTGATTCATACAAAGCTCTTAACTTACGATTTAGAAACTTCTGGAGTACTGCTGATTATAGTGATGATGTGTTTTTTATTTTAAATAATGATGGCTCTCGCTCACAAATTAATTATGATACTTCTGAAAATAACCCAAATACCAATTTTAATATCTGGAACCTCGATCTGAGCTTTAACTGGCGGTTTGCGCCCGGAAGTGAAGCAATTTTATTGTATCGAAATGCTATTTTCAATAATGACGACTTCTCCACATTAAATTATTCCGATAGCCTAAAGAATCTCTTTGAACAGCCTATTCGTCATACATTATCATTGCGAATTGTGTATTTCTTAGATGTGAACAATGTCAAAAATGCTTTCAAGGGATAATGTTTGTCACATCAATTTCTTATGTTTACCTTCACAGTCTCTAAGCATTCTGTATGATTATTGCAAAAAATATTCATAAATATTATGGTTCACTAGAGGTTCTCAAAGGTGTTGACCTTCAAATACAAAAAGGGGAGATTATTGCTATTGTGGGAGCTTCGGGAGCAGGGAAAACAACTTTATTGCAGATCTTAGGTACTCTGGATAAAATGACGCCTAAAGTAGATAGTTATCTGAAAATTGACGAAAGAGAACTCTCTAAACTTTCTGATAAAGAGTTGGCTAAGTTCAGAAATAAACATATTGGTTTTATCTTTCAATTTCATCAGCTTTTACCCGAGTTTACTGCAGTTGAAAATGTATGCATTCCTGCTTATATTAACAAAATCCCCAAGCAAGATGCTGAACAAAAAGCAAAAGAACTGCTTAATTTTTTAGGGCTCTCCGGTCGTTATCATCACAAACCTTCTGAGTTATCGGGGGGTGAACAACAACGGGTTGCTGTCGCACGCGCTTTAATAAATAACCCCACGGTCATTCTTGCTGATGAACCCAGTGGAAACTTGGATTCAGAAGCTGCTAACAATCTGCATAAACTCTTTTTTGAGTTACGGGACAAATACCAACAAACATTTGTTATTGTTACCCACAACCAAGAGCTTGCCAATATGGCTGACAGAAAATTAACCATAAAGGATGGCAAAATCATTTGATCTATGAATGTCGATCAACTTAAAGAGTTTTTAAATGTCAAAGTTGACGAATACAACCGCCCTAAATTCATAGCATCTGATCCTATCCAAATTCCACATCAATTCACCACAAAAGAAGCGATTGAGATTTCCGGTTTTCTAACGGCTACTATCGCATGGGGAAACCGAAAAAGCATTATAGCCAATGCACAAAAAATGATGCAACTCATGGGAAATGCTCCATACGATTTTGTTATGAGCCATAATCAAGTACAACTTGAAAGTGTTGAGCATTTTGTGCATAGAACGTTTAACGGAATTGACCTCATATGTTTTATTAAAGGGCTTCGCCATATCTACATGAACCATGGTGGTCTGGAAAGAGTATTCAATACATATGCTAAAAAGAATTCATTGCAAGTTGCTATTTCTAAGTTTAAGGCACACTTTTTTGAAATCCCATATCTAAAAAGAAACACAAAACATATCTCAGACCCACTTAAGGGGTCTGCAGCAAAACGGATTAACATGTTTTTGCGGTGGATGGTACGCAACGATAATAGCGGTGTCGATTTTGGTATATGGAAAACACTCTCCCCTGCTCAACTTTCTTGTCCTTTGGATGTTCACTCCGGAAACATTGCGCGAAAATTAGGATTGTTAACACGGGTACAAAATGATGCCAAGGCAGTTGCCGAGTTAGATAATAGTTTAAGAGAGTTAGATCCCTTAGACCCTGTTAAATATGACTTTGCACTTTTTGGATTGGGAGCTTTTGAAAAATTCTAATAATCTCAAACAAGGTAAGTTCTCAAAATTTTCTTAATTCATCATTGGTTAGTTTCTGAATCTTTTATCTTTGATAAATTTTAGATTAGGAATGCAATTCAAATATCCGGAAATTCTATGGTTACTTTTATTACTTATTATTCCTATTCTTATCCATCTTTTTCAGCTTAGAAAATTTAAAAAAACACCTTTTACAAATGTAAAGTTGTTAAAAGAGATTGTTTTACAAACCAGAAAAAGTGCCCAACTTAAAAAATGGCTAGTGTTGGTTACCCGTCTTCTGATACTTACTGCCATTATTTTTGCATTTTCTCAGCCCTTTATCGCAAACAGATCAGCATTTAATACAGACGAGATTGTTATATATCTTGATAATTCTTTTAGCATGCAATTAAAAGGCTCTAAGGGTGAATTATATAATAGAGCGGTGCAAGAATTAATCAATAATGTTCCGGAGAGTGAAGAAATAAGCTTGTTTACAAATACGGATAAATATGACAAAGTAACCATAAAAGCTATTCAAAATGAACTGTTACAACCTGATTATTCTTCAATTCAACTAGACCTCAACGAAATCTACTTGAGGGCCAAAGGTATTTTTTCCGGTGATCCGAATTCACGAAAAAACCTTATTATTATCTCTGATTTTCAAGAACGAGACAGTACCCCTACAATTAGCGATACATTACTAAATAATATCTTTATCCGCTTAAATCCTGTAAGTACTCAAAACAGTTATATTGACAGTGTCTATATTTCAAAAGCAACTTCCACTACTATAGATATGACAGTACGTTTGAAAAAGACAGGAAAAGAATCAGCAGTGACATCAGTATCATTGTATAATAATCAGAATTTAACAGCAAAGACAGCCGTTGATTTTGGTGAAAGCAATGAAAATAGTGTCATTTTCAATATCCCTTCAAATCAGGTTTTTAATGGAGAAGTCCGAATCGAAGATACTGGTTTACAGTACGACAACAGTCTCTTTTTTGTTATAAACGCTCCTGAAAAAATAAATGTTCTGTCAATAAACGAAGTAACGGATAATTTTTTAAAACGCATATTCACTCCGGATGAGTTTGTATATACTTCCTTTTCTCCTAATGATGTAAATTATAGTTTATTTCAAAATCAAAACCTTATTGTTCTAAACGAACTGAACAACATTCCTAACCCACTTAGCATAGCGCTTAATCAATTTGTAAATAATGATGGAGGGAATATTATTGTAATCCCCTCAAGCAACATTGAACTGAACAATTATAACCAGTTTTTCCGTTCATTTGCATTAAATGGCTTTGATAGTCTAATCATGAATGAGAGGCGTATTTCTCAAATTCAATTTTCGCACCCTGTATACGAAGATGTGTTTGATAAAGAAATCCAAAATTTTCAATACCCTAAAGTCAATACCTATTATTCAATGTTAGGTACCTATGCTTTTTTATTGGGTTATGAAAATGATATGCCTTTTCTTCTTGAAAAAAATGGGATATATGTATTTACTGCTTCACTCAGCGATGAAAATTCTAACTTCAAGAATGCACCTTTAATTGTTCCTACATTTTATAGCATTGCTAAGAAAAGTTATAATTTGCCTGAATTATATTATGAAATAGGGAGACAAAACCGGATTGATATAAAAACGGTCCTCTTAGATGATGAAATAGTCACTATAGAAAATGAAAACGGTGCGTTTATCCCTTTACAACAAACTTATCCAAACAAAGTGGAAGTTATTATGGATGAATATCCTTCTATATCAGGAATCTATACGGCAAAAAATAGTACTAAAGTTATTCAGAACCTTGCTTTTAATTATCCCAGGACAGAAAGCAATTTAACTTATTATACCCTTTTTTTGAATGATAAAAACAATACAGATACTATTCAAGATGTATTTAATGCTATAAAAACAAAGCGTGATATAAATGCGCTTTGGAAATGGTTTGTTATTTTTGCCTTAGTTTTTTTGATTATCGAAATGCTTATCTTAAAATATTTTAAATGACAGTGCTATTAAAATCTGCTAAAATTATTTGTCCAAATAATACTGCATTTCATAATAAAACAAAAGATATTCTTATTGAAAATGGCATTATTGCCCAGATTGCAGACCGTATAGAAAAACCCAATGTTAAAACTATTCAACTCGATAATCTACATGTTTCTGCCGGTTGGTTTGATAGTAGTGTGTCTTTCGGTGAACCCGGACATGAGGATAGAGAAACAATTAAAAATGGACTCCAGACAGCTGCTAAAAGTGGTTTTACAGATGTAATTGTAAACCCAAATACGACTCCTGTTATAGACTCTAATGCAGATATCTCGTTTTTGAAATCTGCTGCAAATGGGAATAAGACTAGATTACATCCTTCAGGTGCATTGACTATGAAAAGCGAAGGAATTGACCTCGCAGAGCTATTTGATATGAAAAATGCCGGGGCTGTGGCATTTAATGATTATCAAAAACCTATTAAAAATGCCAATCTCCTGAAAATAGCCTTGTTGTATACTCAGAGTTTTGATGGCTTGGTATATTCCTTCCCACAAGATAACAGTATTGCTACAAATGGTGTGATGAATGAAGGAGACATTGCAGCACAAATAGGTTTAAAAGGCATTCCTGCTATGGCAGAAGAATTACAAGTAGTTCGTGATTTGTCCATTCTTGAGTACACCGGGGGAAAACTTCATATTCCTACTATATCAACAGCAGGAGCTGTAAAACTTATTAAAGAGGCTAAGAAAAAAGGATTAGATGTTTCCTGTAGCGTAGCTGTTCATAACCTGTTTTTTACAGATGAGAAATTGAAGGAATTTGATACTAGTTACAAAGTTTTACCTCCACTACGCACAAAAATAGATGTTAAAGCACTAATTAAAGGGCTGGATGATGAAACTATTGATTTTGTGACAAGTGATCATAACCCAATTGATATTGAACACAAAAAAGTAGAGTTTGAATATGCTTTATACGGATCTATAGGCCTCGAAAGTTTTTTTGGGGCGCTTAACAGGCTTGTGGGAACAGAGAAAGCTATTTACTTGTTAACAAAAGGAAGAAAAAGGTTTGGAATCCAAGAACCAGAGTTAAAAGAAGGGAGCACTGCTTCTTTAACGCTATTTAACCCTGAAATGTCATATATCTTCAACAAAGAGCATATTTACTCTTCTTCTGCCAATAGTGTTTTTTTAACGGCTTCTTTGAAGGGAATAGTGTATGGCATATTTTCAAATAATCAGTTGCTACTCAATCAATAATCCTATGCAAAACCTAACGTATAAAAAAGGGAAAACTACTGCAATTGTAAGTTACATTACCATTATAGGAACGCTCATTGCCATATTCATGAACTTAGAGCCAAAAAATGATTTTGCCCGATTCCATATCCGGCAAGCATTTGGTGTCCATATTTCTTTTTATGCTATTGGATTTATGATAAGTATGTTTAATAGCTGGTTTATTTCGTCAGCTTTTTATATTATCATTATAACTCTATGGATATATGGGTTCTCCGGAGCAGTTCAAGAAAGAAAAACATTGATTCCCTTATTGGGAAATTCATTTCAAAAATGGTTTAGCTTTATTCAATAATGCAAAAACACGCACTCTCATTAGAACATATTATTAGAAAGTCAAGTGTTACTGACAGAAAGCCTCCTGTATTGTTTATGCTCCATGGTTATGGAAGCAATGAAGATGACCTGTTTTCTTTTGCGGGAGAGTTACCTGAAGAGCTTTTCATTATCTCGGTTCGGGCTCCATATCGTTTAATGCCTTATGGTTATGCATGGTATGCTATTCATTTTGATGCTACAGAAGGAAAATGGAGCGATCATGCGCAGGCAATAAAATCAAGAGATTTAATTGTTTCTTTTATTGATGAAGCTATTGAGGCTTATTCACTCGATAAAAAAAATGTGACATTATTGGGTTTTAGTCAAGGAACCATATTAAGTTATGCAGTGGCATTGTCATACCCGGAAAAGGTAAACAATATAATTGCCTTGAGCGGCTATATAAATGAAGCTATTTTAGTAGCTAATTATAAATCCAAAAATCATACTCATATAAATGTATATAGCTCTCATGGGAGTGTTGATCAAGTAATTCCAGTAGCATGGGCCCAAAAAGCTCCTGAATTATTGAAAACACTGTCTATCAATACTATATATGAAGAGTTCCCTGTAGGCCATGGGGTATCCCCTCAAAACTTTTATGCGCTACAAAAATGGTTGAACAAACAGCTTATGTTTTAATCTGTCAATAATACATTGGGTATAGAAGGTGGTCCAATAATATAAATTTGATGTCTTTACTTTCTTTTATTTCATATTTTATAAATAGCTCCCCCCAGTGTTTTCCATCACTAAAATCAGCAATAATCCATTTGTGGTTAAGCACTTTTATTTTATTTATTTTCATGGGCTGCCCTGTCATTCCTTCATAAGGGATCAAAGGATTATTTCCACTACGTTCATTTGTTTCTAGCAAACGATCACGGATATAGTTGGATAAATCAGGAATTTGCATATCATCATAATAAGAAAGTGCATCATCATTATTTTGAAGGTCAAAATACTGTAAATCAAGTTTTTCTAATAATAATCCTTGTGCGGAGTCTTTTAGTTTTAAAACTTTATCTTCTAAGGCTTTAATCTTCTTTTCTTTGGATTTAAAATAATTTCTAGAATTCGTGTACTGAAATAAAATAAAGAGTACTGAGAAAAAGAACAAATACATAAATATTCTACTACGCATGTTTCTATTTTTTTAAATATGAACAGTTAAGTTATCATATGCCAGATAAACGTTCTCAGGAAGCATTTCTTCTACTTCGGAATGAAAACCCATCAAATGGCTGATATGTGTAAAATAAGCCTTCTTAGGTTGTATTATTTCTACAAATTTCAATGCTTCCTTTAAATTAAAATGCGAATGGTGTGCTTCTTCACGGAGCGCATTTACCACTAACACCTCTACTCCAATAAGCTTATCTATTTCTTCTTCTCTAATTGTTTTCACATCCGTTAAATAGGCAAAATTATCAAATCGGTAACCAAAAACCTGTAACCGGTTATGCATGGCATTGATGGGGATTACATTTAAATTTCCTAACCTAAACGGTTCATTATTTCGTACTTCATGTTCTTGCACGGCCGGAGCTCCGGGATATCTGTGCTCACTAAGGAATATATAATCAAAACGTCTTTTTAGTTCTTTGAGAACACGTTTATGGGCATAAATGGGGATATCACCTTGCCGAAAGAAAAAAGGCCGGATATCATCCAGTCCTGCAGTGTGGTCAGCGTGTTCATGCGTAAAAACAATTCCGTCAATTTTAGAAACATTTGATATAAGCATCTGTTGCCTGAAGTCGGGGCCACAATCTATAACATATGTATAACAATCCCATGTTATCAATACAGAAACCCTTAAACGTCTATCCCTGGGATCATTACTTAAACATACTGGATGTGTACTGCCAATAACAGGGATTCCTTGTGATGTTCCCGTACCTAAGAAAGTAACTTCCAAATCTGGTGGTTTTAATTCAAATTTATGACTAATTTATGGATTTCAACCACGTTTCTTATTAACTTTGCAGTAAATAAATCCTTTCTCAATGGCCACCGTTTTATCAGGAGATAAAGAGTTTGAAAATGTCCCCTCTACCCTATCAAAAGCTTTACGTATAAATCTAAATGAACACATTTATGGTACTTTTTCTGAAATAGGGGCCGGACAAGAAGTAGCGCGCCATTTTTTTCGTGCAGGTGGAGCTTCTGGAACAGTGGCAAAAACAATGAGTGCTTACGATAAGGATTTTAGTGACGCTATTTATGGTATTGAGAATGATAAACGATATGTAACGGAAAACCGTCTGAAACGTATGCTCTCCCATGAAATGGAATTGATTGAACAGCGTATTTCCAGAAAAAAACATCCTGAAAAATTATTCTTTACATATGCTAATACAGTAGCAACCATCGATTTCGCAAAAAAATATAAAGGCCATGGTTGGATGGGCATTCGTTTTCAGGTAGCTCCTGGTGAAGCATATAATGATATTATCCTTCATATGAGGTTTCATCAAAATGAAGCACGGTTGCAACAAGAAACTGTAGGTATTATGGGAGTAAACCTTATCTATGGTGCCTTTTATAAATATAATAGTCCCAAAAAATTGCTCCGTTATCTCTATGATCATATAGATAAAGACATTGTAGAGATTGATACTATAAATTTTTCAGGTCCTAGATTTGCTGAAATAGACAATAGATTGATGAGCTTGCAGCTTGTTAAAAATGGCATGACCGAAGCAGTTATGTTTGGTTCTGATGGAAATAATATCCTTCCGGCAAGAGTACTCTACAAAAAAAATATCTTAGCGCTTCGGGGAAGTTTCAGACCGGTAACAAAAGTTAATATGGATATGTATAAAAAGTCCTATGACATATTCATACGTGAAAACAAAGTTGAAGAAGACAAAACAATAGTCATTTTTGAGATTACATTATCCAATTTAAAAGCAGAAGGAGAAATAGACGAACAAGACTTCATGGATAGAGCTGAACTGTTATGTTCTTTAGGTCAAAAGGTAATGATCTCAAATTTTAAGGAATACTACCGAGTAGTAGACTACTTCTCTAATTATACAAAAGAGCGAATGGCATTGACGATGGGGATAAATAATTTGATAGAAATTTTTGATGAAAAGTATTATCGTCATCTAAGTGGTGGGATTCTTGAAGCATTTGGTAAATTGTTCTACAAAGATTTAAAGGTCTACCTATACCCAATGGTAGATCCTGAAACAGGTGCACTCATTACCAGCAATAATCTAAAAGTACACCCAAGAATGAAAGAGCTTTATAAGTTCTTCAAGTACAATGGGAAATTAATTGATATCTTTGATTATGACCCAAATATTCTCCATATTTTCTCACGAGAAGTTTTAGCCTTGCTGGCCGAAGGCAAAGACGGTTGGGAAGAAATGCTTCCAGAAGGTATTGCTGAACTTATCAAGAAGAAAGGTTTATTCGGCTATGCCCCCAAACAAAAAATTGAAAAAATACAAGGGTAAACTATTTATCTAATATTTGGGCAGCATGATCTTTGGTTTTAACCTTATCAATAACCCGTTCCACTGCCCCTTTCTCATTTATTAAAAAAGTCATTCGGTGAATACCATCATATTCCTTGCCCATAAACTTCTTGCGTCCCCATACACCAAATGTATTAATAACTGTTTTGTCCTCATCAGCTAATAGGGGAAATGGAAAATCATACTTATTTTTGAAATTTAATTGTTGTTTTTCAGAATCAGCACTCACTCCCAGAAGGTAATATCCTTCATCTTGAAGTACTTTATAATTATCACGAAGATTACATGCCTCTGCTGTACAGCCTGGTGTATTTGCTTTTGGGTAAAAGAAAACTATTAACTTTTTTCCTTTGTAATCTGACAATGATACAGTATTTCCTTCTTGGTCTTTTGAAGTGAATGGAGATACCTGATCTCCTACTTTTAATGTCTTCATAGTCAATTTTTAATTTAATTACTTTTGCATCTAAAATAATCAAAAATGACCAAAACGGAAAAAGTTTATTTTGTAATTGACACATTGGAGCAACTTTATCCCAAGGTTCCAATTCCATTAAACCATAAAGATCCTTATACTCTACTAATAGCCGTATTGTTATCAGCCCAGAGTACCGATGTAAGGGTTAATCAAATAACCCCTATACTATTTTCAAAAGCAGATACCCCTCAAAAAATGATTCAATTGTCAAAAGAGGAGATCAGGGATATTATCAAGCCTGTTGGGTTATCCCCTATGAAATCTAAAGGCATCTATGAACTCTCTCATATTCTTATCGATAAATACAATGGGAAAGTACCTGCCGATATGGAAGCACTAGAATCTTTACCTGCTGTTGGGCATAAAACAGCCAGTGTGGTAATGTCACAAGCTTTTGGAATTCCAGCCTTTCCGGTCGATACACATATCCACCGGTTAATGTACCGATGGGGGCTTTCTAATGGGAAAAATGTTGTCCAAACAGAAAAAGATGCAAAACGGTTATTCCCAAAAGAAAAATGGAATAAACTGCATCTTCAAATAATCTGGTATGGTAGAGAATATTCCCCTGCAAGAGGTTGGGATTTAGATCAAGATATCATCACCAAAAAAATAGGAAGGAAAACGGTTATTGACATTTACTTAAAAAATAAAAAAGCCCGTTAGCTGAACGGACTTTTTCACAAAGTTTAGTTGAGAAGCGTTTCAAACTTCATTCTCTTGTACTTAATAACACTTAAAGCCTTTGAATAACTTAGCAAATATTCAATGGTTTCTTTTCTGGGTTTCAATTTTTTTAGTTCTAATGAACATTTTTCGGTGTAAAGTTTTGCCATATTATAAATTTTGTATGATAATATTAAATTCATAACGCAGCAAAAAGATGTTTATTGTTTCTAGTTCGTTAAAACTATATTTTTCTTATTTATAATCTTCCGTAAATTGATGATAGCATAACGCATCCTACCCAATGCAGTATTAATGCTTACACCTGTAGTCTCTGCTATTTCCTTGAAGCTCATGTCTTTATACATACGCATAACCAGTACTTCTTTTTGATCTTCTGGAAGCTCTTCGATTAATCGGCGAAGGTCACTTTCAACTTGGTCTTTAATAATTTGTTTTTCTGCATTCAAAGAAGAGTCACTAATAAAAGAAAAAATATTAAAATCATCATTCCCCTCAAACTTTGGCATCCGGTTATTTTTCCTGAAATAATCAATTGTCAAATTATGTGCTATCCGCATCACCCAAGGTAAAAACTTACCTTCTTCATTATAGGCTCCGCGTTTTAGGGTTTTGATAACCTTTATAAATGTGTCTTGAAAGATGTCTTCAGTAACGTCCCTATCAAAAACTTTCGAGAATACAAAACTATATATCTTTTGAGAATGGCGATTGATAAGTATTTC
This sequence comes from Leptobacterium meishanense, assembly GCF_037645805.1. NCBI lineage: Bacteria > Pseudomonadati > Bacteroidota > Flavobacteriia > Flavobacteriales > Flavobacteriaceae > Leptobacterium > Leptobacterium meishanense. The sequence continues at coordinate 220,728 of NZ_JBBEXE010000001.1, forward strand.
TAATGCAGTTTCGTCGCCCTTTAAGTACTTTTCTATTAAAGTAGAATCTTTGGGTAATTGCTCCATAAAATTACTTTTTAGGTTAATTCACATAGTCACATAGATGATGTGAGCTACTATCGATTTGGTTGACTAAAAAGTAATTTTATATATAAGCAAGTGTTTTTTTAGGTTGTTATTTGAATCAAATATACTATTATTCACTAATAAAAAACAAATTTTCTGTTTCTTTTTTTATTAAAATTCTTTTTATCCTTCTTTTTAAAGGCGCTGCAAGATTAGTATCTTTGCGGTTATTTTATAGCAAATGATAGATGTTTCAACGTTAGACTCAAAAGATTTTATCCTTATTAAGGGTGCTAAATTGCATAATCTCAAAAACGTTGATGTAGCTATACCTCGTAACAAATTGATTGTAATAACAGGGCTTTCAGGCTCCGGGAAGTCCAGTTTAGCATTTGACACACTCTATGCAGAAGGACAAAGAAGGTATGTAGAAAGTTTATCATCTTACGCCCGGCAATTTCTCGGCAGGCTTGATAAACCTAAGGTTGATTACATAAAGGGCATTTCCCCGGCTATTGCCATTGAACAAAAGGTGATTTCGACCAACCCTCGCTCTACAGTTGGTACAAGCACTGAAATCTATGACTATATCAAACTCCTTTATGCAAGGATTGGGAAAACTTTTTCACCTGTTTCCGGCCAAGAAGTCAAAAAACATACAGTTTCTGATGTTATTGACCATGTAAAATCATTTCCGGAAAACACTAAACTGTTACTACTTTCCGCTGTTCACATCCCTGAGGGCAGAGAAGTTTTAAAATTTTTAAAAATACTCACTCAACAAGGTTTTGCACGTATAAAATATCAAGGCCAGATAGTAAGGATCGATGAAATTAATAAAGAAATAACTCGGGACTTTGAATTGGTTGTTGATCGTATCGTTGTTAGAAAAGACGAGGATTTTTTTAATCGTCTTGCAGATGCTGTAAACACTGCTTTTTTTGAGGGAAAAGGAGGTTGTATTATTGAAGAAGTAGTTTCAGGTAAAAGGATGGTATTTAGTAATCTATTTGAATTAGACGGTATGCAATTTCCGGAGCCCAATGCTCATTTGTTCAGTTTTAATAATCCTTATGGTGCATGCCCTAAATGTGAAGGCTATGGAGATGTTATTGGAATTGATGAAAGCCTTGTAATTCCAAATACCGGATTATCTGTATATGAAAATGCTATTTTTCCATGGCGAGGTGAAAGTATGAGCTGGTATCGGGACCAACTGGTAAACAATGCCTATAAATTTGATTTCCCCATACATAAGCCTTGGTTTGAGCTTACCGATGAGCAAAAACAATTGGTGTGGAACGGGAATACATATTTTGAAGGTTTAGATGATTTTTTTTCGCAACTGGAAGATAAAAGCTATAAAATTCAAAATCGGGTAATGCTATCCCGCTATCGTGGAAAAACAAAATGTGCCGTTTGCAAAGGAAAAAGATTACGTCCGGAAGCAAATTATGTAACAGTTGGTGGCAAAACTATTTCAGACCTAGTTGAAGTACCTATTGATAAGCTGATGCCTTTCTTTGAAGAACTTAAGGTATCCCCTCATGAGGAGAAAATTGCTTCACGGCTTCTCAAAGAAATTAAAAGCAGGCTCTCCTTTTTAGCAAATGTAGGACTTGAATACTTAACGTTGAACAGAAAATCCAATACATTATCCGGTGGCGAATCACAGCGTATCAATTTGGCAACCTCATTAGGGAGCAGCTTGGTAGGGTCTATGTATATTCTTGATGAACCAAGTATAGGGCTGCATCCCAAAGATACGGAAAGGTTAATAAGCGTCTTGAAATCGCTTCGAGATCTAGGAAACACTGTTATTGTTGTAGAACATGATGAAGATATCATGAAAGCTGCAGATACCATTATTGATATTGGTCCCGAAGCAGGTTCACATGGAGGAGAAATTGTAGCAACAGGCACTTATGATGATATTCTTGAAAAGGATACACTGACTTCTAACTACCTGAATAAGCGCATGGAAATCAAAGTTCCCGAAAAAAGAAGGGTTTCCAAAAGTGTTATAATGCTTAAAGGTGTTCGGGAACATAATTTAAAAAATATTAATGCTAGCTTTCCTCTAAATTCCTTAACAGTGGTTACCGGAGTGTCCGGTAGCGGAAAGAGTACATTGGTTAAGCAAGTTCTTTATCCTGCAATTCTGAAAGAAATTGGGGAATACGGAGAAAAACCAGGACAATTTTCAACAATTGAGGGGGCATTCAATGCTATTACATCAATAGAGTTTGTAGATCAAAACCCAATAGGGCGCTCGTCCAGATCTAATCCTGTCACCTATATAAAGGCATATGATGATATTCGTAGTTTATTTGCTAACCAAAAATTATCGAACCTCCGAAATTATAAAGCCAAACATTTTTCTTTTAATGTAGATGGCGGGCGTTGTGAATCATGCAAAGGAGAGGGCGAAGTAACTATCGAAATGCAATTTATGGCTGATGTACACCTAGAGTGTGAAACCTGTAAAGGGAAACGTTTTAAAAAAGAAGTGCTCGAGGTTGTTTTTTATGAAAAAAATATTGATGAAATCCTCAATATGACTGTTGATGAAGCTATTGAGTTCTTCTCACTGCATAAACAAGATAAAATTGTAAATAAAATTAAACCTTTACAAGATGTAGGACTTGGATATGTGACCTTGGGACAGTCTTCTTCTACCCTTTCAGGAGGGGAAGCCCAACGCATAAAATTAGCCTCTTTTCTTATTAAAGGAAGTACAAAAGAAAAAGCATTATTTATTTTTGATGAGCCTACCACAGGGTTACACTTTCACGATATACAAAAACTATTAAAATCATTTGATGCTTTAATCGACAAAGGACATTCAATTATTGTCGTTGAGCACAACATAGATCTCATAAAATGTGCAGACTATATTATAGATTTAGGCCCTGAAGGAGGTGATCGAGGTGGAAATATAGTTGCCCAAGGAACTCCTGAAGAGATTGTTAATAATAAAGAGTCCTATACTGGGAAATACCTTTCCAAAAAGCTTTCTTAATATAAAGAAAAGGCAATCAGCAGCATAATTATAAAAGAAAAGGGCAGTATGAACATAAAGTAGGTGAATGATAACAAACCTAACTTAATGAACGTAATAAAATATCCCTGTTCATAAAAATGTTTCATTGCTAAAAACAGATAGAACACTGTAGAAAAAACTATCAGATAATCTACCCAATCAGGAATATTTACTATAAAATTGGCCAGTAAAATGATGCTGAACACTATAAATAAAAACGTAAAAAAGTAAAAGCTGAATACAATATGATGAGCGAAATGACCTCTACGTAAATAAAAAATCTTGAGTAACAGCGCAAAAATAGGCAGCAAAAAAAACATGGAGATTGGAATAGTATCATAAAATGTTTTTAAAATACCTCCTCCTTTTTGTTCATATAGTTTTAACCCCTGACCGGCCAAAAACTTCCCTATTCCCTTACTCTCTTTAGGCAAGCCAAGAGCTGCCAGTTTTTCTTCCTTAGAAGCCCCGGCAGCAATTAATGAATCTAACTTTGCCATATTAAAGCTCGTCTTTATTCCTTGGTTAGGGCTTTCTAATATAGAATCCAGCTTTTTTAAATCATCTTCTTTGATGTTTACATCCAATTCTTTTAATTTCTCTTTTTGATTTTTAACAATCTCTTGAGCCCTTAAAAGATTAACAGAATCCTTTTTAGATATAGAATCTATTGTTTGTTTTGGCACAAAGGCCTTTTCTATAACCTTGTCAAATTCTTGTTGCTGTCTGGATATTACAATGGAAAACAGAAAAAAGAATACTACTGAAACAAATAAATAGTATTGTGCAGGATGTAGGTAACGCAACCGTTTTCCTTCTACAAACTTTTTGGCCAAGTATCCAGGACGAAACAACAATGGAAAAAAACTCCTAAAAAAACGCGCGTCTACAGAAAAATAATTACTAATGGTATTACTGAACAATACTCCTATGGTAAGCTCGTCATCTGATTTCTGCCCACAATATGGGCAATACGAGAACGTGCTATTAAAAGAAGCCTCACAATTTCTGCAAAAAGTCTGTTTTTCTTTCAAGGTTTTTAAGGTGGTTGGTTATTGGAATAAAAATAAGTATTCTAATTACTATAAGCAATTCTTTTATATTTTTTAAAATTTATATCCTCCATCCCTGTAATGATCAATAAGCTATTACGGCTAAGCTTAATAATAGAAAATAACATTAAAAACTATTTTATGAGTCTAAAAGAAAAATTAGAAGCACAGCAAACCAATTTTAGAAAAGGTGCTGATGCAAAGATTTTGAACATTTTTGATAAAACTACCAATAATTTGACCAAACAACACATTTCTAACCAGGCCTTAAAAAAAGGAGATATTGCACCACATTTTTCATTACCAAATGCTACTGGAGAGACAATAAGCTCTACCTCATTACTAAAAGATAATGACGCGTTGGTTATTTCTTTTTATAGAGGGACGTGGTGCCCTTATTGCAATCTTGAAGTGAACGCACTAAAAGAAATACTTCCACAAATTCATGAATATGGTGCTGAGCTTATTACCATTTCACCACAGACGCCTGACAATTCCTTAAGCATGAAAGAAAAAAATGCACTTTCTTTTGAGGTTTTGAGTGATGAAAATAATAATGTAGCAAAAAAATTTGGACTTGTATTTAAACTCCCTAAAGAGCTTTATGAACTGTATATCCAATTTGGGGTAGATTTAAAAGACTATAATGGGAATGACACATATGAGTTACCTATGCCGGCTACTTACATAGTGAACAAAAAAGGGGAAATTATATACAGTTTTATTTCCGAGGATTATACAAAAAGAGCAGAGCCTTCTGATATTTTAGACTGCTTAAAAAATTAATTGTTTGATTTTCAGTACAATATGTATAGTTTCGAATTTTTGGCATGCTGTTTGGTATTATAATGATGAGATCGATCGAGAATCATTGTTTAACATTAAATCCATAACGTCATGAAAAAGATTATACTCATCATAGCAGCAGTATTCATCGGGTTGTACACAACTATAGCACTTGGTAATACAAAAGAAGTTTTTAGTACTTATTATTATGGATATGGAAACTCGTTCATCTTTACAGAAAGAGGTATTACATTTTCTGTATATCCGGATGGGCAATTTGATTTTTACATTAACAATGGTTCCTATGTAAATGCAAATGTAGGTTTTGGCAATGTAAACATCAGTTTCAATTCAGGTTATAATTATGATGCCTATGTACAGTATGACGACTATGGCGCTGTCATACAAATAGAGAACGTCCCCATTTATTATGATTATTATGGAAGAGTATCACGCATAGGTTCTGTAAATATTCATTACAATTCAGGAAGAGTTGTTCAAATCGGAGGGATGTATGTTCACTATAATCCCTACGGATATTACAGCCACTATACTGGGTTTATAAACACATATAACAGGTATTACACCTATCATAATTACCATAACTATTTTAGAATACCTTATGCAATGCACTGTATTGTAAACTATAGGCCATATAGAATGTATTACAATCCTGTAAGATATACTTATTACAGACCCTATAGCAATAATCATAGAGTACGGTATGCTAATGTAGGTACTAAATACCGGTATAGTAACAATAGAAGAAGTGTCTATAGAGATGATAACCGTGTTAGAGAACGAAATAACAATACGGCATATAAAAGAAGTTATAAAAGAGACTCAAACAGAGCGAGTAATAATATAAACAGAAATGCAAGCAGAAGCAATAAGAGAACCTATGAAAGAACAGGTGCCGTAAGGAGAAATAGTGCTACTACTGCTAAGAGAAGTTATAGCGAGCCTAGGACAAGTACTTATAAAAGAAGCGCAACACGAAAAAGTACTCCAAGCTATAAATCAAAAAATATGAGAACTCGTAGTATTACAAGTACCCCGGCTAAAAAAACATCCTCATATACACGTAGTAACAACAGTGTAAAAAGGCAAGCCGTTAAAACAAAAAGCAATACCTATACAAAACGGAATTCAAGTAAATCTGCTTTAAAAAACAATATTATAAGTTCAAAGAGGAATAACTACAGTAAAGCCCGCAAAACTTCAAACACGACTTCCTCAAGAACTGGCAAAAGCTTAAGAACCAGAAGCCGAAATTAAAACATGCCGGTTAGCATGAAAAGACAGGAACACATATTAGTATCCTGTCTTTTTTATTTTACAAGAAGCCATAATACATTGCCTTATAATTCCTATATTCGTTTATTATATAAATATTATGGATTATACGAAAAAGATGCTCCAGGAAGGAGCTTTAAAGGATAAAACTATTGTAGTTACCGGAGGCGGTAGTGGTTTAGGAAAAGCGATGACCAAGTATTTTTTAGAACTAGGTGCCCAAGTAGCCATTACTTCCCGAAACATAGAAAAACTACAAAATACGGCTCAGGAATTAGAAACAGCAACCGGAGGAAAGTGCTTGCCATTACAATGCGATGTGCGCCATTATGATCAAGTAGAAGGTATGTTAAAAGCCACTTTAGATGCTTTTGGGAGTGTAGATGTATTATTAAATAATGCTGCCGGAAATTTTATCTCACCTACGGAGCGTTTATCAGCAAATGCTTTTGATACCATTATTGATATTGTATTAAAAGGGACTAAAAATTGCACATTGGCATTTGGGAAACACTGGATAGCTGCTAAGAAAAATAATGCAACCATTCTTAATATTGTAACTACCTATGCATGGACAGGTTCTGCATATGTGGTTCCTTCTGCAACAGCTAAAGCAGGTGTCTTGGCAATGACAAGGAGCTTGGCTGTAGAATGGGCTAAATATGGTATCCGTAGCAATGCCATTGCCCCCGGCCCTTTTCCCACCAAAGGTGCATGGGACCGTTTACTCCCTGGGGATTTAAAAGAAAAATTTGACCTGGCCAAAAAAGTTCCACTCAAGAGAGTTGGTGATCATCAGGAACTGGCAAACCTTGCCGCATATCTTGTTTCTGATTTCTCAGCATACGTGAACGGAGAAGTTATTACTATAGATGGTGGAGAATGGCTCAAGGGTGCAGGGCAATTCAATATATTAGAGGCTATTCCTGAAGAAATGTGGGATATGCTCGAGGCCATGATACGAGCGAAAAAAAAGTAAGGAGTGCACAATATTTTGATTAACCTTGTGTTAACAAAATACATTTTCAAAACCCGTAAATAATCGTATTTTTACCTTTCTAAATCTTATAACAACTTATGGGCAAAATAATTGCTATAGCGAACCAAAAGGGGGGTGTAGGAAAAACAACAACCTCTGTTAACCTAGCAGCTTCTTTAGGGGTATTAGAAAAAAAAGTCCTTTTGATTGATGCTGATCCACAGGCAAATGCCACATCCGGGTTGGGTATCGAGGTTGATAATGTTGAAAAAGGCAGCTATCAATTATTGGAGCATACCATTTCGGTTGAAGATGCTATTGTAAAAACAGTATCTCCAAATGTTGATATTATTCCGGCTCATATTGACCTTGTCGCTATTGAAATTGAGCTGGTTGACAAAGATGATAGAGAGTACATGCTCAAAAAAGCCGTTCAGGATATTAAAGAAGCATATGATTATATACTGATAGATTGCGCACCTTCTTTGGGATTGTTGACGCTTAATGCACTTACTGCAGCTGATTCTGTAATTATTCCCATACAATGTGAATATTTTGCATTAGAAGGGCTTGGAAAACTTTTGAATACTATAAAAAGTGTACAAAAAATACATAACCCCGATCTCGATATCGAAGGGTTATTACTTACTATGTACGACTCACGTTTACGCCTTTCAAACCAGGTGGTAGAAGAAGTAAAGAAACATTTTAATGAAATGGTGTTTGACACGATTATTCAACGAAACGTACGGCTTAGTGAAGCCCCCAGTTATGGAGAGACCATCATTGATTATGATGCTACCAGTAAAGGAGCTTCTAACTATCTAAACCTAGCCAATGAGCTCATAAAAAAGAACAAAGAAAAAAATACGGAAGAAGTATAAATGGCAAAGGCAACTAAAAAACAAGCATTGGGGCGTGGATTATCAGCATTGCTGAAAAATCCTGAAAATGATATTGAATCAGTAGAAGACAAAAACGCTGATAAAGTTATTGGCAATATCATAGAACTAGAAATTGATGCTATAGAAGTAAACCCTTTTCAGCCAAGATCCAATTTTAATGAAGAAGCCTTAAACGAGCTTGCTACTTCCATAAAAGAACTAGGGGTTATTCAGCCTATTACTGTCAGGAAAATAGGTTTTAATAAATACCAATTAGTTTCAGGAGAACGACGTTATCGTGCCTCTAAATCAGTTGGTTTAGAAACTGTTCCTGCATACATACGCATTGCCAATGACCAAGAAATGCTAGAAATGGCATTGGTGGAAAATATCCAACGACAAGATTTAGACCCTATAGAAATTGCCCTGTCGTACCAACGGTTAATTGATGAAATAAACCTTACGCAAGAACAACTAAGCGAACGGGTTGGAAAAAAACGGTCAACGATAACTAATTATTTGCGTTTGCTTAGGCTTGATCCTATTATTCAAACAGGGATACGTGATGGGTTTATTAGTATGGGGCATGGTAGGGCGCTCATCAATATCGAAAGTACTAAAAAACAATTGGAAGCTTACGAAAAAGTGATTGCGGGAGAATTGTCTGTACGTGAAACTGAAAAATTGGCCAGATCACTTCAAAACAATACTTCTCTTTCCGTAAAGTCCACGAACTCAACTTCTGATAAACATTCTGCATACATTGAAGAGGGAATAGCTCAAATAAGAGCATATTTGGCTGCTAAAGTGACTGCCAAAGCATCTAAAAATGGGAAAGGCAAGATTATCATCCCATTTCAATCAAAAGAAGATTTTATCCGGATCCAAAAACTATTAAAAAAGTGACAAGAAAAATTTCAAGCTTAGTTTTGTTTCTTGTCCTATTCTCAATTTCAATAGTAGCTCAAAATAAAGAAAAGGATACGATTATCATTACTGATAATAATTTTATTAAAAAAAGTATGAACCCTTTATCCCCTAGTAAAGCGGCTTTTTATTCCGCGGTATTACCGGGACTTGGACAAGCATATAATAAAAGCTATTGGAAAATACCTATTGTTTATGCCGCTATTGGTACAGGCGTTTACTTCTATGTAGATAACTCCAATCAATACAACCGGTACCGGGATGCCTTTAAAAGACGCTTGGCAGGGTTTACAGACGATGAGTTTTATGATATAAACGGCTCCGGTATTGACCCCGGAAACCCAGATGTCTCTGATGAGGCTTTGAGGGATGCGCAAGAAGTCTTTCAGCGACAGCGTGAGCTCTCCCTTATCATAACCATTGGTTTGTATGTCCTGAACATTATTGATGCTAATGTAGATGCACATCTAAAACAATTTAATGTAAATAATGACCTCTCTTTCAAGCCTGTAATTCAACAAAATACTATAGATATGAGAATGAATTATGGAGCTTCACTAACTTTTGATTTCTAAAAAATGAAAATAGCTCTTTTGGGATATGGGAAAATGGGAAAAGCAATTGAGAAAATTGCCATTGAAAGAGACCATGAAGTGATCCTTAAAATTGATAAAACCACTCCTACGTATGAGATCACGTTAGCTGATGTTGCTATTGATTTTAGTACACCATCTGCAGCGTATAAAAATATTTCTCATTGCCTGATAAACAATGTCCCTGTGATATCAGGCACCACAGGTTGGTTAGATGATTATGATAATGTTGTAAAGCTTTGTAACAAACACAACGGAGCCTTTATTTATGCTTCTAATTTTAGTATGGGTGTTAATGTTTTTTTTGAATTAAACGAACATCTTGCCAAAATGATGAAGCAATTGGATCAATACGATGTTCAGATCGAAGAAATCCATCATACACAAAAGCTAGATACTCCTAGTGGAACAGCGATTTCGCTGGCAGAGGGCATTATCAAAAACACCTCTAAAAAAACTTGGAAACTCAATGAAGGTGACAAAGAAAACATTCCTATTATTGCCAAACGGATTGAAAATATACCCGGCACTCATACAATAACTTATGAAAGTACAGTAGATAGTATTGAAATCAAACATACAGCACATAACCGGGAAGGCTTTGCAGCAGGAGCGGTGATAGCTGCCGAGTGGATTGTAGGTAAAAAAGGGGTGTTTACTATGAAGGATGTGTTAAACCTTCACTAAAATGTAACAAAAGAAGCTATTATTGCACTAAAGAAATATAAAATAAAAGTATTATGACAATGACACAATGGGCAGTATTCTTTTTAATACTGCAAGCAGTTCACTTTATAGGGACCTGGAAATTATACAAAAAGGCAGGAAGACAGGCTTGGGAAGCGCTCATCCCTATATATAATGCATACATACTAATGAAGATTATTAACAGGCCTTGGTGGTGGGTAATACTTCTTTTTATACCAATTATCAACGTTATTATGTTTCCTGTTATATGGGTAGAAACGATCCGCAGTTATGGTAAAAACACAAATCTGGATACTGTACTAGTGATTGCTACCTTAGGTTTTTATATCTATTATGTGAATTATATTGTAGATGTAACATATGTAGAAGACCGGAGCCTAAAACCCAGAACTAGTGCGGGAGAATGGATTAGTTCCATCCTGTTTGCAGTTGTAGCAGCTACTATTGTACACACATATTTCATGCAACCCTATGTTATCCCTACATCTTCATTGGAAAAAACACTATTGGTTGGTGACTTTTTATTTGTGAGCAAATTCCATTATGGAGCCAGAACACCCATGACGACAGTTGCTTTTCCTATGGTACACGATACCATACCTGTCATAAAATCAAAATCATACTTAAATACTCCACAACTACCCTACTTCAGGATTCCTGGCTTTCAAAAAATAAAACGAAATGATATTGTAGTATTTAACTGGCCGGTAGATACCGTCCGTTTTTTCAGAGATCCTTCAAACATTCATATCGATAAACCAATTGATAAAAAATCAAACTACGTAAAGCGGTGTGTAGCAATTCCTGGAGACTCTCTGGAAATAAAAGATGGATACATCCATATAAATGGAAAACGAACTGTACTTCCTGACAGAGCTAAACCACAATATGGTTATCTCGTGCAAACTAATGGGCAAGGGTTTAACCCTAGATATATGTATGAACGCTATGGTATAACTGATGGATTCGGGAGAGTAAGTGAAAATACTTTCTATTTTTCTTCACTTACGGAGGCGGCAGCTGCCATGCTAAAAAACAATCCTAATGTAATCAGTATCACCCGTAGAATTGACAAAAAAGAAGATTACGATCCTTCCATTTTTCCCCACCAGCCTGCAAAGTCATGGACAGGGGATAACTTTGGCCCTATCTATATCCCTGAAGCAGGAAAGACCATAGCATTAGACATAGATGTTTTACCATTGTATAAGAGGATTATAGAAGAATATGAAGGTAACAAGCTGGAAGTAAACGGAAATCAAGTTTTAATAAACGGACAGGAAACAACTTCATATACGTTCAAACAGGATTATTACTGGATGATGGGGGACAACCGACACAACTCGGAAGATAGCCGTTACTGGGGCTATGTACCATATGACCATGTTGTAGGTAAGCCTGTTTTTATTTGGATGAGTTGGAATTCCAACGCGAGCGGTATCATGAACAAAATTCGATGGGAACGTCTATTTACTACTGTAGGTGGCAATGGTGAACCGGTTTCTTATTTTAAATATTTTTTGATCCTGTTAGCTATTTGGTTCGGATACAGCCAGTATCGGAAGAGAAAAAAGAAAGCATAGCACAATTGAAAGCTCTGTTGCATCCTACATATTTTCCATCTATAGCACATTTTGTTTCAATCGTGAATAATGAACGTGTTGTATTTGAAGTGGCTGACAACTATCAAAAACAAACCTATAGGAATCGTGCATACATCTACGGGGCCAATGGGAAACAATTACTTACTGTGCCCATAAAACATATAGGGAATAATGGCCGGCAAAAATATAAGGATGTTAAAGTTGAATATAGTTTCCCTTGGCAAAAACAACATTGGAAAACCTTACAAACGGCCTACAGGACTTCTCCTTTTTTTGAGTTTTACGAAGATGATCTAGCCTTTTTATTTGAGAACAAAGAAACTTTTTTAATAGATTTAAACTTCAAAACAATCGAAATTGTTTCGGATTGCTTTCAGCTCAAACTAAATTACGAAAAAACAACTTCTTATAAGCCAGAAGTAACAGATATAAAAGATTATCGGGATTTAGTCCGTGCAAAAAATGAAGTGCACTACCCTTTTGAGTGTTACACACAGGTTTTTGGAGAGAAACACGGGTTTCTTTCCAACCTAAGTATTCTTGATCTTCTTTTCAATGAAGGCACTAATACAATCAACTATTTAAAAAATCAAAAAACAAACTTCCAATGAGTCGGTTTTTGATTCATTATGGTTTTCATTTTTTGTTCCCTTTTCTTATTAGTTACTTGTTCTATAGGAAACAATTCTTAAAAACTTATCTGATCTTAATCGCAGGGATCATAATTGACATTGATCATCTGCTAGCCACTCCTGTTTTTGATGCAACCAGATGCAGTATAGGCTTTCACCCCCTTCACAGTTATATTGCTATTCTTTTTTACACAATTATGACAGGCATCCGGGAGATACGTATTTTTGGAATTGCTTTATTGATCCACATATTGGCAGACAGCATAGATTGCTTTATGATAAATTAGAAAACTAATGATGCCTTTATGGGATAGTGATCTGAATATTTTTCAGAAAATGTTTTATGTGCGATCACTTCTATAGGTTCATCAACCAGAATAAAATCAATGCGCATAGGAAAATATTCAAAATTCAAAGTTCTTCCAAAGCCACTTCCTGCTTCATCAAAACTATCTTTCATATCCCCTTTTACTTGTCGATAGATATTCGAAAACTGGGTATTATTAAAATCTCCACAAACTACTTTCCTGTAGTGATTTTTTCTTTGATGTTTGATGAATATTTCTGCTTGTGCTTGTTGTAGCGCAAAAGCATTCCCCATGCGCTTAAAAAGTTTCTCAGAATCACTCCGTTCAAGGTCTTGCCTTTCAATACTTATATGTAGTGATTCTAAATGTAGGTTGTATATCCTTATAGTGTCTTTTCCTTTTACAACATCAATAAATATGGCATTATTGCCTGTATCTGGAAATTCTAAAGAGCCTTCATTGACTATTGGGTGTTTTGAAAAAATAGCCTGTCCCGTGCGTTGGCTCTTTGCCCTGTACCTTACATATTTATAAGGATATTCACCAAAAGCATTCTCATAGGTAAAATAAAACTCTTGCAAGCATATAATATCTGGGTTTTCTTTCTTGATTAGTGCCTGTATTTTTGTATCAATCTGTTTGTCATCTGACCAATCATAAGCATTAAATAGTCGGACATTATAACTCATAACGGTAGTTACCTCTGGCAAAATCGCTATCTCTTTTCCTGAAAATTTATAGAAGGCCAAAATATGGCTATACCCTATAAGTAAAATGATTAATGAGAGTAGAAATTGTTTTTTAAGGCCCAATAGCCAATATATGAGAAAAAAAAAGTTGATAATGATAAGTATAGGAACCGTAAGACTTAATACAGAAAGTGCTGGAAATCGCTTAGGAAATACATATGGCAATGCATATGATAATAATAATAACATTGCGAAAATGGCATTCAGAGAAAAAATGATTTTATTTAAAATACGTAATATACTCATTACGAATCTTTTCCTGCGTTGAATAAATAATCCTTCTCTTCTTTAGAAAGGCTTTCGTAACCACTTTTACTAATCTTATCAAGAATATCATCAATCTTCTGTTGATGTTCATTTTTAGTATAAGAAGCACTATAGGATGCTGTTGTAGCAGTTACCTTTTCTTTTTTATATACCGTTTTTAGGGGCGATTTCTTTTTCGGTTTAAAAAATGATACCATACGGGACATTATCTTCTCAAACCATTCCCCTATATCTTTTCCTTCATATAGTTTTTTCGCATATACAAACCCTAATGTTGCTCCTCCCAAATGTGCCAGATGGCCTCCTGCATTCCCAAAAGGTATTTGTACTAAGTCTAAAATGACAAAAAAACCCCCAATATACCACAGTTTCACATTAAAAAATAATATTCTGGTTTCTTGGTTTGGAATATAGGTACATACAAAAATGAGTATTGCCATTACAGCTGCCGATGCCCCTATTAAAGAAGTGTTTACCTGAAAAAAAGCCGGGAACATGTTGTAACTTAACACAAAAAATACGCCTCCCATTATTGCTCCAAGAAAATAAACATTTAGAAAGCGGCGTCCTCTAAATAAATTTAAAAATATCCTCCCTGAAAAATAGAGCAGTACCATATTCCACAAAATATGCCAAATGTACAAGCGTCCTTGTCCTATACCGTCCGCATGAAAGAAAGCATACGTGATAATAGACCATGGTCGGGTAATAAATTCTGAAAATTGCTTGGGGAGCTCAAACCATTTCAGAAAAAAATCCTGTGGTAGTGAAAAAAGAAAAGGCAACAGAATGTTTAAAATAAAAATAACCGTATTAATGACTATCATCTTGCCAACAACAGACATGGATGCATATTTATAACGTATGTCATTACTAATTCCCATTTAATCCCAACGATTTTTATTGAATTGATTCCGTTTCCAATACCACATCATGATAAAACCAAATAACGCCCCTCCTACATGGGCAAAATGGGCAATCCCCGAACCAAATATAGAATAGCCCGTAACACCTGAAAACAAATCAAGAGCTATCAAGATAGGAATAAAATATTTTGCTTTTATAGGAATCGGGACGAAAATAAGAAATAACTCGGCATTTGGGTATAACATGCCAAAAGCTACCAAAATTCCATAGATAGCTCCCGAAGCTCCTACTGCAGGTGATATATATGAGCTTAAAAAGTTGTCAATAGTGCTTTTAGAAGCAATCTGATACCATGAAGAGTCATACTGTCCGGCATTTAACAGTGAATATATTTGATTCTCATCAATCCCTGCTCCTATCAATGCCTGAAATCCCTCATTAAAATAATAATAATTGACCAATGTATGAAGAAGTGCTGCCCCTAAACCTGCTGAGAAATAGAAAAACAAGAACTTATTCCTTCCCCACATATGTTCTAATGGGGAACCAAAGGCCCACAAGGCATACATATTAAAAAAGATATGCATAAAACTACCATGCATAAACATATGAGAAATTATCTGCCATAGATGAAAATTTCCATTCTTAGGAAACCACAATGAAAAGAGTTGGTATAGAACGTCTCCATAAAGCTGTGCCCCTATAAAAAACAGAACATTAATAATTAATAAATGTTTAACTGCATTGGTGATTCTTCCCATTTACATAAATTTTTTATCCAGTTCTTCTACTGTTATAGTTATATAGGTGCGTCTATCAAAAGGTGATTGTTCAGGTTCTTTACATGCAAATAGATCATTTACTAAATTTTCTTGCATGTCTTTGTTTAATACTTCCCCTGTTTTTACTGCTAATGATTTACTCAATGTCTTTGCAAGCACATCTGATTGCGAAAAACCAGTATCCGGTATCCCTTCACGAAAATCCGCTAGTAGTTGTTCCAAGACCATGCCTACTTCACTTTCTCCTACATTCATCGGTGTCCCAGTTATTTCTATCGTTTCTTCTGTTGTTTTTCCAAAGGCAAACCCTGCACTAATTAGACTCTCTTTTAGTTCCTTAATCAACATGGTATCAGACATTGAGAAACTCAATGCCAAAGGGAACAATAATTGTTGGCTTAGAGCCTCTTTTATAGTAATATTCCCTAAAAATTGTTCATACAATATACGTTCATGTGCACGCTGTTGATGTATAACAACCAACCCTGATTTTATCGTCGTGACGATGTATTTTTTATGAAGTTGGTACGATGTTGGCCTTTCAATCTCAACATTGTCGAATAACTTTCCTGTGGCCTCTTCTGGTTCAAATTCAATAGTTTCAAAGTACCCTTCTTTTTCTTTTGTTTTTTCACCCAATCCTACATATAAACTTTCCCAACTTCCTGCATTCGACCTTTTTGATATATTGATTCCTCTATTTGTTACCGTTTCTTTAAAGGGATTATAATCTGAATCTACTTCTACTGTAGGGAAGCCGGCCTGTTTGTTTTTATAATCATAAGGTGTTTCTAAATTTGAGTCTTTTTCAAAATCAAGGATGGGCCCTACGTTGAATTGTCCTAAACTGTGTTTTATGGAAGACCGAAGAATAGCATATAGCGTATGCTCATCATCAAATTTTATTTCTGTTTTGGTAGGGTGTATATTAATATCAATAGTAGCGGGTGGCACATCAATAAAAATAAAATAGCCCGGATGTGTTTGCTCTTTAATAAGCCCCTGAAATGCTGAAACCACAGCATGATGAAGGTAAGGGCTTTTTATATAACGCCCGTTCACAAAAAAAAACTGTTCCCCCCTACTTTTCTTCGCATATTCGGGTTTTATAATAAACCCATTTATTTTAACCACTTCGGTTTCTTCTTGTATGGGTACTAACTTTTCGTTGGTCTTATTCCCATAAATATGTACAATCCGTTGTCTGAGGTTTGAAACAGGGAGATTAAATAGCTCTCCCTTATTGTGGTACATTTCAAAATGAATCTCATGATGCGCTAATGCCACCCTGTGAAACTCATCAATGATATGACGAAGTTCTACTTGATCCGATTTTAAAAAATTGCGTCGGGCAGGAATGTTAAAAAATAGGTTTTTCACTGCAATGGACGTCCCTATGGGAACTACGGCTACCTCCTGACCAGTCGCCTTACTGCCTTCTATTTTTAGCTGCGTCCCTACCTCCTCTTTCTCCCTTCGTGTATTCATTTCTACATGGGCTATAGCTGCGATTGAAGCAAGCGCTTCCCCTCTAAACCCTTTAGTATGCAGTTCAAAAAGGTCTTCTGCTTTTCGTATTTTAGATGTAGCGTGGCGTTCAAAACTCAAACGAGCATCCGTTACACTCATTCCAATACCATCATCAATAACTTGTATCAGTGTCTTACCTCCATCTTTCACAATCAGTTTTATAGTGGTGGCATTGGCATCAATGGCATTCTCTAATAATTCTTTAACCACCGAAGCCGGTCGTTGCACAACTTCTCCTGCTGCTATCTGATTTGCAACATGATCGGGTAAAAGCTGAATAACGTCTGTCATTAAAATAAGGAATCTAGATTAATATATTTTAGGGCTGCCAATACAAACATAAGAAGAAAGATAAGTATTACAAAGAAGCGTATCCGAGAATCTTTGTCTGTTTTTTTATTTCTGGCAGCCTTCCAATCTTTACGGTAACTTTTTTTTCGATAGCCTCTAAAATAATCCTCATCACTTCTTTTTTCTTTACTTTGTTTCAGTTTTTCTAAACGTTCTTTCCGCTCATCATAATATCTCGGGGTATAATTGAACGTTTTGTTTTTTCGTTGTTTAAACAATGATGGAAGCTTCATGATATGACTTATGCTCTATTCTTCCAAAAGTACTTAAAATAGGATAGAAATATAAGTAGTAAATCCTAAAAAATGTTAACAAATTTCAGAACCTAAACCTGAAATTTAGCAACTACTCCTTATTCTTTAATAAGGCCATTTTTATAGCCACAATAGCGGCCTCTATTCCCTTGTTTCCGTGTTTACCACCACTACGGTCTATGGCTTGTTGTAATGTGTTGTCTGTAAGTACACAAAAAATCACGGGAATATCGTATTGTATATTCAAGTCTTTTATTCCTTGCGCCGTGGCGCTACACACAAAATCAAAATGCTTGGTTTCTCCCTGAATAACGCTTCCAATAGCAATGATTGCATCTACTTGTTCCAATTGTATAAGTTTTTTACTTCCATAAACAAGTTCAAAACTTCCAGGCACATTTATTTGTATGATGTCTTCCTGATTTGCCCCACAATCCATAAGTGTTTTGTACGCTCCTGAATGAAGGTTTGTGGTGATCTCACTATTCCACTCAGAAACAACAATCCCAAATCGAAGGCCTTTCGCATTTGGGATGGTATCTTTATCGTAGTGTGATAAGTTTTTGTTTTCGGTAGCCATTATTTTAATGTTTCGGCTTTTCCTATGAATATATCTATCGTCCTCCCTTCCTCTGAGTTTGAAAATTCTTCTTTGATCCGGTTAAAATGTTTAAGTGCTTTTTCATTTTGTCCTAGGTCTAATGCTGTTATCCCTGCTTTTAAAAGGTATCGGGGGGTTGTAAAATCATTTGTGCTGTGTGAAACTGCCTGCTCATAATACGGTAAGGCATCTTCAGGTTGTTCAAGTTGAATAAATGCATCACCTATGGCACCTTTTGCCAAAGCACCTAAAATAGCATCATCAGAAGAAAAATCTTCTAGATAATTGATAGCCGATTCGTAATCATTCATATTCAAATAAGCCATTCCTGCACTATATGTTGCTAGGTTTGCTGCCTTTGTTCCTTTATACTTGTCAATGATGTCAACAAGACCGTATTTACCTTCTGCTCCATTTAAAGCTAGGTTGTACAATGAATCATTATCCGATTCATTCAATGCTTTGTCAAAATATTGCTGTGCAAAAAAGAGTTCGTTAGATGCTTCTATTTCTTTTGGCTTCTGTATAAATTGGTCATATGTCAGATATCCTATTATGCCTATTACAACGATTCCGATGGTCGTTAAAATGTATTTCTGGTTTTTGGCAACCCACTCTTCTGTTTTCGATGCGCTTTCATCAAGGGTATTAAACACTTCTGCCGTCGTACTCTGCTCTTCTTCTAACTGTGCTTTATCTTTTTTGTTCGCTGGCTTATAGCCTCTTCTTTTATATGTTGCCATAATAATCTATTTGTGCCCGCAAAAATAAAATTTTATTTGAAAAGGGAAAGGTTTATTATTTGATTATTTTCAATAATTTGCGAATAATTGAAAGAAATGCATGCGATTATCTATCTGCTTATAAATCAGTTATGTTTTTAAAAAAATTATCGCTTATTAATTATAAAAATTTTTCTTCTCGTTCTTTTGAGTTTGATGCGAAAATAAATTGTTTGGTTGGAAATAATGGGATAGGGAAGACTAATGTGTTAGATGCTATTTATACCCTTTCTTTCGGGAAAAGTTATTTTAATCCCGTAGCAACTCAAAACATTAAACATAAAGAAGGTTTTTATGTAATTGATGGGGAGTTTGAAAAAAATGGACGTACGGAAAAAATTGTATGTAGTTTAAAACGCGGACAAAAAAAGCTCGTAAAGCGTAATGGGAAAATCTATGACAAACTTTCCGAGCATATCGGATTCATTCCTTTAGTTATCATTTCTCCTGCTGACCGAGATCTTATTATCGAAGGTAGTGAAACACGAAGAAAATTTATTGACAGTGTTATTTCGCAATCAAACAAAACCTATTTACAGCACCTCATTAGCTATAATAAAGTATTGGTACAGCGCAATTCGCTCTTAAAATATTTCATGCTCAATAATACCTTTGACAGTGAAACACTCGCTGTATATAATCAGCAATTAACCGATTATGGAACTGAAATTTATACTGTCAGGAAAGAATTTTTAGAAAAATTCATCCCTATTTTTATAGAGCGCTATAAAGCAATTACAAAAAACAAAGAGGTTATAGCGCTTGTTTATCAAAGCCAATTACATGATGACACACTTTTGAATCTATTTGAAGAGAGTATTGCTAAAGACAAGGCACTACAATACACAACAGTGGGTATTCATAAAGATGACCTCCTTTTTGAAATTGAGGGACATCCTATTAAAAAGTTTGGTAGCCAGGGGCAGCAAAAGTCATTCTTAATTGCATTGAAATTAGCGCAGTTCGATTTCTTAAAAGCGCAATCTAACGTAAGTCCTATTCTACTATTAGATGATGTTTTTGATAAGCTCGATGAAAATAGGGTCGCACAAATTATCAAGCTTGTAGAAGATAAAGATTTTGGTCAGTTATTTATAAGTGATACACACCCTGAACGTACAGAAGCAGTTGTAAAAGAGACCCATCAATCATATCAAATATTCAAATTATGAAAAGAGCATTTTTTTTCTTTTTAATAGTAATTGTTGCTTGTTCCGAAAACAACAAGGTAACTATTGATGGTTTATCCGGTTATTGGGAGATTAAAGAAGTTTTATTTGCTGACGGCAGCTCTAAAACATATACTATAAATAATACAGTTGATTACTTTCAATTAACCGGAGATTCTTCAGGATATCGAAAAAAACTTCAACCTAAATTAAATGGCCATTTTTATACGTTAGATAGCGTAGCATATTTTATCATTAAAAATGATGGTATTATAAAACTCCATTATAAAACATTATTTGATGAATGGGGAGAAACTATTGAAAAGTTAAACAATGATGAACTTATTGTAAAGAATAAAGCAGAAATAACTTATATTTATAAGCGATTTAAAAATAGTTCTACAGAATAATCTTATGGGTAAACGCAATCATGAAAATCTTTCTTTGAACGATGCCTTAAAAGCATTTATTAAAGAAAACAAGTTAGAACAAGGCATGAACAAGATTTATGTGCGTCATGCGTGGGAAAGCCTCATGGGAAATGGAGTCAACAACTACACAACCAGTATACAACTAAAAAACGATACGCTTTATATAAACCTCTCTTCTTCCGTATTAAGAGAAGAACTTAGCTATGGGAAAGAAAAGATTATAAGAATGTTGAATGAAGAACTTGGAAAAGAAATAGTAAAAGAATTGGTGCTGCGGTAATGACAAAACAAAAAGAACACTGGGAGGCCATTTACGCTACCAAACAACCTCATGAGGTCAGTTGGACACAAAAAGTTCCTAAAACTGCCTTAGCATTCATCGAAAAGGCAAAACTTCCAAAAACAGCAAACATCATTGATATTGGAGGCGGTGATAGCAATTTTGTTGATCTCCTGCTACAAGAAGGATTTGAGAATATAACTGTCTTAGATATCAGTGAACATGCACTAAACCGGACAAAAAAACGATTGGGAGAAAAAGCAAAAAAAGTAACATGGGTTGTTAGTGATATGGTCGATTTTCAACCAAAAACAACCTATGATTTTTGGCATGACCGGGCTGCTTTCCATTTTTTAACCACAGACGAACAAATTGAAAGTTATGTTTCTACTGCTGCGCAAGCTATTAAAAAAGGTGGCTGCCTAGCTATTGGTACTTTCAGTACTGAAGGCCCTAAAAAATGCAGTGGACTGGACATTGAGCAGTATAACCCGGAAAAACTAATGAGAACGTTTGATAAGTATTTTGATAAGGTTCAATGCATTACACAAGACCATCTTACCCCATTTGGCACTACACAAAACTTTTTGTTCTGCTTATTAAAACGAAAGGGGTTTTTAGAAAACCTCTCTCCCTGAAAAATGAAAAGCACCTTCTATAGCTGCATTTTCATCACTATCAGAACCATGTACTGCATTTTCTCCAATAGACGTTGCATACAACTTGCGAATAGTCCCTTCGGCAGCTTCTGCAGGGTTAGTAGCCCCGATCAATGCTCTAAAATCATCTACCGCATTGTCTTTTTCTAAAATAGCAGCAACAATAGGCCCGCGGGTCATAAATGCAACTAATTCACCAAAAAACGGACGTTCTTTGTGAATGGTATAAAATTCCTGTGCGTCCCGTTTACTCAACTGCGTATATTTCATTGCAACAATCCTGAAACCCGCTGCAGTAATCTTCTCTAATATTGCACCAATATGCCCATTTTCTACGGCATCGGGCTTTATCATTGTAAAAGTTCTGTTTGTAGCCATTGCTTTTTATAAATTTTGCGCAAAAATACGGTTTTTAATTAGAATAGCAAGATGCTAATAGCGCTGTGTAAAACGCTGGTAAATGGTATCCCTGTCCCCTCTCATTTCCATCAGCACACTTTTGGTATCGAAATCAATACGTAAGACCCCAAAGCTTTTTTGATTGACCAGTTCCCCGATCCTGTATGGGTTTTCTTCTCCTGTATTTACAGTCGCTGAATGTGTCAATCCGCTTGATGTAAAATCAATCAAAGGATAGTCCATTCCAAAAACAGCCGTTCCTGAAAAATCTGAAATATGACGGTCTCCTGACAATACAATCACTCCCTTTGCTTCACTGCTGCTAACCAGTTTTGTTAATTTTTCTATCTCATTAGGAAAGTTGCCCCACGATTCGTACCCATGCTTGTCTGAGAGCACTTGTATGCTACTTACTATAATGTTGAAATCAGCTTCAGAGGTTTTTAGCTCTTTTTCCAACCATGTCCACTGTTGTACTCCCAATATGGTTCCATTATCATGCTCGTTTGGTTTGTATCGTTTGTCGGTTTCCGTATCCCTTGTTAAACCGGTTCTAAAATAGCGTGTATCTAAAACAATTATTTTAACAGTTCCTTCTTTCATTTTAAAAGTTTCTGAGTAATAAACCCCTTCCTGTTCCCTACGCGCATCATTCCTTGGGACACCCATAAAATCTAGAAACAACTGTTGGCTTTCTTTCTTTTTTTCGAATTCAACCCCTCCATCATTTAAACCATAATCATGATCGTCCCACGTGCCCATGATCTTGGTCTTTTCCATCAGTTTTTGATAATTTTTATTGGCAAGCTGTTTCTCATACTCCTTTTGCATGTTGTCCATATCAGCATCGGCATAAATATTGTCGCCTCCCCATATCCATACATTGGGGTTTTGGGCTATAATATCGTCCCACAATTCATTTTCCAACCGTGTACGGTTGCACGAACCAAATGTTATTGTAAAATCAGAAACTACTTCCTTCGGGTGTTCCTCATCCGTAACCCGTTTTTCTTTTTTAGTTGTACACTGAGTTGATAAAAAAGTAACTGTTAATAACGTATATGCAATATATTTCATAGTCATTGTATTAATCTGATACAAATGTATTATTTCTAGCTATAAATCCATCTTATAACCATGGCTTTATCTCTTAATTTTTCCTGGTCTTAATTTTAAATACTGCTCCATATAACCGTAAAAAACTCACACAGGAGCTAACAGTACCATAACCATATTGTTTGATTGTCAATATTTTAGAAAAACCGTTTCTCCTATGTATTCCCATTAACCTCTTTTATACGGATAAAACAACATTTTATTTTACCTTTCCTCACAAACAAGAACTATGGCTTAGCGCTTATATTGTCTATTATTTTATTATATTGTTCCTGATAAAAACAAGTTGGGCTTCATATCGATTTCCACTTCATCTGTAATTAAAATTCACGAGAAACATGAAATAAGAACAATAATTCATACGAAGTAATTAATTTTCATGCTATATTTGTAATTGTATTTCACAAAAAAAAGCATGAGTAACTATTTTTCACAACAAGTAACCGCATTTCATGGAAGGTCTACTCCCGAGCGTGGATTTCTTGCCGGCTATGCATTTTTAATAACGGTTATTGAAAAAGACGGAACAAACATTCCTTTACCAGATAGACTTGCTATTACTACTGAAAAACATCAACGGTATAATACTAACCAATGGCAAGTATTTACAATCAGACATAAACCGAATAATGACTTAACCAGCCATTTAGCATTTGCGTTAAAGTATGAAGGAATTGATCTATACATTCTAAAAAAATTCTTTCAGTATTCAGGTAAAGAACCAGTATTGAATATGATAAAGAAAGAGCCAACAAGCCAATACACCAGAAGAGTTTGGTTTTTATATGAATGGTTAATGAGCGAAATCCTTGAAATACCAGATCTAAAGACAGGAACATATGTCGAAATCGTAAATCCAAAACTACAGTTCACAAGTTCTTCAATAAATTCTACTCGACACAGGATAAAAAATAATTTACCAGGGACTCCAGAGTTCTGCCCGATGGTCAGAAAAACCGATAAAATCGAAAACTTCATAGCAAAAGATTTATCAGGTTCAATCGAAAAAGGATTAGATGGCAGAGATAAAGAACTCATCAGAAGAACCGCAGCATTTCTGTTATTGAAGGACTCAAAAGCTTCCTCTGCCATTGAAGGAGAATATCCTCCAAACCTTAGAGCAAGGAATTGGGGTAAAGCAATCGGACAAGCAGGAAAAAAACAGCTAACAATCGAAGAGTTAGAAAGGCTTCAGGACATAGTAATTGGAACAAAAAAGCTGAAGAATATGGGATTAAGAACGCAGGAAGGGTTTATCGGAGAACACGATCGAGAGACTTTCTCTCCTTTACCCGACCATATATCAGCAAAGTCTAAAGATTTACCCTCTTTGATGAAAGGACTATTAGATACAAACAATCTCTTACAGAAGTCCGGATATGATCCTATTATGGTTGCTGCCACGATAGCATTTGGATTTGTATTTATTCACCCTTTTTCTGATGGTAATGGTCGTATACACAGATACATGATTCATCATATATTGATTCGAATGGGGTATACTAAAAGAGGGATGATTTTCCCTGTATCAGCGGCCATACTAAATCGAATTGACGAATACCAGTCGATTCTGGAGTCATATTCTTCTCAAAGAATAGATTTAATCGAATGGAAATCCACAGGAGATTATAATGTTAAAATTCTAAATGACACTATTGATCTATATCGTTATTATGATCTAACCAAACAAGTCGAATTTTTATACAAATGCGTGGAAGATACCATTGAGCAAATAATACCAGAAGAATTAGATTATTTAGAAAAATATGATCGAATGACTAAGTACATAAATACTTATTTGTCTTTGCCTGACACCAAGGTAGATTTATTAATTAAGTTGCTAAATCAGAATAATGGTAAGTTATCAAAGAATAAAAGACAGAAAGAATTTGACGGCATTACTGATGAAGAAGTTTCATCGATTGAAGAGAATTTTCAATCCATTTTCAAAATAAATAATGAATAAACCGAAAGCCTAACAAAACCTAAACTGCATTAAAAACGCAGTTTAGCCAGACCGCTAAAAATAATTAAAAACAAAAGAGAATCATGAAAATTGTATTATTAAATTTTATTGGATTTTTACTTATTCTATGCTCGTGTAAAAATGAAGCGAAAAAGGAAACTTCAAATGAAGTTACTAACGTCAAAGAAATTAGTTTTTACACTTCAGATAGCATTCAGATTTTTGGAGATTTATATGAATTGGATAAGAAAGGAAAAACAATACTACTCTTTCACCAGGGTGGGTCAAATGCCAGAGGGGAATATGCGCCTATTATTCCAAATTTAATTGAGAAGGGTTACAATATTTTAGCGATTGATCAAAGAGTCGGCGGGCAATATTATGGAAGTTATAACCGTACGCTTGCTAACATTCCTACTAACAGTTTTGGTGATGGATAT
Organism: Leptobacterium meishanense; assembly: GCF_037645805.1. NCBI lineage: Bacteria > Pseudomonadati > Bacteroidota > Flavobacteriia > Flavobacteriales > Flavobacteriaceae > Leptobacterium > Leptobacterium meishanense. The sequence continues at coordinate 246,249 of NZ_JBBEXE010000001.1, forward strand.
GGCTATTGTGATGCCTATAATAATCTTGAAGGCGCTTTAGATTTTATAATTGATTCTGGATTTTCGGGAGCTAAAATTATTTGGGGAAGCAGCTATAGTGCTTCTCTTGCCATACAACTAGCCAACAATCGGCAAAATGATATTAATGGAGTATTGGCGTTTTCACCTGCATCTGGTGGGTCAATGAAAGATTGCCTTCCTGATAAATATTTTGAAACATTAAAGATTCCTTTGATACTATTAAAACCGCCTAATGAAATGGAGAGTGAAAACTCCAAGTTACAATTTGATTTAGCAAATAAGTACAGTCACCAAACTTATGTGCCAAAAAATGGCGTCCATGGTTCATCTATGCTTGTTAAGGAAAGGGTTGGAAGCGAAGTTAAAGATACATGGGCAATCGTTCTGGCGTTTCTAGAGATAATTGAAAAACAATAACTTTAAATACATAGCTGACAGTTATACAAAACCGTTGTAATACATTTGCAAAAAGTGTAGAATATGATGAGCGCCAAAGCCTTATTAAGGCTTCTTCCAACTTTAGGTATTTTGATTTTCATAGGCCTTTACGTCTATGCCACTACCCTATATCCCGGAGGCTCACAGGCAGATATAAACTCCGTAGGATTTGATTGGCGCAATAATTTCTGGTGCAACTTGATGAGTGAAGATGCAATGAACGGACGTGAAAATCCTGCAAGTCCAGTTGCCCTTATAGGAATGGTCATTCTCTGCTCGAGTATGACACTTTTCTTCTTTCAATTTGCGAATTATTTTGTTAAAAATAGCATTTGGAAAATGACCATTAAAATTGCCGGAGCTATAGCAATGCTGTCAGCAGTCTTTATTTTTACTAAATATCATGATATTATGACCTCTATATTAAGTATTTGTGGTGTTGTGGGAATCATTGGAATAATTAGAGCGCTTCATAAAAATAACCTGACGTTTTTCAAGGTAAGTGGCATTATATGCATGGCGCTTGTGGGAGCTAACAACTTGTTCTACTATACTGAAAATTTAATACAGTACCTCCCTATAGTACAGAAAGTGGGCTTTATTTTGATACTTGCCTGGACAGTCGGGCTTAATTTAAAAATGAAAAATAAAAATGTTAATAGAGCACTAGTCACCAAATCCTAAATAAAACAAGCTCAGCAATTAGTATCTTTTCATTGTTAAAAAGGAATTGCCTTTAACACATTGTTATAAAATTGTATCTTAGCCGGCCATGAATAGAGATGAAATACAACAGCTAAAGAAGGTACTTTCTGCGCCTAAAAATATTGTTATCATTCCTCATAAAAGCCCTGATGGCGATGCCATTGGATCTACGTTAGGGCTGTATCATTATTTAAAAAAGAAATCGCACAACGTTGCTGTCATTGCGCCGAATGATTATCCGGAGTTTTTAAAATGGATGCCTGGAGAAGATACGATCATCAAATTTGATACACAGGAACAAGAAGCTATTAACAAAATAAATGCTGCTGAGTTAATTTTTACGTTAGACTTTAACGACTTAGAAAGGATTGGAGAAATGAAAACTGCTGTTGAAAACACAAAAGCTGTTTTTGTAATGATAGACCACCATCAACAACCTGAAAAATATGCTGCCTATACGTATTCGGATGCTACTATGAGTTCTACCAGTGAAATGGTATATCATTTCATTCATTTTATAGATGAAACACCTGTTATCAATAAAGATATTGCCTCTTGTCTGTATGTTGGTATTATGACTGATACAGGGTCTTTCAGGTTTTCCTCAACGAGCAGTGTTACCCATAAGGTAATTTCAAACCTGATAGAACAAGGGGCCGAAAACGATGCTATCCATAATGCCGTATACGATTCCTACTCTATAGGAAGGCTTCATTTACTGGGGTGTGCCCTCAAAAACCTAACATATCTAGAAGCCTACAATACTGCTTTTATTTCTTTATCTTCTAAAGAGCTTGAAGAAAACAACTTTAAAAAAGGTGATACAGAAGGGTTCGTAAATTATGGTTTGTCACTAAAGGGTGTTAAATTTGCTGCTATTTTTATTGAAAACGCCCAAGAAAAAATCATAAAAATTTCATTACGGTCTAAAGGGAAATTTGATGTTAATACTTTTGCTAGAAAACATTTTAATGGCGGCGGACATATCAATGCTTCTGGAGGAAGAAGCACTGATTCCTTACAAACAACCGTTACACGGTTTAGAGCACTTTTAGAAGAGTACAAAAGCGAACTAGAAAATTCATGAAGAAAACAATTGCCTTTCTATTTATAGTAATCTTTTTCTCAAGCTGTAATGAGCCGGCTCCCAGACGGCCTATATCAAAAAAGTCCGGGACTTTTATCAAAGAATCCGTAGCCCGTAATAAAGAACTTTTAGCATCTGAAGAAAAGCAAATTGAAGACCTCCTAAAAAAGGATTCTATACATGATCATTTAAGATCTTCTAATGGTTATTGGTATTATTATATCCATAAAATTGATCAAGAGTTACCTTTGCCAAAGGAAAATGATGTTGTTACCATCGCATATGATATCAGGTCATTAAACAATGATACTATTTATGCAAAAAGTGCCATTGGAAATATAAAAGTAAAGATCGACAAGACAGCACTCTTTCCAGGATTGCGAACAGCTGTAAAGCAATTAAAGAAAGGAGAAACGGCAACTTTCTTTTTTCCATCATCATTGGCATATGGATATCATGGCGATAATAATAAAATAGGCATCAATGTTCCTATCATAAGCACACTAACGCTTTTAGATATTCAAAAAACCACAAATGATACAATTTCATTAAATTAGCACCTATGAAAAATATCAAATTTTTAGCGCTTATTCTCATAGCAATCTTTACAGGTTGCAAAACCATGAATTACAGAGATTTAGGTGAGGGTCTTTTTGCAGATATCCAAACCAATAAAGGGGCCATTGTCGTAAAACTAACTTATAAAGCTACTCCAGTAACCGTTGCAAACTTTGTTACACTAGCTGAAGGCAACAATCCTGGAGTAAGTGATGAATATAAAGAAAAGCCATACTATGACGGCGTTATCTTCCATCGTGTCATTAAAGATTTCATGATTCAGGGAGGAGATCCAACAGGTACCGGAAGAGGTACGCCCGGATATCGGTTTGATGATGAAATTGTAGATAGCTTAGTACATGACAAACCGGGTATTTTATCTATGGCCAATGCAGGCCCCAATACAAATGGAAGTCAATTTTTTATTACACACAAACCTACACCTTTCTTAAATGGAAAACATGCTGTTTTTGGAGAGGTTGTAAAAGGATTAGAAGTGGTTGACTCTATCGCAAATGTAAAAACCTCCCAAGACCGGGCTACAAAAGATAGACCTATAGAAGATGTTGTTATGAATAAAGTGATTATTGTCCGTAATGGAAAAGAGGCTAAAAAGTTTGATGCCGTTAAGGTTATGACTGATTATTTTGAAGCAGTTCATGAAAAAGAAGAAGCTATTAAAAAAGCAAAAGAAGCATTTCTTAATGAACTAGCATCACAAAAAAATGAAGCAACAGTGTTACCAAGCGGTCTCAAGGTATATAAACTAATTGAAGGACAGGGAGAAAAACCAAAAACAGGGCAAACGGTCTTGGTCAATTATGCCGGTTTTTTGGCCGACGGGACCTTGTTTGATACTTCCGAAAAAAAAGTTGCAGAAAAGCATCATAGTTTTGAAAAACTAAGCCGCCAACGCGGAGGGAGTTTTGAGCCTATTGGGATGCTATACAGCCCTGAAGCCCGATTAATTGCCGGGTTTAAAGAAGGCCTTATGACGATGAACGTTGGTGATAAAATACGGTTGTTTATCCCTCCACACTTAGGTTATGGCCCAGCAGGGGCTGGGGATATAATCCCCCCTAATGCAGAACTTATTTTTGATTTGGAAATTATAGAAATTCAATAGTCCTCATATTCAAACATAAACAAGGGCTTGAATAAAATATTCAAGCCCTTGTTTATGTATTTTCGTTAGAAAAAATTAATTCGCCACTTCGCTAATAAATTTAATGCGGTACAACCGTAACTCCTCATCTTCATAATCACCATCAAACTCTTCGGAAGCCACTGAAATCTTATCACTTTCTGCTTCCATAAAGTACTCATGGAGTTCTTCCTGCTGATCTTCATCGAGTAATTCATCAATCCAGTAATCTATATTCAATTTAGTTCCACTATAAACTATCTGTTCCATTTCCTTAATAAACCCTCCCATATCTAACCCTTTTGCAGTTGCAATATCGTTCAATGGTAATTTTCTATCTATATTCTGGATGATGTACAACTTTAAAGCTGAGTTAGAACCCGTCGTTTTTACCACTAAATCATCCGGGCGTATAATATCATTTTCCTCCACATATTTTGCTATGAGGTCAATAAATGGGTTTCCGTATTTTTTAGCCTTTCCCTCTCCCACTCCATGAATATTGATCATCTCATCCACAGTTATTGGATATTTTAATGCCATATCTTCTAGCGATGGGTCTTGAAAAATCACAAATGGAGGTACTCCAAGTTTTTTTGCTTGGTTTTTGCGCAATTCTTTAAGTATTTTTAATAATCGCTCATCGGCAGCGCCTCCACTACTTTTCCCTGAGGTTATAATGGTGCCATTATCCGACTCATCAAATACATGGTCTTCTGTCATCATAAAAGAATGTGGAGCATCTATAAAAGCTTTCCCTTCTGCTGTAAGGAACAATACACCATAAGCTTCTATTTGTTTTTTGAGGAGTTTTGCTACTAATAGCTGACGGATCAATGCCATCCAATGACGCTCGTCTTTATCTTTTCCTGTACCGAAAAAAGATTGTTCATCTACTTTGTGTGATTTAATAAGTGCATTTACCTTGCCTACAAGCGTAAATACAATCTCTTTGGCTTTAAACTTTTGTTTAGTATCTCGAACAGCCTTAAGCAACTTCACAACATCTTCTTTCGCTTCCTTTTTTGTCTTCGGATTCCTAACATTATCATCCATCTCAGCCCCTTCACCGTTTACGCCATCAAATTCTTCTCCGAAATAATGTAATATAAATTTCCGTCTCGACATCGAAGTTTCTGCGTAAGCAACCATATCTTGTAACAAAGCATGGCCTATTTCTTGTTCAGCTACAGGTTTCCCCGACATAAACTTTTCGAGTTTCTCAATGTCTTTATATGAGTAAAATGCTAAACAATGCCCTTCTCCACCATCCCGGCCTGCCCTTCCGGTTTCTTGGTAATAGCTCTCAATGCTTTTGGGGATATCATGATGAATTACAAAGCGTACATCCGGTTTATCAATGCCCATACCAAATGCAATAGTCGCTACCACCACATCTACATCTTCCATAAGGAACATATCTTGGTGTTTAGATCGGGTCTTTGCATCGAACCCTGCATGATACGGAACGGCAGATATTCCATTCACTTGAAGCGTTTGCGCCAGTTCTTCTACTCTTTTCCTGCTCAAACAATAAACAATTCCTGATTTTCCTTGATTTTGTTTTATAAAACGGATAATATCCGCATCCACACTCTTTGTCTTAGAGCGTACTTCATAGTATAAATTAGGTCTGTTGAACGATGCCTTAAAAAGTTTAGCATCGGTCATGCCTAAGTTTTTAATAATATCTTCCTGGACCTTCGGGGTAGCCGTAGCTGTTAAAGCAATGATAGAAATATTGTCTCCTAGCCGGCTTATAATAGTACGAATATTTCGGTATTCCGGACGAAAATCATGTCCCCATTCCGATATGCAATGTGCTTCGTCAACAGCTACAAAAGAAACCTTTATAGTTCTTAAAAAATCAACATATTCATTCTTTGTAAGTGATTCAGGTGCTACATATAACAATTTTGTGACTCCGGAACGTAAATCATCTTTTACCTGATTGACTTCAGCTTTACTAAGTGATGAATTTAGCACATGTGCAACACCACTATTGGAAGCAATCCCCCGTATAGCATCTACCTGATTTTTCATCAGTGCAATAAGTGGTGAAACCACAATAGCTGTTCCTGTTTTGATTAATGCGGGGAGTTGATAACATAACGATTTGCCTCCTCCGGTTGGCATTATAACAAATGTATCGGAGTTATCTACGATACTTTTGATAACTTCTTCCTGGAGGCCTTTAAAATGATTGAAACCAAAATGTTGTTTTAGTGCAGTTTGTAGGTTAATTTCGACTAAATCCATCCTTCCTTTTTACTATTTTACATACATTTGCATATACTAAAGATAATACTTTCTTCATTTATACAAAAACAAATAAAATTAAAAATTTTGAGTACTTATAGCACCATTATAGCTGTCGCTAAAGAAGTTATTGAAATAGAAGCAAGTGCTATAAAAAACCTCGCTTCATTATTAGATAATCAATTTACTGAAACTGTTGAATGTATCTATCAATCCAAAGGAAGGGTTATTATTACCGGAATTGGGAAAAGTGCTGTAATTGCCACAAAAATTGTGGCTACATTAAACTCAACCGGTACTCCTGCTATCTTTATGCATGCGGCAGATGCCATTCATGGCGATCTTGGAACGATTCTTTCTGATGATGTGGTCATCTGTATTTCAAAAAGTGGAAACACACCGGAAATAAAAGTATTGGTGCCTCTCATTAAAAATGGAGGAAATAAATTAATCGCGCTTACAGCTAATAAAGATTCTTTTTTAGGTAAACAAGCTGATTATGTTTTAAATGCCTACGTAGAGAAAGAAGCCTGTCCAAATAATTTAGCCCCTACAACCAGTACTACTGCACAATTGGTTATTGGAGATGCACTAGCAGTATGCTTGTTAAATATGAAAGGGTTTAGCAGTAAAGATTTTGCAAAGTACCACCCGGGAGGGGCGTTAGGTAAAAAATTATACTTACGGGTGCATGACATAGCCTCCGTAAATATGAAACCACAAGTGTCTCCTAACACCAATATAAAACAAGCAATCATTGAAATATCTGAAAAAATGCTAGGTGTAACTGCCGTAGTAGAAAACAATAGTATAGTAGGCATTATAACTGACGGGGACATAAGGCGCATGCTTAATAAACATGAAAATATAAATGGGCTTCAAGCTAAAGATATCATGTCGTTAAAACCCAAAACAATTACTTCAAATGCACTTGCTATCGATGCGCTTGAATTAATGGAAGCCAACAATATTTCTCAACTGCTTGTTGAAGATTCAGGAACATATGCAGGCGTTATCCACATACATGACCTTATTAAAGAAGGAATAATTTAATGAGTGCCAAAAACCCTCAAGACATGTCTTTTTTAGCCCATCTGGAAGAATTGAGATGGCACTTAATACGTGCTACATCAGCAGTTGTTATTGTAGCTATAGGAGCCTTTCTGGCCAAGGAATTTATTTTTGAGGTGATCATTTTCGGACCTAAAAAACCAGACTTTATTACCTATGATTTCTTTTGTAGAATATCTAAAGCATTGGGGCTCGATGATACTTTCTGTACAGGAGAACTTCCTTTCAGAATTCAAAGCCGGACTATGGCCGGGCAGTTTTCTGCACATATATGGACCGCTATCTGGGCAGGGTTTATTGTTTCATTTCCATATATCTTATATGAAGTTTGGAAATTTATAAGTCCTGGACTTTACGAAAAAGAACGTAAAAATGCCCGAGGATTTATATTGATCGCTTCGCTACTTTTTTTTATGGGGGTTTTGTTCGGGTATTATATTATCGCACCACTTTCTATTAACTTTTTAGGGACGTATTCAGTCAGCAAAGAAGTCTTTAATGATTTTGACTTAAGTTCGTATATTTCAACAATAAGAGCTTCCGTAATTGCTTGTGGTTTAATATTTGAACTCCCTATCATCATTTATTTCTTGACCAAAATAGGCATTGTTACCCCAAAACTTCTAAGAAAATACAGAAAGTTTGCATTGGTTATTGTCCTAATTCTATCTGCTATCATTACACCTCCGGATATCGCAAGCCAAGTCATTGTTGCCATACCCATACTCATCTTGTATGAAATAAGTATTTATATATCAAAAATTGTCTTAAAAAATCAAGAACGAAAACTAAAGAAAAATGACTAACCCTATTGATGATTTTAATACCTATCGTTCTAAAATGAACGAACGTATATTAAGTGATAACAATAAACTCATTAAGCGTATTTTTAATCTTGACACTAATGCATTTATGGATGGTGTATTGGATATAAAAACAAAAGAATTGCTAGGGTTGGTAGCCTCTGCTGTATTGAGATGTGACGATTGTATTAAATACCATTTGGAAGGTTGTTATAAACAAGGATTGAAGCATGAAGAAGTAGCGGAAGCACTAGGAATTGCAACTTTGATTGGCGGAACCATTGTTATCCCTCATTTAAGACGTGCATATGAGTATTGGGATGCCCTACAAACTAAGCCACAATAAGTGCTAATATTTCTTTAAAATTGTTGCTTTCTACAAAGAAATAAATACTTTTGAAAAACTGATGCCATACTATTTATGAAACTACGTGCTGAAAATATAATGAAGTCCTATAAAGGGCGTAAGGTTGTGAAAGGCATCTCACTAGAGGTAAACCGTGGAGAAATTGTTGGCTTGTTAGGCCCAAATGGAGCTGGAAAAACCACTTCTTTTTACATGATTGTTGGTCTCATAAAACCCAACGGGGGGACAATCTACCTAAATGATACAGAAATTACCAAATTCCCTATGTACAAAAGGGCTCAAAATGGCATTGGTTATTTGGCGCAAGAAGCATCGGTATTTAGAAAATTAAGCATTGAAGATAATATCCTGAGTGTATTACAGCTCACCAAGCTTTCAAAAAAAGAACAACAAATGAAAATGGAAGCGCTCATAGAAGAGTTTGGGTTGAGTCATATAAGAAAAAGCAGAGGGGATTTGCTTTCAGGAGGAGAACGAAGACGAACAGAAATTGCCCGGGCTTTAGCAACAGATCCAAAGTTTATATTGTTGGATGAACCCTTTGCAGGGGTTGACCCTATAGCCGTAGAGGACATCCAACGCATCGTTGCACAACTAAAAAATAAAAATATCGGTATTCTTATTACCGACCATAACGTTCAAGAAACATTGGCCATCACAGAACGTTCTTACTTGATGTTTGAAGGGAGTATTCTTAAAGCTGGTGAACCTGAGGAACTCGCTGCTGATGAAATGGTTCGAAAAGTATACTTAGGACAAAATTTTGAGCTCCGAAAGAAAAAGATAGAATTTTAACCTACATAAAACTACATATGAAACGATTATTATTTATTGGGCTAACTACAATAGCAATCAACAACTATGCTCAGAAAGCAAACTCCGTTGATTATGCCAAAACCATTACTGAAACGGAACTTAAAGAACACTTATACATCTATGCCTCAGATGAATTTGAAGGCCGTGAAACAGGGAAGCCCGGGCAAAAAAAAGCAGTTAATTACATAAAAAAACAATACGAGAACATGGGAGTCGCTGCTGCTAAGGCTGATGGAAATTATTTTCAGGAAGTACCTTTAGAATATGGAGCACTTCCTGAAGTTCAGTTTGCGATAGCTGAAAACAATTATGTATTTGGGGAGCATTTTTTAACCTTTAGTGGTTCTGGTAATGTTTCAATAAATGCCAACGAAATTGTATTTGCTGGCTATGGAATCGATGATGCTAATTATTCTGATTATAGTGATATAGACGTAGATGGAAAAATAGTGTTTATTAAATCTGGTGAACCAAAAAATGAAGATGGCACCTATCTTATTAGCGGTACAGAAGCCCCTTCCAAATGGTCCAACATTCGACAGGCCTTTGAAAATAAAATTTCATTAGTTTCTGAAAAGGGCGCTAAAGGATTGCTATTTTATGATCCTGATAATTTTTCATTATTAAAGCAACAATATACTTACTTAAAGAATCAATCAAATAAACGTATGCGTCTAAAACCAGATGTAAAGAATGATTTCTTTTACCTTTTCATAAATGACAGTATTGCGCAAGCCATTGGTGATATTAAATCATTTTCATCTAACGGAACATTGATAAAAACAAATATTGATGTTACTTATAAACAAGATTCCAGCAATACCGTTTCTTCCGAAAATGTGGTTGCATACATAAAAGGAAGTGAGAAACCAGAAGAGTATATTGTGATCTCATCCCATCTTGACCATATAGGAATCACAAATGGACAAATAAACAATGGTGCTGATGATGATGGTTCCGGTACTGTGGCACTTATAGAAATTGCAGAGGCTTTTAAAGAAGCAGTTAAAAATGGACATCGTCCAAAACGTTCTATCGTATTTCTACATGTAACCGGAGAAGAAAAAGGGCTTTTTGGTTCTGAATATTATACTATGAACCCAATATTTCCTCTCGAAAATACAGTAGCTAATTTAAATATCGACATGATAGGAAGGGTTGACCCAAAACGAGAAGGTGACCGAAACTATATTTATCTAATTGGCTCTGATAAATTAAGTACTGAACTTCACAATATCTCTGAGGAAATCAATAAAAAATATACCAATCTAACATTCGACTACAAATACAATGACGAAAACGATCCTAATCGTTTTTATTACAGAAGTGACCATTACAATTTTGCAAAAAATAACGTACCTGTGATTTTTTATTTTAACGGGACACATGCAGACTACCATAAGCCTTCCGATACACCGGATAAAATTGAGTATGACCTTTTAGCAAAACGTGCCCAACTTATTTTTTATACGGCTTGGGAGTTGGCAAATAGGGAAAATAGGATAATAGTGGATAAAGCTACTGTTTCGGAATAAACCATGTAAAAAACAAACCTCACAAGTTTTAAAACCTGTGAGGTCTTGTGCTTTTTTAATAATTTCCGTCTTTAACAGAATATTTCTTTGGGTGAAAGATCCCGCTTTGGCGGGACAACCTCTTGGGTGGAAGACCGGTTTCGAACCGGCGACCTCTAGAACCACAATCTAGCGCTCTAACCAGCTGAGCTACAACCACCGTATTTGTGCCTGCAAATGTAAATTATTTCTATCCTTCTACAAAAGGAATTTAAGAAATTTTTAGATGAGCGCATCCAATGTATCTACCGCCACATAGCGCTCTACAGTATAACCTTCAGCGGCTTCAACACCTATTAACCTTCCCAAATCATTCGCACGGTACCGGATACTATCCATAAAATTTTTACTGCTTATAGGAGTTTCAGGCTCATCATTTTCAGGGTCGTAAAACTGAGAAGCATATGCGCTTACTGCAGCTATTTTTGTATCTATAAAGCCGGTAACATTTACCACAAAATCAGGTTCTAGGTTTTTCCATTGTATGTAATGATACACATGCTTTGGCCGCCATGGCTTTTGCCACTTGTCATCTCCGTCCAATTTAGTGTTGATTTTAACTAATCCACTCAAAAAACAGGCATCGCTTACCAATTTAGCAGCCTTCCCATGATCAATGTGCCGATCATCCACAGCATTGCATAACACAATATCAGGACAATACTTTCGGATCATTTTTATAATTTCCAACTGATGCTTCTGATCATTCGCAAAAAACCCATCAGCAAATTCCATATTTTCTCGTATCGCTACGCCTAAAATAGCTGCAGCTTTCGCAGCTTCTTTGTCCCGTATCTCGGCAGTACCACGCGTACCTAGCTCTCCCCTTGTAAGGTCTAGGATCCCCACTTTCTTGCCATTAGCTATTTCTTTAGCTATGGTAGCCCCACAACTTAATTCTACATCATCGGGATGTGCCCCTATGGCCAGTATATCTAATTTCATATATGTTATTTATGAATGGCCTCAAAGGCCTGTTCCATGTCTGCTATAATATCTTTTTCATCCTCAATGCCAACTGAAAGCCGTAGGAGTTGTGCATTTATCCCTCGTTCTGCCCGTTCTTCTTCACTCATCAACATATGGGAGGTCAGTACCGGTGATGATATGGTGCTTTCCACGCCTGCTAAACTAATGGCCGGTTTTATCAATTTAAGGTTTTTAACAAACAAAGAAGCGTCTAATCCTTTTTTTATTTCAAAAGACAACATCCCTCCAAAGCCTTTCATTTGTGACTTTGCCAATTCATAATCCGGATGTGACTTTAACCCCGGATAATGCACTTTTGCTACATCAGGGTGTTTTTCTAGATATTTAGCTACTTTCTTAGCATTCCTGTTTTGTGCTTTTACACGGATTCCAAGTGTTTTAATACTTCGTTCCAACAGCCATACGGTATAATCGCTTAAGCTACCACCCAAGCTCCTCGCTGTAACAAATATGCTATCAATATGCGTTTTGGACGCTGCTATGGCCCCAGCACATATGTCACTATGCCCTCCAAGGTATTTGGTAGCGCTATGCATGACAATGTCGATACCAAAATCAATTGGGTTTTGGTTCACCGGACTGGCAAAGGTATTATCTATCATTGTAATAATTCCATGCTGTTTGGCAATAGTAGCCACTGCTTTCATATCGGTAATGGTCAATAATGGATTGGAAGGGGTTTCTATATAAATCATTTTGGTATTTGGTCGAATGGCATTTTTCACATCCTCTGTGCCCAGCCCTTGAGCAAAAGAATAGGAGATGCCAAATTTTTCCAATTCCTTGGCAACAAAGCTATAGGTGCCTCCATAAACAACTTGTTGCAATACCACATGGTCTCCCTGTTGCAAAAAAGCATACATTGCCGAACTAATAGCTGCCATGCCACTACCAAAAATTAAGGCCGCTTCTGCATGTTCTAATGCCGCTATTTTTTGGCACAAAGCTTCTTGATTGGGCGTATTAAAATAACGTGGGTAACGAATGATATCTGTTTCTTCGTATCCATAAGCAGAAGCCATGTACAAAGGTGATACCGTACCTTTATATTTTTCATCTTTTACTTCTCCTGTGTGGGTGCATATAGTATTAAGTCCTGCTTTTTTTATCATCATATTAATGGTTTTGGCGGGTCTAATTTACAAAAAGGAAGTGTCAAAATGTACAACTTTAAACTTATGCATGTAACAAATCCTCTAGTTATTCGTGTTGTTACTAAATTAACTACTTATATTATGAAAAATTTAACATTAGTATTAGCCATTATTATTTTGACAACAGCTTGTAAAAATACCTCTAAAAAAGATGTGCCTCTTACTGCACAAGAAATAATTGAAAGAAGTATTGAATACTATCATATGGAAGATTGGGGTTCATTTTCTGGGAAATTTAAAATCTCTCAAACTATTCCAGAAGCAAAAGAAGAAGATGAAGCCTTCATCACTTTATTAGAATTTGATAATAGCAAACAATACTTTAGATTAGAACGTCCATCGTTAGAACAAATTTTTGGCGTTAAAGACGGTGTTTTATTCGCCGAGGTTAAAGGGGAAGATGCTCTCCATAAGGATGTTTCAGAGTTAAATATTACGTCCATGAAAAGTTACTGGACATACTTATTAGGAATTCCTGCTAAGTTGAAAGATCCTGGTTCAGTGCCTAATGATACTATAAAAAAAGTGTCTTTTCGTGAAAAAGACCATTGGTTAGTTACTATACCTTACGAAAAAGAAACATGGAGTTTTTATTTTAATTCAAATACCTATGCGTTGCAGAAAGCTTGTTTTATAATGAATCAAAACCCTTCTTATGGTAATTGTATTGAGTTTGAAAAAGAAATAGAAGTTAATAATATTAAATTTCAACAAGAACAACATTGGTATGACCTTGATGGGAAAAAACTAGGAGAAGAGGTTATTGAAGCAAGTAGTTTATATTAATGAAATAAAAATTATTATAATTATAAAAAAAGAGATAAAAATAAGTAAAACAGGTACTAAAATAGTGCCTGTTTTCTTTTTTATGTACGTAACTTTTCATTTTTAATCTTAATGTCATCGCATTATGATATCAAAAAAATGAAGTCTCCATTTCGGAGCACCCTCTATACAACTGCAACAATTTCCTATTTTCTTCGTCCTTATAAAGACTATAACTTAAAATTTTATTATGAAAAAAACAATGTTCTTAATCTTAATTGCCTTCTTTAGTAACAGTTGTAAAAACAACTCTAAAAAAGACATCCCTCCCACAGTGGATGAAATAATAACAAAAAGCATTCAATATTACAATATGGAAAACTGGGGTTCATTCGCAGGGAAATTTGAAATCTATTCAGAAATGAACAATGCTAAACAAGAAGTAACAATTGACAATAAGAAAAGTTTTTTTAAAATTAATTACGTAAATGACAGTGTTACAATAGGTGTAAAAAATGATAAATATTTTGGCGAGGAGAAAGGGAAGCCTATTCCAGAAGAAGATATTAATAAAAATAATGTCATCTCTGCGAGAAACTATTGGGCTTATTTTTTGGGTATCCCTGCAAAATTAAAAGATAAGGGCACTAAGCCCAATGAAAAAGTTGAAAAAACTGAACATCAGAATAAGACACATTGGTTAGTAACAGTCCCATACGATACGTTTACATGGAAATTTTTCTTTGATAAAGAAACATATGTCATCTCAAAAGCTTGTTTCTATGTTAATGAAGATATTACAAAAGGCGAGTGTATTGAATTTGAAAAAGAATTCGAATTAAATGGAAGTAAATTCAGAATGCTACAACACTGGTATCACTTAGATGGTGAAAAAATAAACAAAGACAGTATTGTAGGGAAAAGTATATATTGATGCTCATTAATGAAATAGGGAATGATTTTGGCTTATAGCCAAAAAAGGAAGTGAAAATAAGGAGCGCAGGTACTATAATAGTGCCTGTTTTCTTTTTTATACACGTAACTTTTCATTTTTAATCTTAAATTTAATGCCGCGTGAATTATAATTATGTAAATGTCACCATATTATGATATCAAAAGAAATACAGTCTAAATTTCGGAGCAATCTTTTTAAGCACTTAGATGGAATTGTGGTTGCCCCTAGCGCATACACATTAAAAGAAAGAGGGGTTATAGATTATCTATTGGCCAATAAAGAATGTTCATTACAAAAACTTACCAAACAGTTCAATGCAAATGAAGGGTATTTAAATGTCGCCTTACGGACACTGGCTTCTCAAGGTTGGCTCATTCAACATATAGATAACAAAAATGACCACATAAGCTATGCTGTTTCAGAAATGGGGAAAATAGCGTTCAAGTATGTTAATTTATATGAAGATGCTGTAAACCTGCTTAAATTCTCAGAAAAATTTCACCCGAGAAGTTTTGAAGCAGAGCCGTTCCTTAGGTTGGAAAAAGTTTTTAACGATTACAAAAAAGATTATGAAATTGATTTCTCAGAAGATCAAACAGTGCTTAAGGTTCAAAAGCAGGTATTAAAACATATTGAAGGGACTATAATAGGCCCTGTAACAGTTCATTTAGGGATGTCCGGAATGTTTCATAAATACTTTATGGAAACCCGTTTTAGTCCGGAAGAATTCCATAAAGATGCTGATATTTTTCAAAGACTTTTGGATATTTTTCACCATTTCGGTTGGTTTACTAAAAAAAATGGGACGTATCAGTTTACAGAAAAAGGGTTGTTTTATGCTAAAAGAGCTAGCGCCTATGGGGTAACGGTGTCTTATATACCAACACTTAGGAGGTTGGATGATCTTATTTTTGGGGACCCTTTTATCCTTAAAAAACTTTCCACTAAGGGCAAAGAAGCCCATGTGGATAGGGAAATGAACGTTTGGGGGAGCGGAGGGGCACACGCCAGTTATTTTAAGGTGATTGATGAAATTATTATCAACCTGTTCAATAAACCTCTAGAAGAGCAACCTAAAGGAATATTGGATATGGGATGTGGAAACGGTGCCTTTCTTCAACACTTGTATTATGTAATCGAAAAACATACGTTGAGGGGCAAAATGCTTGATGAACATCCTTTGATTTTGGTAGGGGCCGATTATAATGAAGCAGCTATTAAAATAACCAAAGCCAACCTTATCAATGCGGATATATGGGCAAAAGTAGTATGGGGAGACATTGGCAACCCTGCCTTATTAGCCAAAGATCTGAATGATAAATACGATATTAACCTAAAAGAACTATTGAATGTAAGGACATTCCTAGACCATAACAGGGTTTGGAAGGAACCATCGCAAACTAATCCTGACAGGATAAGTGGGTCAACAGGGGCCTATGCCTATGAAGGGAAAAGAATTAATAATAATTTTGTAGAAGAATCCTTATTAGAACACTTCAAGCAATGGGAGCCCTACGTCAGGAAGTTTGGATTGCTTATTATCGAATTGCACACAATTGCCCCCGAGTTAACTGCTGATAATATAGGTAACACTGGTGCTACGGCATACGATGCAACTCATGGATACTCTGACCAGTATATTGTAGAAGTGGATGTTTTTAATAAAATAATGAAAGAGGCCGGGTTGATATCCGATGAAAAAATAGCTAAAAAGTTTCCCAACAATGATTTAGCAACGGTTACTGTCAATCTTTTTAAAGCAAAACAACCATGAAAATAGAAGCCAATACACCGGATGAATATATAAGCAAGTTGTCAGAGGATCGAAAGAACGCTATAGAAAAGCTTAGACAGGTTATTATCAATAATTTACCGAAAGGGTTTTCAGAAACCTTAAATTATGGAATGTTGGGCTATGTAGTGCCTCATGATATATACCCTAATGGTTATCACTGCGATCCAAAGCAGCCATTGCCCTTTATGAATATTGCTTCTCAAAAGAATTTTATTGCAGTGTACCATATGGGGATTTATAGCGATCCTAAGTTAATGGATTGGTTTGTAAAAGCATACCCAAAGCACTGTACCACAAAACTGGATATGGGAAAAAGCTGCATCCGATTTAAAAAAATAGATCAAATTCCATATGAACTCATAGGGCAATTGGCTGGTAAAATAACTCCTGAAGAATGGATTGCTACCTATGAAAAACACATAAAAAGGTAATTATTGTTCTGAGAAGAAATAATGTTTAAAAAGCCAACAACTTTTTTAATTCCTGGTAACAGGAACGGCTTACTTTTAACTTCTCCCCTGTTTTTAGCTGTAAAACATAACTTTCCTTGCCATATTTTTCAATTTTCTGCATGCTGTTAACATTTACTATATAAGAACGGTGAATGCGAATGAAGTCACTTTTATCCAAATGCTCCTCATAGTATTTCATGGTTTGGTATTTCAGGTGTTTTTGTCCATTGGCATGTATCATCACATAATCGTCTTCTGCTGCTATATAATTGACCTGTTCTAATGGAATAACATGAATGGTATTATTTGATTTTACTACAATTTTATCTAAAACCTTCTCATCTATTACTTGATGTTTTAGTTTTTTTAGGTTTGAATTATCTGATGCTATTTTGGTAATGGCTTTCTCAACCGCTGCTACAAAACGGTCTTTTGAAAAAGGTTTTAATAAATAATCCACCGCATTCATATCAAATGCTTTGATGGCATAGGCATCATATGCCGTGGTGAAAATAATCGACGGTGGGTCTTCTAACAACTCCAGTAGCTCTAACCCGGTAATTTTGGGCATCTGGACATCTAAGAATACGATGGCCGGTTTTAATTCATGAATTGCTTTTAATCCGGAAAAGCCATCTCCGTACTCCCCTATCAATTCAATATTTTCTGTAAGTTGCAAATACTGTTTTAACAATTCCCTTGCCGGCTCTTCATCTTCAATAATAACAGCTTTATATTTTTTCATTCTGTGGAAATTTAAGGGTTACAGTAAAAGTGTTCTTCGCTTTTTTGACAGCAAATAGATCATTCCTTTTATAGATTAGGAACAATCGTTCACGGGTATTCTTCAATCCTATTCCGGCCCCTTTTACTTGTTTTGCTTCCGGGTCAAAGTTGTTTTTTAGGGTTAGCTGTAATTCTTCTTCATTCAAAATACAGGTTAATTTAATATGGATGGGTGCCGTGCTTTCATAGACCCCATGCTTAATTGCATTTTCCATAAGCGGTTGCAGAATCATCGGGGGAATTTTGGCAGGCAAACATATTTTAGGGCAGTTCACTTCAAAATGTAAGCGGTTTCCAAAACGGATTTTTTCAATAGCTAAGTATAGTTTGATATTTGAGAGCTCTTTTTCCAGCGTGGTTACTTGTACTGACTCAGTACTTAATGAATACCGCAAATATTCTGAAAGTTTAATCACCATTTCTTGTGCTCTTTCAGGGCTCGTCATGGTCAAAGAACTAATAGAATTGAGGCTATTGAATAAAAAATGTGGATTGATTTGGTTTTTCAAAGAACTTAGCTCTACTTCTTTCAGCAAGGTCTTAAGGTTGGCTTCTTTTCGCAGTTTTTCTTGAATATCCTGGTAATAGATAACTACATAATATACCAACACAAAAACAGCAAAATAAAACACCCCATTCACGATACGCCATGGAAAAGAAGCTTCTAAAAATAGCTGATACGAACTTTCATCAACAAAATACTGTAGCAACATATAGCCTGTAACCAACCAAAGGCCTACTATTAACATAGCAGATACCACATAGTTGGTAAACAATACCAAGAATTTACTATTGGATTTATTATACCGGATGACATACCACAGACTGATCCCCAAAAAAGCAAAAAATACATTAAAGACCAGGCTATCCGATAGTGCTATCCAAATAGGCAATTTATAATACCCGTATAAAACAGCAAAGTGCGCCCCAATGATCATGGACCACACTATTGCATAATTGATTAGATAGTTTTTATTATTGGTAATAGGGTTTAACATCTCTGCTAAAAATATTAGAAATTAGTAACTTTTTACCTCTCCACCACCAAATATGGTATAGCCTTTTATCTTTAATACTTTGGCAGATGCATCTTTGGAGTTCTCTATAAGTCCTCTTTTATCATCAAATCCACCAAAAATAGATGTTACCTCTACCTGTACGTCCCAATCTCTAGGGACAACAATTTCACAGCCCCCAAACATGGTATACACATCAATTATAGCTTCTTTTTCCTGAATGTTTGCCGATGTTAAATCAATTTCACTCCCTCCAAGAATGCTGGTCACCTTTCCACCTATAAATTTTTCTGAAGTGATTTTTCGCTTGCCGCCACTAAAAATATTAATCAGATCAATAAAATTTTCAGAAGATTCCCCCCTTCCTATTGATCTATGCCTATTCCGTACCGAAATCATTAATACTCCAATAACTACAAAGATGGCCGGCCAAAACATTTCCCGTACTTCAAAAGGGATATTAAATATTTTTGGCAAGATAAAAAATGTACCAATGGATATTAATATGAGCCCTGCCCTATAATTTTCCCTAGTAATGATATTAATTGTCCCTATAAGTATCAATAACATTTGCCATGAGATAATGATATGATTGATACTTTCCGGAACGATTCCTGCTTTTTTAGCAATTAATATCCCTCCTATTGCTATAAATATGAATCCAATTATAGAACGCTTTTTACTTCTGTGTTCTTGATAGTTTTCTTTTGAGTTCATTGTATTAGTGTTTTATTTTCTTAAAGATCTTTGCTGTTGTTATGTAATTAGGTTTAGTATAATCCCTGTCATTATAGTTACCAAAAATAAAATTAATCGTACCATGTTTCTAATTTTTTGTGCTGATTTCTTGTTTTTAATTTCTGAAACAAATATAGAACGGCTAAGAAAGCCTTAAAACAATAATTAGGTAAATGACAGCTGTGATTCGGTAAGTGGGGAATAGTAAAAATTATTAACATATTTGATATATGATATATATTTTATATATTTGATATATAAATACATTATATGAAAAAGAATATAGATATTGATGATAGTTTACTTTTCAAATTGAAAATGTTAGCCGTTTTCGAAAATATGAGTGTGAAAGCATTAATGGAAAAAGCCATTTCTTTCTTTGTAGAATACAAAGAAAAAGAACAATTCGACTCACTTACGAAAGAAGAAAAAGAAGATTTAGGATTACTTCTGCTGATGCAAAAAACAGACAACAACGATACTGTCAGCAAAGAAACATTCCTTAAAGCATTGGATGAGTAATGCATATTATCTACACACGAGCAATTACTAAAGATGCCCGAAAAATAAAAGATGAGAAAACAAAAGCCGATATCCGAAAACTGATTGAGATACTGGAAAAAGCAATTTCACTAAAAGACATCCCGAATATTAAGAAATTAAAAGGGCACCCAGAGGCTTATCGAATCCGTATACGTGACTATCGTTTAGGGCTATATTGTGATGGTAAAAATATTGTACTTTCCAGACTTCTTAAGCGAAATGATATATATAAGGTGTTTCCGTAAAACTGTTATTATTATAACCAACTTTATTTTTAAAAAAGTCTCATTGCATGAAGTTCTTTTGAATTGCTTTCAAAATTGTATTTTTAGTGATGACTCACAGGCATCACATGTGATATATTTTTTACCTTTTAGTTGTGAATTGCTTTCAAAATTGTATTTTTAGTGATGACTCACAGGCAAAAAGAATAATATAAAGAACTTCCTTTAGTTGTGAATTGCTTTCAAAATTGTATTTTTAGTGATGACTCACAGGTCTACGGTTCTATCGTCTATAACCTTGTAGTTGTGAATTGCTTTCAAAATTGTATTTTTAGTGATGACTCACAGGTTGAGGATGGTACGATTGTGTACGTGGCCCGTTGTGAATTGCTTTCAAAATTGTATTTTTAGTGATGATTCACAGGTAAGCACCAAACTATCCGTAGCCGTAGCACGTTGTGAATTGCTTTCAAAATTGTATTTTTAGTGATGATTCACAGGCAAAAGGTAAAATAAACGCAAAAGTTTTCAGTTGTGAATTGCTTTCAAAATTGTATTTTTAGTGATGATTCACAGGTTGTTTAGCTTCTTCAGGTAAATCAAACGTGTTGTGAATTGCTTTCAAAATTGTATTTTTAGTGATGATTCACAGGGAGTCCTGGATCAAAATATAAGCGCTCTACGTTGTGAATTGCTTTCAAAATTGTATTTTTAGTGATGATTCACAGGACTTCTTTTAACATTTTTAATAACTTCTCTGTTGTGAATTGCTTTCAAAATTGTATTTTTAGTGATGATTCACAGGGAATTCAATTCCTTTCATTGTTTTTGTATTGTTGTGAATTGCTTTCAAAATTGTATTTTTAGTGATGATTCACAGGTTTGTTGGCTCATAAATATATGGGTTTAGAGTTGTGAATTGCTTTCAAAATTGTATTTTTAGTGATGATTCACAGGTTTATCAACTTACAACAACTATTTGTTACCGTTGTGAATTGCTTTCAAAATTGTATTTTTAGTGATGATTCACAGGAGAAAAATTGCAGAAGGCTTTAGAAAGGCAGTTGTGAATTGCTTTCAAAATTGTATTTTTAGTGATGATTCACAGGGCAACGCCTTAGCTACATTTAATGCACCTAGTTGTGAATTGCTTTCAAAATTGTATTTTTAGTGATGATTCACAGGTTTGAATCACAATTAAATCCTTAAAAATGGGTTGTGAATTGCTTTCAAAATTGTATTTTTAGTGATGATTCACAGGGAAATCATTCCATTATTTAAACGATACGCTGTTGTGAATTGCTTTCAAAATTGTATTTTTAGTGATGATTCACAGGATTCCAAAATCGGCTTCATTAGCAATAACTGTTGTGAATTGCTTTCAAAATTGTATTTTTAGTGATGATTCACAGGAATAAAAAAGAAATTAGAGATAAGAGGTAGTTGTGAATTGCTTTCAAAATTGTATTTTTAGTGATGATTCACAGGTTCGACGCCTTTTAGAATAAGTAGAACTGGGTTGTGAATTGCTTTCAAAATTGTATTTTTAGTGATGATTCACAGGTGCACCGTGTGGCTACACCATCTTTATGCCGTTGTGAATTGCTTTCAAAATTGTATTTTTAGTGATGATTCACAGGGTCAATCTTAAAAAACCCCTTTTTTTCAAGGGGTTTCCCTTTTTTACAGGATGAAGAAAATTAAAACAATTCCAACTGTTGGGAGGGCGGTGGCATGGAAATTTCTTCCCTGCCATGGAATATTTCCATCATGCCAAACTGCCGGTCGGTAATCTCAAAAATACAGACCTTACCATATTTAGGAAGCATGCGTTTTACCCGTTTTATGTGTACCGCCGAATTTTCACGGCTGGGGCAATGCCGCATATAAATGGAAAACTGAAACATGGTAAAACCGTCATCAATCAACCGTTTCCGGAATAGACTGGCCGCTTTCCGCTCGGCTTTGGTATCGGTTGGCAAATCAAAAAGTACAAGTACCCACATAATCCGATATGCATTAAAACGATCTTTGTTCATTACATTAAAACAGGATAGCTAATGATCCGTTTCTCGCCGGTAAAACATTTATATAATGATGCCGTAGTGGTAGTTACCGCTACCATTAACGGACGTTGGTTGTCCTCAATAACCGTGTCAACAGTCGCAATACTTAATAGATATGCCTTGGCCTCATTGGTAAGCGCTTCCTCATCAGGGTGCTGTTGTACCCAATCCAGCACCAAAGCATCCACATAAGGCCTGTAGGGTTCCATAATATCATCAGCTAGGCAATAGGTATTGTATTTGTTTCGGTGAAAAATACCCAAAGCAGGCAACAGGCCACTACTTACTAGTGCCCTTGCCACAATGCTGCGCAACACCGCATACCCAAAATTGAGGTAATTGTTGGGGGTGCTGCCAAAACGGTCGCGTGTAAAATCATCCAAAAGGTGCTTCCAGTAATGGACAGCGGCTTTGCCTTCCATATTTTTTTCATCGCCGGAGTTTACATTCTTTAAATACT
Organism: Leptobacterium meishanense; assembly: GCF_037645805.1. Lineage (NCBI taxonomy): Bacteria > Pseudomonadati > Bacteroidota > Flavobacteriia > Flavobacteriales > Flavobacteriaceae > Leptobacterium > Leptobacterium meishanense. The sequence goes on from NZ_JBBEXE010000001.1 coordinate 269,036, forward strand.
CATCCATGGGGGCAACGGGTTTATTGTACTGTAACAGTAATTCCTTTTGATTGGTAATCTTTGCCAGTACCGTTTGCTTCCACAGTTGCTTTTTTAAAGGGATAGAGGCCTCGAGTTGATACCGCCAGCGTTCGGTGAGTTCGGAATGCCCATCTAAGGGCAGCATCAGTCCGTTGGGCAAGTGGTGGGCATCGCAAGAAATGACCACTACAGTATTGCCCATTAAGCGTTGTACCAACTGGTGCGACAGGGTAATCTGCGGGTGGTCGAGCATCAATACGGCCATATCTTCTATAGGCACCGTGCCTTTTATGTCCCCCAAAGGTTCCTGTACCAACAACTGGTTTTGCTTTATTTTTAAATAGGCGGGATTGCCAATATAGATGGTGCGTTTTATCATTATTCCCCTATTTTAACAATATCCCCCAGATGGTTTATTTTTATTTTAGTTAGTCTATCCAAATCGTCATTTTTAGATATCTTTTCCCATGTAATTCCTTTTAATTCCTTTTCATTTCTATTTACTGTTGTTTCCAAATGATGTCTAAAATCTATTATAAACTGCCCAACACTACTTTTAGAAAGTCTCTGCATTCTAAACAACCTTTTGCTGATAGTTTTTCGGTTTTCCGGATTAAAAAAGTCAAGTTCATTTCCCTCCTGTGGATTTTGGTTGTGTTTTAAATCAAAAACAAACAGGTCATTAATCTGCATGGAAAACTGAAATTTCCCTAATACCGGGTCATTATTTCTATTTATAATAGGGTATGGTTTTCCGGTCTCTTCAATATTCTGCATGCCAATATTTACAGCTTCCCAAAAACTAATCACTTTGTCATAATACTTTCCTTCTTCGTCTTTGTATATGAGAGCATGGTGATTATTACCGGAGGCTACGTAACCTTCTCTTACTTTTTCTACTTTGCTTTCATCAGCTACGGTAACCGATTTTATTTGTATTCTTTTAGCCTCGTTCAACCATAAGGGGTTTTCACTCAAATTGGAAAATGCTTTTTTAATATTCCCTTCGTTTTCCAGTATCCTGTTTTCCAGTATTGATTTTACCTTGTTGTCTATTATTTTTTTTATTTGCGGAGCCCTAATGTTTTCATCAACTTTTACTCTTTTTGTACATACTTCTTCATAAACTTTCACCGCTGTCAATGGCTTCCCCTTGTATAAAAGAGGCTGCTTTTTTAAACTGCCGGCAGAAAAGGCCATACGTGCATCATTATCAAAAGCCTTAAGATGTTCTTTTAAAAGTTGTTTTATCTCGGGGTTTGCCACAACATCTAACTGAAAGAACCTGCTATTTAATTTTACAGGTTTTTCAGCAATTCTTTTAACACGCCCCATCACCGTCTCTTCATGTAGCCTTCCCCGGGGTGTCCATACAGTTTTCGGTTTTCCGTTTTTTGGCTCATTAATATTCTTGGTTAACACTTTTGAATTTGATTTTTTGAAGGACACAAAAATCTCATCCAAATGTTTTTTCGTCTGCTCTCTCAAGTCTTCAATGGGTTTGTCAAACCAATTATCGGAAAGGTCAGCAAAACTTTTAAGGGTAAGCCCGTCTTCATAGTCTTTTTTATATTGTTCAAATTCTTTAAAGGTTAAGCCGTCTTTATGATCCTGATAAATCTTATTAAGATTATTGAGTTTAAAAATAATTTTCTGGTCGGTTAATGCACATATTAAAGCATCTACTGCATGGTGGCGATGGTCATCCCTTTTACTCCATTCTTTTATGGCTTCGTATGATTTTATACCTCCGTTTCCGTCTTTATGCTCCCTTATTTCTGTTTGCCCTATTTTTTTATACACGGGGAGCATTGCTTCCTGCAATACATTCTTTAACTCCCATTTATCTCTTAAGAAATCGGTTATTTGCCCGGTAGTCGTATAGGTATCTTTACATATCCCTTTTAGTATTTTTACTGTTTCTTTAGCAATGTATTGCGAATCCTTTTTCATCCGTTCTACAAAATCGTCAGGAATGTCCATGCCTTTACATAATAAGTTCTCAAACTTCAACTTATTAATGTTTCCTTTCCCGTCTTTATATAAATCATTCACCTTATTTAGATATTGATTTAAGGCATCTTCTCCTTTAGAATTCATAAAATCATAAGCTGTCATCTGATTTTTGCCATCCGTTCCACTATTGCACCGCTTATGTGCCAAAATGTAGTTGTTCATAGAGTTATTAAAGCTGCGCGATTTTGGTAGAATATGCTCAATTTCTGCCTGGCCGCTTTTAAATTCGGCTACAGAAATGTTGTTATTACAGTACAAACATTGTTTGTTGGTTTCCTGCCAAAGGATATACCTTTTTACATCACGGCCGTTAACAATCTTAAAATCGTACTCCTCTTTTAAGCGTTGCCTTATTTTCTCATTTTCTTTTTTATTTTTACTGTTATTTCCTGTTATTTCTTTCCTTTTTTTAGCACTGTTTCGCAATTCCCTGGCTAATTCTACCCGTATTTCATCAAATTTTCCATGTTTTTCAATTGCGAGGTTGACCATATTGACCACCTGATTTAAAACCTGTTCTACCACGGGGTTTCTAAGGCTGTTTTGAGGGACTGGTTTTAATTTATCGGTTAATTTTAGTTCTGTTTTATATCCACTATGGTCATACCCTACAACATCGCATGCTTCACTATAGCCCAATCCTTTTTGCAAATGGGGCAATAGTTTACGGATGGCTTTTGTTGATACGTTTCCATAATCTGACGGATATCCAACTTCATTGGCTATATATTCTGCCTGCTCCTTTGAAAAATGAAATCGGTTTTGCAGTGTATTAACAACCTCTTTGTTAGTTGGCAGAGAATAGGTGATATGCCATAATTCAAACAGTCCTCCTTTTTCATCATTTTTATCTAAATTGAAAAACAGGTATTGTTCGGGGTTTTCAACTCCTGCTTTCTGTAGCGCATTTTTTAGCATGCTATAAGTCCTGCTACCGTCCAATTCTGTATGAGACAGATATATTTTGTCATTTTTTCCGTATCCTAACACTCCTTTTATTTTGGACACTGTAAGTTTATAACTGGAGTTCAAATCCTTCCCGTAAAATAATTTTTCAAATAATATTTGTTTTTGTTCTTCTGAAGGGGTTAACTTTTCCCCTATCGATAATTTCCATGAAAGGTCATTTAATTTTTGCCATATCCTGAATATTTCAAAGTAAGGAGAGCTTTTTGTAACTGCTTTATGGTATTTTTCAAAAGGGCAATCGGATACTAATCCCTTTTGGCTTTTTAATGGCCGTTGATAAAATATTATCCTATTTCTTATAGTATCATATAAAGTTCCTTGATTTTCATCTTCATTAGACCCTCCGGTTAAAACCGTATTATAAAATTGTTTCTGGCACTCCCATATTCTATCAAATTCTTCTATATAGGAAGCTCTTAAATACGTACGCTCTCTAAGCAGTACTTCATAAGGGTTATCAACTTCAGACAATTCTTCATATAGTTTTTCCCCAATGGTTTTGTTTCCTAAACTTTCTTCTAAAAGTGTTATCTGTTTTTTATATTCCGTACTGTTTTCTTCCTTAGTATTACTTTTTCTATTGCTTAAAAATCCCCTGCGTTGATTTAATAAAATCAATACTCTGCCCAGTTCCTCCAAAGATATTACCTCACCAACTGCTTTAGCCCTTAAGCCATATAATTCCCTAGCTCCCAAATCAAATAACTTTTCATTTGGAAACATTTTATTTTCCTTTAGAACTGCATATAATTTATCCCTTCTAATCTTAAAACGTTGATTATTTCGGCGACTGCCCCGTTTTTCGGTTCTTGCCAAATTTTTACTTGCTGTATTTCCTGAATAAAACTTCCCATGAAAATCAGGATCTTCAGGAACTATCCTAACGGCAAGCTCTTTTATTTCTTTTTGATCATTATTTTCTTCAACAACAGCTATTCCCACAGAAGAAACACCTATATCCAATCCTAATATTTTTTTATTCATTTTTATAATTGTAAATAATTATTTGAAACTTTTTATTACTTTTGATATACAATTTTGAAAGCAATTCACAATAAGGATTATTCCGTTGTGAAAACTTATCAGGGTATCCCTCACCTGTAATCGGGGGATTTTTTTGTTTTATTAAGTATGTATGTAGAGTAAATATAAAAAAAAGACTACTTTAAAGTAGTCTTTATGTAAAAAAAGTGTCTTTTTGGGATTACACCTAACTATAATACTTCCTATACCTCCAATAACTCACACCGCCAAGCAATACAACAAAAGCTATTGCGTAATACACAAAAACAGGAGTAATGATCTTATCGCCACTGGCATAGCTATGAAGGCCTGTTAGGTAAAAATTGACACCAAAATAGGTCATCATAATGCTTGCATAGGCTATAATGCTCATAAAATTGTACAACCAACGCCCGCGAAGTCCGGGAACCAACCGCATGTGTATGACAAACGCATATACCATAATGCTAATAAGTGCCCAGGTTTCTTTGGGGTCCCATCCCCAATAACGCCCCCAACTCTCATTGGCCCACTGACCTCCTAAAAAATTCCCTATAGTGAGCATTACCAAGCCTGCGGTAAGAGCCAGTTCATTGATAATAGTAAGCTCTTTAATATTTAAATCCATTAATTTTTTGTTCTTCTTGGTCGTTAATAACATTAATAACAATGCTGTAACCCCTAAGATCATCCCGAGCGTAAATGGTCCATAGCTCCCTACAATTACCGCCACATGGATCATCAACCAATAGCTGTCCAATACGGGCTGTAAGTTTCCAATGGAGGGATCCATCCAATTCCAGTGCGCTACCATTAAAATAATGGAGGTTACAAAAGCAGTAGCGGCAATGGTCAGGTCACTTTTTTTACTAAATGCCAAACCAATGCCCATCGTCGCCCATGCTACATAGATCATACTTTCATACGCATCACTCCAAGGTGCATGTCCGGATACATACCATCGGGCAATAAGCCCTAGCGTATGTAATGCAAACAATGCAAAGATGGCATACTTACACAATACCACTATCGTCCGTACCCATTTGGTAGCTCTAAAAATCTGAACAATCAGGAAAATAAACATCAATGTACCGGCATACATAAACCAACTGAACAATTTTTTAAATATGTCATATTTGTTATACAGGATTTCTGTTTTTACCTGCTTATCAGAAGGCATAATGGAGGTACTATATTTTTTCTGTGTTTGCTTAAAAGCTTCGAGCAATTGACCGGCTTCTGCATAATTACCCGTTACACGAGCTCCCCGAAGCAATGAAAGGTATGCAGGAACTGACTGTTGGATAAAATTCAGGTACAACGAATCAGAAATAATATATTTTCCGGTATTGAGCTCTAGGGGTGATATCCATTTGTTATTCTCATCTTCCGGAACAGGGAATATTTTTAAAATTTCACCACTTAACGTTCGATTGAGCAATCCCAATTTCTGGTCAGCTTCTTTAAAATCTTTTTGAAATTGATTGGGTGTATTGGTGGCATATGCTTCCTGCAGGTATGGAGCCAGTTTATAATTTCCTTTTTCATCAAAGAAATCAATTGCACGGGCGTATTTTTTATCTTTTCCAATACCAATAAGATTTCGAATGCTATCGTTCCCTCTTTTGAGGTAAACGAAATCAATATTATACCAAACCACAGGGTTTTGCATCATGGACAGAAACACCTGATTGGCATCCAATCCGTCATAGGTGTCTTTTTTGCTCATTTTACGGAGCAGTTCCGAAGCAAATGTATTGATGGGTTTCATACGGCCTCTATCATCTTGGATCACCAAAGCTCCAAATGCTTCTGCATGTTTTCTGTTAATCGTTGTTGCTTGTATAATAGAATCTATCTGAGTTGTGGTAGGGGCTCCTGAATGTGTATGGTTTTCCTGCGAAAAGCTCATCAAGCTAAATAATAGTACTGTTAGCGTAAGTGCTGCTTTTTTTGCTCGTACTTTTTCTAGCATTTTAGACAGGTTTTTAAAGCGGGTATCGCCATAAAACATAATACCTAAAAGGCCTGCGTATAGTAAAAAATAACCAACATAGGTAGTCCATGTTCCCCAGAAATCATGGTTCACAGAAAGTACCGTTCCCTTTTCATCAGGTTGGAAAGAGGCTTGAAAAAAACGATAGCCTTTGTGATCGAGCACATGGTTCATATAAATATCATAATCAAATGGACGTTCGTCATTTACAGTCACTTTACTCATAAAAGATGAATAGCTGTTCTCCGTACCCGGATACTTCTCGGCAATAAAATCGTTTAACTTGATACTAAATGGCAATTCATGGCGAATGGAACCGTAAGAAAGATAAAATTCCAATCCGCCCATATTTAGTTGCTTTGGATTGTTAATAATCCCTTTGCCCCCTATAAGTTTTACTTGTTGTGTTTGTCCATCAACAGTAATATTTACGATTAATGCATCTTGCTGCGCAGATTCCTTGTCTATGGCTTCAATAACACCGTAGCTTCCTTTTACAACAGGTTCAGGGAACACAAATTGCATATTTGCAACACCGTAGAGTGAACGCAGCATTAATGGTTGAACACTATCTTTTATAAGTTGGCCACTCAGCTGATCTGCCATTCGTAAAAAAGTTCCTTCAAAAGGAGATTCAATGGTGTAAATACTATCATTTGCACTAATATTTATCGCTCCCGGAGTGTATTGATTCAATGCGAAAAGCACATTGTGAATACTTGTTATCTCCCCATCCTTTATGTAATGGTCATGACGGTTGCCATCTCCGGCCTCCACTATTTTTAGATAGGCCGCTCCATTCTCATCGGGAATTAACCCCTCCTCTGCTCCCTTTATAAATCCTGCATATGAAATAGTAAAAGGTTTTCCATTAAAATCAGATTTCCAAGGTAAGCTAGCATCCATAGCCTCAGGAGTAACTATGATAGCATCTTGCAGTGCTTTCCGGCGAGGTTGCCCATCAATTGTTCCATCTACAAAAACAGTAAGATACGTTTTGTCGGACAAGAAAAAATCTTCCGTAGCCCCTTCCCTAATCGGCATGACCCCTTCATAACTGATATAACGGGTAATAAATGCCCCTATAATGATAAGGATAAATGAAAGGTGCAGTAAAAGTGTGGCCCATTTTTCTTTTTTGTACAACCGGTACTTAAAAATATTCCCCGTAAAATTGATTATAAAAAACACTAAGATGGCTTCAAACCACGAGGCATTGTATATCCATATACGTGCGGTTTCGGTACTATACCAGCTTTCTATGAAAGTACCAAACGCCATGGCAACGGCGAAGATGATAAAAAGAACGGCTGTTAATCGAGTGGAGAAAAAAAGTTTCTTGAGAGAATCAATCATTATGAGATGGCCTTATGTGCTTTTAGGAATGCAAAAATAGGGTCTTTTTATCATTTTTTAAACGAAATTGACCTGTAAAACACTCCGGAAAACTGTTAATTATTTCTGAAAGAACCGCAAGGTTATAATTCTTTGAATCTATTCTAAAATAAAAGGAAATATATACCAATTTATGTATTTTAGCCATATGGTAAAGATCGTGCTCATCGGTGCAGGAAATGTAGCCATGCATTTGTATACTATATTCAAAGAGCATAATGCAATTGATGTTGTGCAATGGTATAGCAGAAGCCTTAATTCCATTCGAAACTATTCAAATGAGGTTGCCATAACAAACCATTTAACTGATTTGAAAGAAGCTGACTTGTACCTTCTCGCAGTCTCTGATAGTGCTATAGGACATATTGCAAAAAACCTTCCTTTTGAAGACCAGTTGGTAGTTCATACATCAGGAAATATTTCTTTAGAAATGATGCCGCCAAAGAACAGAAGAGGGGTTTTCTATCCACTTCAAACATTTTCTAAAGAAATAAGTGTTGATTTTAAAGTTGTCCCTATCTGTATTGAAGCTGAATTACAGAAAGATTTAGCATTACTAGAAATGCTAGGCAGCACGATATCAGACCATATATACCGTATCAATTCAGAACAACGAAAAGCTTTGCATCTAGCTGCTGTTTTTGTAAATAATTTTACCAATCATTTGTATTATATCGGTAATAAGATCTGTGAAGAACATGCTATCCCATTTGAGGTATTACAGCCTCTTATCAAAGAGACTGCCCGTAAAGTTGAAATATTACCTCCCTATGAAGCACAAACAGGCCCTGCAAGGCGAGAAGATATTAAGGTTATAATGAATCAAATTGCTATGTTAAAAAGCAAAGCTTATAAAAATGCATACACAACACTAACAGATGCTATTTTAGAAACGTATGGAAGACAAAAGTTATAAAGAATGCCTGATACATATTACTACCTTTATATTTGACGTGGATGGCGTATTAACAGACGGAACAGTCATACTCACTACAGATGGGCAATTGCTCCGTAATATGAACATCAAAGATGGTTATGCTATTAAAACAGCTATTGAAAGCGGATATAATATTTGCATTATTTCAGGAGGGAACAATGAAGGTGTAAGAAGGCGATTGAAAGGATTAGGAGTAACGGATATATATCTTGGAGCTCAACATAAAATTGAACAATTAAATGAATATTTTGAGCTTTATGATATCAAACCTGAGAATGTATTGTACATGGGAGATGATATCCCAGATATGCCAGGAATGAAAATGGTGGGGCTCCCCTGCTGCCCACAAGATGCTACTCCTGAAATCAAGAACATTTGTAAATACATCTCTCATAAAAATGGTGGAAAAGGATGTGTTCGCGATGTCATTGAACAAGTATTAAAAGTTCAAGGAAAATGGAACGGCAATGTTGATGCTAAATATGACTAAGGTTTTAATATTGAGCAGACTTAGAATCGTATTTTTGGTTCCATAAGGAATAACACTTTTTAACTTTAAACTTCTAAACAATTTTGCTTGCAGAAAAATTAAAACACCTGAGTATTATATTAGCTTCCGGTTCACCGAGAAGACAGCAGTTTTTTAAAGATTTAGGAATCGATTTTGAGGTAAAATTAAAACCTGTTGAAGAACAGTATCCGGACAACCTTAAACATACTGATATTGCTGTTTATCTTGCCAAATTAAAAGCAAGGGCTTTCAAAAAAGAATTGGGGAAAAATGAGCTGCTCGTTACTTCCGATACTATTGTATGGTATAATGAACAAGCTTTGGGAAAACCTACAAATGTTGAGCAGGCTTATGAGATGATTAAATCACTCTCAAACAATTCCCATGAAGTGATTACAGCCGTGTGTTTTACAAATTGCGTAAAACAAAAAACCATACATTCAACAACAAAAGTCTGGTTTAAGGATTTGAGCGATGAAGAAATAAAACATTATATTAATACCTATCAGCCATATGATAAAGCTGGTGCTTATGGTATTCAAGAGTGGATAGGTCTTATAGGTATTACAAAAATAGAAGGCTCCTATTTTAATGTAATGGGATTGCCTACTGATATGGTTTATCAAACATTCTTGGAGTTTACATAAAAATGTATTAAAATAGCACCTATACTGTATTACGTATGAAAGATTTTTTTATAACCCACTACGATGAAATAATAAAAAGCCTTATCACTTTGGGCATACTGCTTTTATTTAAGTTTATATCCACAAATACTATAAAGCGTGTAGGCAAAATAAGTGATTTAAATGAGGTACGTACCCGGCTCATTATAAAATATGTCAATATTACCATACTTATTACTGCTGCTATTGCAGGAAGTGTTATATGGAGTGTTGACTACGAACAGTTAGGGGTGCTGTTATCATCCGTTTTTGCCATTATTGGTGTGGCTTTATTTGCACAGTGGTCCATATTGAGCAATATCACTTCTGGGATTATTTTATTTTTCTCTTTTCCCTTTAAAATTGGTGACCGGATACGAATCCAGGATAAAGACTTTATGGAAGAAGCGATCATTGAAGACATAAGGGCTTTTCACATCCACCTCCGTACAGACAATGGTGAACTTATTACCTATCCTAACAACCTACTGCTCCAAAAAGGTGTTGCAGTCATAGAGAAGCCTCATGAAGATGATGGATCTGATACTTTATAAAAAATTAAAACTTCAGCTTGTTAAAGAATCTATAAAAACAAGTTGTTAGTACCCTATCTTAATTATATTTGGGCAACATATTATTCAAACCCAACATTATGCGAACGTTTTTACTGCTTGTACTATTTTCATTTTCTTTTTTTAAAGTACAAGCACAACAACCTCAAAAATTAAGTGCATCAGAAATTTATGAGGCTGTCAAAAAACTTAATTTTATAGGCTCTGCATTATATATTGCTGCCCATCCTGATGATGAAAATACACGCCTCATTTCCTATCTTTCCAATGATGTAAAAGCCCGAACTGCTTACCTTTCCATTACGAGAGGGGATGGAGGGCAAAACCTTATTGGGCCTGAATTAAGAGAACTTCTCGGAGTAATTAGAACGCAAGAACTATTAGCTGCTAGGCGCCTCGATGGGAGCCAACAGTTTTTTACCCGGGCAAATGATTTTGGCTATTCCAAACATCCGAATGAAACATTGACCATTTGGGATAAAGAAGCGGTTTTGCACGATGTTGTATGGGTTATCCGAAACTTCAAACCTGATATTATTATCAATCGTTTCAATCATCGCTCCCCTGGAACCACACATGGGCACCATACTTCTTCTGCCATGCTCAGTGTAGAAGCCTTTGATTTAACAAATAATGTGAATATTTATCCGGAACAACTTAAATTTACCGATGTATGGCAACCATCCCGATTATTTTTCAATACTTCTTGGTGGTTCTATGGAAGTCAGGAAAATTTTGAAAAAGCTGACAAAACCAACCTATTGAATATGGATATAGGTACTTTTTATCCTTCCACCGGTAAAAGTAATAATGAGATTGCTGCTCTGAGTAGGAGCCAGCATAGCTCACAAGGTTTTGGAAGTTCAGGAGTAAGAGGTCGTGAAATAGAATATCTGGAGCTTTTGAGAGGAGCTTTGCCTGCAGATAAATCAAATCCTTTTGATGGGGTCAATACTACTTGGTCTCGTATTAAAGGAGGTGAAAAAATCGGTGCTATTCTTTATGATATAGAACAAAATTTCAATTTTAAAAATCCTTCTGCACATATCCCAAAATTAATGAAAGCTTATCAGCTAATTGAGAACATAGAAGATGAGCACTGGAAAAAAATAAAATCAGAAGAGATAAAAACTATTATTGCTGCTTGTTCCGGATTATATCTGGAAGCAGTTGCTAATGCTTCCTCAGCTACTCCCGGAGAAGAAGCGGTTATAGCAGTAGAGGCCATAAACAGAAGTAATGTTTCAATTTCTTTAAAAAGCATCGCAACAATTCCGGGAAAGTCCATAGAAGCTAAAAACATCGCTTTAGAAAATAATATTGTAAGCCGTTTTAATACTACTATGACTATTCCCAATGATGCAACCTACACAACTCCCTATTGGTTAAATGGAGGGGCTACATTGGGTATGTACAAGGTGAATAATGCCACCCTTATTGGAAATCCTGAAACACCCAGACTCGTAAAAGTACAATTCAATATGTTTATTAATGATGTAGAAATTACTTTCTTAAAAGATGTTGTTTATAAATACACCGATCGGGCAAAAGGGGAAATTTACCAACCATTTGAAATACTTCCGGAAGTCACTAGCAAAATAGAGGACAAAGTAACTATTTTTAATACACGAAGCTCTAAGAAAATACCTGTAAAAGTACGTGCTGGAAAATCTGAAATAATCGGAAGTGTCTCATTAAAACACCCTAAAGGTTGGACTGTAACCCCTGATAAAATTGATTTTTCTATTGCTCAAAGAGGAGAAGAAAAAACGGTTATTTTTACCGTTACACCTCCACAAAATGTGGAAAGTGAAGGCTTTCTATACCCAAAAGTAGTAATCAATGGACATTCCTATACAGATGAACTTATAGAAATAAATTATGACCATATTCCAAAGCAAACCGTTTTATTACCATCAAAAGCAAAAGTAGTTCGGCTAAACATTCAAAAAGTCGGAGAAAATATTGGTTACATTGTTGGAGCAGGCGATAATGTTCCTGAAAGTTTGAAACAAATAGGTTATAATGTAATGACCATTGATCCAGAGAATATAGAAGCTGGTTCGCTAGACAAGTATGATGCCATTGTAGTTGGCATACGTGCCTATAATGTTATAAGTGCATTAAAATACAAACAGCAATTTTTGTTGGATTATGTAAATAATGGTGGCAATTTAATAGTTCAGTACAATACCAGTGGAAGAAGAGGTCTTAATTTTGACAACTTGGCTCCGTATGAATTAAATGTTTCAAGGGATAGGGTAACAGATGAAAATGCCCCTGTACGTTTTTTAGCAAAAAATCATACAGTGTTAAACTTTCCAAATAAAATAAAGCGTACTGATTTTGATGGATGGAAACAAGAAAGAGGGCTGTATTTTCCAAATAAATGGGGGAAAGAATTCACGCCCATTCTATCGATGAATGATAAAGGAGAATCTCCAAAAGATGGGAGTTTATTAGTAGCTCCATATGGCAAAGGTCATTATATATACACAGGGCTCAGCTTTTTTAGGGAGTTACCTTTAGGTGTGCCCGGTGCATATAAACTCTTTGCTAATATGCTTTCTGTAGGCAAAGAGAGTGTTGAAAAAAAAGAACGTATTAAAGGATAAAAACATGTTAGGTAAGCTTAAATGGAAACAATCGTATACTTGGGTACTTGTAGCAAATGCCATATATATCCTCCTTTTTTATTTTATCATGATTAATTATCGCTAGCAAATGGAAATAATAGATTGGATTGTTCTTTCTTCTGCATTGTTCTTCATTGTCGTTTATGGTGTGTGGAAAACCAAGGGGAGTAAAGATGTTAAAGACTATATCTTAGGAAATAATGAGGCTAAATGGTGGACTATTGGTTTATCTGTAATGGCTACACAGGCTAGTGCCATTACTTTTTTGTCTACCCCAGGACAGGCTTTTCATGATGGAATGGGTTTTGTACAGTTTTATTTTGGGTTGCCATTGGCCATGGTTGTTATTTGCTTGATTTTTATTCCTATCTATCACAACCTTAAAGTTTATACGGCATATGAATTTTTAGAAAAAAGATTCAACTTAAAAACAAGGACTTTAACAGCCATTCTTTTTTTAATACAAAGGGGATTAGCCGCAGGAATTACTATATATGCACCTGCAATAATTCTTTCAGCCGTTTTAGGATGGAATCTAAAAACACTCAATATCATTATTGGGGTTTTAGTTATTATTTATACCGTTACCGGCGGTACCAAAGCTGTTAGCACTACACAAAAACAGCAAATGTTTGTGATTATGGGAGGAATGATCATTACCTTCTTCCTGATATTAAGTTACCTGCCTGATGATATAACATTCAACAAAGCACTAAAAATAGCCGGAGCTAATGAAAAATTAAATATTCTCGATTTTTCATTTGATACCAAAAGTCGATATACCTTTTGGAGCGGTATCACCGGTGGTTTTTTCTTGGCACTATCCTATTTTGGCACGGATCAGAGTCAAGTACAGCGATATCTTTCAGGGAAATCTATTAGAGAAAGCCAATTAGGACTCATCTTTAATGGTCTTCTGAAAATCCCCATGCAATTTTTCATCCTTCTCATCGGAGTGATGGTTTTCGTTTTTTATCAATACAATGCATCTCCACTTCATTTCAATCCCGCAGCGACACAAGAAGTTCTTAACTCTTCATATGCCGATGAATACAATGCGCTAGAGAAAGATCATCAACTACTTGAAATTGAAAAAAAGATTGCACAGGATAAATTTTCGGCAGCTATTGATTTAAAAGAGTATGATGCCATTATGGTTGCAAAAAACAATATCGCTTCTATCAATACTAAAGAAAAGGAAAACAGGATCAAGGCGAAAGAAATTATTAAAAAAGCCAATCCTATTGTAGAAACAAATGACAAAGATTATGTCTTTATACATTTTATCTTGAATAATCTCCCAAAGGGGTTAGTTGGGTTGCTACTTGCTGTTATTTTATCTGCTGCCATGTCTTCTACCGCTTCTGAACTGAATGCTTTAGGGACCACAACTGTTATCGATTTATATAAAAGAGGACACAAAAATGAGCGGAATGACAAACATTACCTAAACGCATCTAAATGGTTCACTTTGTTGTGGGGCATTATTGCTATCATATTTGCAAGTATTGCATCATTACTGGATAACCTTATCCAGTTTGTAAATATTATAGGTTCTATTTTTTATGGGAATGTACTGGGTATTTTTTTATTGGCATTCTTCTTAAAATTTATAAGGGGTACTGCTGTTTTTTGGGCCGCAATTATTACCCAGTTAATCATCTTCTACATTTATTACCAGTACATATATGTAGAGGAAGTTATAGGATATTTATGGCTTAATTTTATCGGTTGTGTTTTGGTCATTGCACTCGCTATTATTTTTCAAAGTTTTATACAAATAAAGAACACTCTGAGTTCAGAATAGTTCAATAAAAAAGCCTGTAAAAAAAACAGGCTTTTTTATAATATTCTTTTATTTGCTTTTAAAGTGCGCCCCATTCTTTAAGTGAATCTTTATTAAGTTTCACATAATCAGCATTTCCTGCTTTCTCCGCTAGCTTTAAAGATTTTTTAGCAGCTTCAATAGCACCCTTTTTATCGCCTAATTTTGCATATATGAGCGACTGCTGCCGTTGCATCCAGAATGCTTCTTTATTCATTGACACTGCTTTGTCTATCCACTCTTTTGCCTTGTTTAAATCCTGTCCTTCTTGTAAATAAAATACTGCTGCAGAAAAATAATCATTAGCAGATGGCCCATTCATTGTACGTTCTATACTCGCCATGGCCTTCTCTTTCGTAGGTACTTCAATAGGCACTTTTACATATGTTTTTTCCCATATGATTTCAAGGTCAGCTCCATTATTAGTGAAATTTCCAAAATCCATTGCAAAAGTTTCTACATTGAATGGAATTGGCTCAACAGTTGCCTGAACGGAAGCAACTACTTTACTATCGTCCCAATTACGTGGAGTTCCCCAGTTACTGGCATCTGAATAAAATATCACTTCCCATGCCTCTGCTCCGGGTTTTGTATAAATAGCATACGTTCCTTTTTTAAGGGCGTTCCCACCTATCATTACATCATCACTAAATGTAATTTTAGTATTTGCATTGGCCCCTGTACGCCATACTTTTCCATAGGGTATCAAATCACCAAAAATAGTTCTACCTCTCATAGAGGGTCTCGAGTATTCTAAAGTAACATCGGTCAAACCAATTGTTTGTTCCAGTTTAGCAGTAGGACTAGGTTGTGGTGTTGTAATTTGTGCATGTACTGCATAAGAAGCAATCAATAATGCCCCTAAAAATAATTTTTTCATGTCGGTTAATAATTTTATATTTTTTGAATGCTAAAAATAGCTATTAACATCTTGGGAAGCTGTTAACAAAAAATTAAATCTTTCTCGATTATTTTTTAATAATGGTCAAACTTGAATAGCTTCTTTCATGATGAAAATACATGAAATAGATACCACTTTGTAGCCCTGAAAAATCAATTTGAGTTCTTGATACTGTTATAACTTCATCTTTCACAAGGCTTCCTGACATGTTATAAATAGAATAAGATGAGAATGTAATTGTATTGGGAAACTTAATATATAGTATGTCGCTTACCGGATTAGGATATGTTATCGGCATTCCTGGAGTTTCAGTGAAAGATATGTCTAATACTTCATCATTGGTATTGAATGCATAAATTTTAGGGTCTAAAACAAAAACCTGTGTGTTTTTTTCACTAGACAGAAAATAACGGTTCGAACTTACGCATGTAATTCCTTCTATTTGTGAGAAACCAAGCGAACTTAACGCTATTTTTACTTGTGACCCTACAAATATATTTTCTTCTGATATGCCTGAACTTGATGTTATAAAAGGTTGTAAAAGGTTACTATAGCCACACAAGTACAGCATCCCTGTGTCAGGGCTATATGTAGCACCGGTAATTAATCCTTGCACATCATATACTCCTTTATTAATGGCCGTATGTGCTCCAGGGGCTATAGGTATTTCATAAGCAGTTGTTTGTTCACTAACCCATTCTTTTGTACAAACATAAAGCTTGCCATTATAGCTAAACAAAGCCTCAGCATCCCAATTATTTGCATTGGGCAATGGAGTAAAGTCTATCTGATCTTCATAGCTAAAAGCAATAATTTCAGCAGTAACAGAGATATTTGTATCATATTGTAATTTATCTATCCGGTATATTTTTAAATCCGTTCGAGAACCATTGTTATTGCCTATATCGCCTATGTATATGTAATTGTCGTCCTGTGTAATGTCTTCCCAATCAATATTATTGGCATTTGTGACTGTTATTGTTCTCGTTATTGTATTTGACAACGTGTCTATTTCAAATAATTGAGGGGTATTCCCGGAGTCATTGTGAGTAATCAATTTTCCATTATAAAAGATAAGCCCAGAGGTTTCCTCTATCGTTGTTGGTAAAATAAACTTCTCTGTTACAACTATTTGTGCTGACGAGATTACAACAACAAATCCAAGTATGAAAAGTATTAAATGTTTCATATGACACCAAACTTAAAGAGAATGTGTTCTCGTTATAGTATTAAGTGGATAAAGTGTTGCTTTATTACTTTGTAACGCATCGTTAATAAATACATGACATTTAAAAATTTATTTGTTTTATTTTTGGACTGATGAAAAATTACATTGCAGAATTTATAGGTACATTTTCCATGGTATTTTGTGGAACAGGAGCTATGACCATTAATGAAATTACCGGGGGTGAAGTTACCCATGTTGGTATTGCTGTTACATGGGGGCTTATTGTTATGGGAATGATTTATGCGTTTGGTGATATTTCAGGGGCTCATTTCAACCCTGCCGTTACAATTGCTTTTGCTTTTGCAAAGAAGTTTTCATGGAAAGAAGTGCCAAAATATATTTTTGTCCAATGTTTGGGAGCTATCACTGCCAGCAGTATTTTGCTTTTTTTATTTCCAGAGGCTAAAACTTATGGAGCTACTATTCCTTCCGTAGATGTGTACCGTGCTTTTACTCTGGAGCTATTGCTTACTTTTTTTCTTATGGTCGTCATTATTAATGTATCTACCGGTGCTAAAGAAATAGGGGTCATTGCAGGGATTGCCATAGGAGGTGTTATTTTATTAGAAGCCATGTTTGCAGGGCCTATTACCAAGGCCTCTATGAACCCTGCGCGTTCACTAGGACCTGCTCTTATCTCCGGATACTGGCAGCCGTTATGGCTTTATCTCACAGCTCCGATTATAGGAGCAGTATTAGCTGTGGCCAGTTGCCGACTGGTAAAAGACGATCAGTGCTGTTAAATCAGCGTTTTATATATTTATTGATAATAGCTACTATGTCTTTTGAAAGAGAGATCCTGTAAATGGCCATCATATATCCAATAGCTATAATCCCCGATTTTAAAGTTATGTTTACGATGGGGTGAAAAGAAAAATCCCAAAAGAAAAAAAGCAAAACAAAACCTATTATAACTGCTGTAGTTTTTAATGTTTCCCTAGTAAACGGGTGCATATTAAACTTTATATATACATATAGTATTTTCAGGGTGTTGTATGTTAAAAATCCAATTAAAGTGGCTATGGCTGCCCCATTAATTCCCCATCGGGGAATAAAAATCATATTGAATACAATGGTAATTCCGGCAAGTAGCAAACCAAATAACAATATCATTTTGTAGTACTTTGAATTGAATAAAATGGAATTGTTATTTCCCAAAAGCATGTCTGTGAGCTTAGCTATTGAAATAATAAATACCACTAAAACCGCATCATTATATTGAGCAGGCAATAAGTTATACAGTTCATTGCTGTTGAGTACAATCAACAGAAAAATCCCTCCCCCGATAACATATAAGTTAAGTGAGCTCCTTTTATATAAATCTTGAAGTGCTACACTATTATGTTCATTAATCAGTTTGGCCGTTAAAGGGTAGGTTATTTGATGCATGGCACGAGCTGGAACTGTAATTACCACTGCAATAAAAACAGCAACGTTATAGAAGGCCACATTTTCAATAGCGATATATTGCCCTATCATGAATTTATCAATATCTAATAATACAATAGCAATAGATCCCGCTAAAATGATAAGTGCAGAGTAGCCAAGCACACTTTTATAATTAATTGGAAGGCTATTTTGAAATTTTGGTAGTTTTATCCGTACAGCACTAAATAGCATTAAAAGCATTCGTGCGATATACATAAACACTGATAATAGTATAAACTCTTGAACCGTAATCCATTTCAAGAAAATCAGAAAAATTAAAACCATAGAAGCTACACGGTGGAAAACTTCTTTTAAAAAATTTCCATATACCGATCGCATATGCACTTTTGCCCATGCAAAGAACACTTCAAAATACGCCATTGCAATAGCTACTACATATATCATCCATACATAATCTGTAACAATTGTGTTCTCTTTTGAAAGGAATGCCACTATATTCTCATAAGCCATTGTCCCGATAATGCCTATGGGAATAATGATCAATAAAGGCAACACAAACATCATCGTAGTAAACCGTTGTTGTTCCTTTGGCGTTGTATAAGAAGAATAGTATTTTATCAAAGTGTTATGCACTCCAAATGCCATAAGGGGCATCAATATGTTGGATGTAGAAAGTAAATAACCTAACAATCCATAATATTCATCTGTTAGAAAAAAAGGATATAACAACAATGTGTTTATAGCTCCAAAAGCAAACCCTAAATAGGTAGTAATAGTATTTTTAAATGACTGATTTACAACAATCCCCATTGATATACTTATTTAATAACAGATACCAGCTTCTTGGTCAAAGCCTTACGACTATATCTTTCTAACTCACTCGAATCAACTTGTAAATTGCCTGATCTATACGCATTATATAAAGCTAGTAACTTTTCTTTTAATTGTCTTTTCTCATCATAAGTATATGCCTTACCACCTTTTGTTTCTTCTAAAATAGAGACTACATCCCAATTTTTAGGGCCAATAGCTACAATAGGGCGTTTTGCATATAAATATTCAAATAGTTTTCCCGGGATTATGCATGCAGTTTCTTCACTATCTATCTCGATCAATAGTAATACCTGAGAGGCACTTTGCAGTTTTAAAACTTCATTATGGGTTACATAGCCCAATAACTGTGTATTTTCCTTTGGAATGTAACGATGAATAGTGTCTAATACATCTTTCCCTACTATCCCTACGAGCTGTAATATAAAATCATTTTTAAATGTTTTGTTTTCATTGATTAATTCTGACAATGCTTCCCATAGTATTAAAGGGTTCCTCTCTGTCAATAATGAGCCTATATGGGAAAGTGTGAATTTTTTATCTTTTTTAACCAATGTAACATCATGTATCGCATCATAACCATTGGTAATTACAATTATAGGTTTATCAGTGGTTGTTTCAAACAATTGCTTTGTTGAGGGACTGGTAACTATGATATCATCAGCAGCATTTAAAATTCCTTTTTCTAGCTTTTTATGTTTTCTTCTAGCTCTTTGGGTCAATTTCAGTTTTTTATGATAGCCTATTGTCGTCCAGGGATCCCTAAAGTCTGCTATCCATTGTATCCCCATTTTTTCTTTTAGTTTTTTACCTATCAAATGTACACTATGCGGAGGGCCAGTTGTAATAACTGTCTCAATTCTTTCTTTTTCAATATAAGCTAATAAAAACTTTTCAGAAGGTTTTACCCATAATATCCGTGCATCCGGAATAAAACAATTTCCCCGTATCCATAGTAGTATTTTTTCTATCGTCGACTGCTTTTTTGAAGCAATAATTCCGGAGCTTATTTTTTTCGTTTTCTTCTTTGATAGAATATTCGCGAATTTATATGGTTCTTTAATAGGGTGTTTTATTATAGTTACTTCTTTCGGAATTTCTTCTAGTAATGCTTTATCTACAATAGGGTAAGAAGGGTTTTCAGGAATAAAAACTATTGGTTTTATATTGCTCTCAGGGAGATACTTAACAAATTTCAGCCACCGTTGTACTCCCGGACCACCTGCAGGTGGCCAATAATATGTTATGATCAGTACTTTTTTCAAACTGTTATGTTTGTTTATCTTCGGGTACTTTTTCCCTTTTTATCCATTGCATGTACAATCCTCCTATAAGTAGTATTCCAAAAATAATGCTTCCTGTCAGCGTAATAACACTACCTGTTTTTACCACTTCAGGATCAAATTTAAAATGAATGGTATGTTTTCCCTCTGGAATTTCCATTGCCCGAAGTACATAATTAGCACGAAAGTGCTCTATAGGGTTACCATCAATAAAAACTTGCCATCCTTTTGGATAATGTACCTCTGAAAAAACAGCCAATTGTGGAAGTGTTGTTTCTGATTCATAAATAAGCGCATCAGGATGGTATGAGACCAATTCAATAGTAGCTGTAGTATCCCTTTCATATTCTTTTAAAATCACTTCTTCCGGAACATCATTTTTATTCAGTACTATTTCAGTTTTTGTATCCAGTTCCTTTAGAGCTTTTATTTCTTCATCAGCAGTATTTACAGTTTTTTTATCAGTTACAAACCATGCATTCCCATTTGCATAAGGGTTCAATGCAGGATAGGTTTGTCCTTGTTCATTCTGCCTGATGATATATTTTACATTCAACATATTTAATACCCCAACATTATTCTGAGCTATCTGATAATCATACAATTCTTGAAAACGTCCGGGTTTAGCAGCATGATAGCCCCCAATAGCTTTATGAAAATAGGAAGCCCTACCTCCTGCCATTCTAAGAGAAGGTTCATAAACACGGTAATGTGTAGTATCTTTTAGGATTTCTGTATCGACAGGTGTTGCCTGAAAAGGTTTTTCCATTCGTCTTGCCTGTACAAAATCATTTTTGTTCACGTAGCGCTGTGCAACACCTATCATATCAAAAAGAATTAATAAGGTAAAAGCACCCAATGTATATTGTTTTCTGAGCATTCCTTTTATGAACCCCCATAAAACTGCCGCTGATAGAGCAACAAAAATCAGCGTTCTGAATAGGTCGTGATTATAAACTGCCTTTCGGTCTAGTTTTATCATTTCAACGATTTCATTTCCTAGCACCTGACGGTAGTAACCATCATTACTGCCAACGAAATCGAAACTTCCTTTGGCAAAAAACAATAATATTCCAACACCTGCAGTTATAATTGTTGTCCATTTTAAAGCATTCTTTTTTTCATCTATAGATCTTTCCTTGTTAAAAAATGCTGTTAATCCTAAAATAGCCATTACCGGAATGCATAGTTCTAATACTACCTGAATAGATGAAACTGCACGGAATTTATTGTATAAAGGAAAATAATCGATCATAAAATCAGTAAGTACGGCCAAGTTTTTTCCCCAAGACAATAATAATGATAGGATGATCCCTCCCAATAACCATTTTTTTAAAGTACCTTTCACTAAAAATAAGCTCAGAATAAATAAAAAAAGTACTACTGCTCCTACATAAGCCGGGGCAGCCACAATAGGTTGATCCCCCCAATAGGCAGGTAAACTTTCTGCAAAGCCGATTGCTTGAGACCTAGGAACTCCTTGTTGTATCAAAAATTCATATGTTTTAGAAGTTTTTCCTAAATTTTCATTATTAGAACCTCCAAAAAGACGAGGAACAAATAGGTTGAGGGTTTCCACAATCCCATAACTGTATTCGGTAATGTACTCTTTTGATAATCCGGAATTACCTTCTTTGATAGAACCATCTGGATTTATAATAAGTTCGCTCTTTCCTCTTGTGCTCCATTTAGTATATTCTTGTGTTGCCAGTAAATTTGTAGCATTCATCCACAAAGAAAGTATTACCGCCAAAGCCAATACCCCTACAGTCTTAAAGAAAGAGACAAGTTCTTTTCGTTGAATTGCTTGAATCAGATAAACAACCCCTAAAATCAATACCAACAATAACAAATAATATGTCATCTGAAAATGGTTGGCACTAATTTCCAATGCCATTGCAAGAGCCGTTAATAAAAACCCATAAACATATTTTCGTTGAAAAGCCAATAAGATCCCTGATAATACAATTGGAAAATATGCTATGGCATGTGCTTTTGCGTTATGCCCCACCCCCAAAATAATAATTAGATAGGTAGAAAACCCAAAACCCAGCGCTCCCAAAAAAGCCAATTTATAATCGACCTTTAAAACTAAAAGAAGTACATAAAACCCTATGAAATAAAGAAAAAGATAATCAGCAGGTCTGGGTAAAAAACGAATGGTCCTATCTATTTTTTTAATATAATCATGCGGATATTGTGCCCCTAACTGATAAGTTGGCATTCCTCCAAAAGCACTGTTTGTCCAATAAGATTCCTTATTTTCTTCTGCTCTTAGATCATTTCGTTCTTTAGCCATTCCTATGTATTGAGCAATATCATTCTGGAATATTTTTTTGCCTTGTAAAACAGGATGAAAGTACGCTAATGAAATAATTATGAAAAGTGTGGTTACAATAAAATGAGGAAGTATTTTTTTAATTTTTAAATACATTTAATTGTTGTTTGGTTAATCAATTTCTTCAAAATCAATATACTCACCTGCCTTTTCTTTCTCTTTAGACCTTTTTTGCATGGGTTCAGGTTGTTTATCTATAACTGTTTCCCCTTCCTTTGCTTTTGCATTAGTCTCAGGTTGGTAATCATTATAACGCTGATTATAACGTTTTTCCATTTTCTTTGCAGCATGTTTAAAAAGGATAGGCCCAAAAACTTTCCCTAAAATTTTTAAGAAATAATATACTAAAACTATAATGAAAAGGGTTCTTAATATTCCCATAAAGCATTTTTTTATGCACAGTCAAAAATACAACTCTAATATCCGAAAAAACGGCTAAATCTCTTAAAAAAATAATAAATTCTTCTATATTTGATTTAAAACCTATACCATGAAACAAACACCATATTTATTGATATTTCTGTTTTTATTAGCAGGCCTTCATAGCCATGCGCAATACACAGATGTTATTAACTCAAACCGACCGGGATCATCCGATGGAGCTTTTGCTGTCGGTAAAAATGTTCTTCAAGGAGAGTTTGGGATTTTGTATGAAAAACAAGAACATTCAGGGTTACTCACAGAAACCAACGATTTAGGACTTAGTTTTGCTATCCGCTATGGATTTTTATTTGAAGAATTAGAGGTCCTCTGGGAAGGCACCTATATTTTTCAAGAATTTACTTTTAATGGTTTCAACCCTCCCTTGCAGTTTAATAATAATGACTTTTTAATGCACACTATTGGGGCCAAGTACCTTGTGTATGACCCATATAAGAAAGAGCGAAAACCCAATCTTTATAGTTGGCGGGCCAATAACAAGTTCCAATGGCGCGACCTTATCCCTTCCATATCAGTCTATGCAGGCGCTAACTTGTTTTTTGCAGACAATCCTTTTGTGCCCGAAGACACTTCCATTAGCCCGAAAGTTGCAGTGTTGTTACAAAATCATTTTCCTGGGAATTGGGTATTGGTGAGTAACATCATTTATGACCGGTTTACAGAAGATGACCCTATATTGAGCTATATCATTACGTTAACCCATGCCTTAAATAATCCAAAATGGTCTATCTTTATCGAAAATCAAGGAGTTAACAGTGATGATTATGCCGATGTCATATTTCGAGGAGGGGCAGCTCATCTTATTAACAAAAACCTTCAGGTAGATGCACTCGTAGGTTTTAATGTAAAAGATACTCCTTCCAGGCTATTTGGGGCTATTGGTGTTTCGTTTCGGTTAGATTATCATAAAGATGAATTGATCATTATAGATGATTCCAACCTTAGAAAAGATAAGAAAAAGCGTAAAAAGAAAAATAAAGACCCTTTCATTATAGATAATTAATAATTTCCAGATCAGACTATGGTTGATGTATTTGAAGCTGTAAGTAAAAAAGAGATAAAAACATTCATCAAATTTCCTTTTAAATTATATAAAAATAATCCGTATTGGGTTCCTCCAATCATCAAGCAAGAACTCGATACCTTTGACAAAACCAAAAACCCGGCATTTAATAATGCTACTGCCCGCTTTTTTTTAGCTAAAAAGCAAAATAAAATAGTAGGGCGGATTGCTGTAATTATTAATTGGAAAGAGGTAAACGAACAGCAAAAGAAGAAAGTCCGTTTTGGTTGGTTGGATATGATTGATGATATTGAAGTCACAAAGGCGCTTATGAGTAAAGTCTATGAAATAGGCAAGGTACACCAACTGGAATATGCCGAAGGACCTGTAGGTTTCTCTAATATGGATAAAGCAGGAATGCTTATACATGGATTTGATAAAATTAGCAACATGACTACTTTTTATAATCATGCATACTATCCTGAACATTTAAAGAAATTAGATTTTAATGACGGCGCACATTGGGTAGAATATCATTTCGATACACCGGACAAATTGTCTGATAAAGTCATTAAAATGGCATCTCTTATTAAACAGCGTTACCAATTGAATGTATTGCGTTTTAAGAGTATTAAACGGCTTTTACCTTATACAGAAGCAATGTTTGATTTAATGAACCGCTCCTATAAAGTACTCCAATCTTTTGTTCCTATTCCACAAGAAGATATTCCTTATTACAAAGAAAAATATATCAAATTTTTACATCCTGATTATGTAATTTTGATTACGGATGCAAATAATGAATTAATCGCTTTTGCTATTATGATGCCCTCTTTTGCAAAAGCCTTGCAAAAAGCCAACGGAAAACTCTTCCCCTTTGGCTTTTTGCAATTGATGAAAGCCATGAAGAAGAACGATACTGTGAATTTTTATCTGATAGGTATTGCGCCTGAATATCAAAACAAAGGGATCCCTTCTATAATTTTTGAAGAGGCATTGAAAAAACTCAAAGAAAAAGGTGTCAAATATGCCGAGACTAATCCCGAACTAGAAGAAAACAAGGCTGTTCAATCGCTATGGAAGCATTTTGACCCGGTGCTTGTAAAACGCTGGAAAACCTTCACAAAAGAACTATAAGCTACTGCTCAGCTATCGCTGCAGATAATCTTCTGTAGGTTCCATTTTCTAACCGCTCTCTAATTGCAGAGAAAGCATCCAGAGTTTCATTTATATCCTCTATGGTATGTGTTGCCGTAGGAATCATACGTAATAAGATCAATCCCTTAGGAATAACTGGATAAACAACGATAGAACAAAATATCCCATGGTTTTCACGTAAATCTTTTACTAATGCCATTGCTTCAGGAATGCTTCCATTTAAATAAACCGGTGTAACACAACTAGAAGTGCTACCAATATCAAAGCCTCGTTCTTTAAGCCCATTCTGAAGGGCATTTACATTTTCCCAAAGTTTGTTTTTAAGTTCTGGCATGCTTCGTAACATATCCAACCGTTTTAATGCCCCTTTCACGAATACCATCGGAAGCGATTTAGCAAACATTTGAGAACGGAGATTGTATTTTAAATAGTCTATCACTTCTTTATCTCCGGCTAAAAATGCACCTATACTGGCCATCGATTTGGCAAATGTGGCAAAATATACATCTATATCAGCTTGTACACCCTGTTCCTCACCCGCTCCTGCACCGGTTTTTCCTAAAGTTCCAAAACCATGTGCATCATCCACCATTAAACGAAAGTTATATTTCTTTTTAAGCGCTACAATCTCTTTAAGCTTACCTTGTTCTCCACGCATTCCAAAAACACCTTCGGAGATAACTAAAATACCCCCTCCGGTCTGTTCTGCCATTTTGGTAGCTCGCTCAAGGTTTTTTTCTAAACTTTCAATATCATTGTGTTTAAAAGTAAACCGCTTTCCCATATGTAAACGTACTCCATCAATAATACACGCATGGGAATCCACATCATACACAATAATATCATCTTTGGTTACCAAAGCATCAATGGCAGACATAATTCCTTGGTATCCAAAATTTAAGAGGTATGCTGCTTCCTTACCAACAAATTCTGCCAATTCATTTTGAAGTTGTTCATGAACACCTGTATGTCCGCTCATCATACGTGCTCCCATTGGATATGCACAGCCATGTTCAGCCGCAGCCTCTGCGTCTATTTTTAGAACTTCCGGGTGGTTTGCTAATCCTAAGTAGTCATTAATGCTCCAAGTGATGACCTCTTTACCATTAAACTTCATCTTATTGGATATAGGGCCTTCTAGTTTTGGAAATACAAAATATCCTTCTGCTTGTGAAGCCCATTTTCCTAAAGGTCCTTTGTTAGCTATAATTCTATCGAATAAGTCTTTCATGAAGTGTGGATACGTTTATTAAAAAATCGTTGAATTTAAACGAATCGCAAAAATAATTATTTTTAACATGCTATCATAATAAAACAATTTGATTGTTACTTTTTCTATGATAAATTAATCCTCTTTAAGTTTATTCAACTGCTTTGCAAACATCTTATCAAGGTAACGGTCGGGAAGAATATGTATTGCCAGCCAAAAAGCTGTTTTTTTAGGAGTAATCAAATAACGTGTCCTATTTTTAGGACGATTTGCTATCTTGTACAACAAGTCAGCTAAACGTTCTGCGGGAATAGCCATTCCTTCCATTTCATCTACTGCTTTATCTATGTTTGCATAGATTTTATGATACGGCGTATTTTCATAGGTTATATCTATGCTTCTTGCTTTCTTCCATATTTTTGATTGAATGGGCCCGGGCTCTACTACAATGACATCAATCCCGTATTCCATAAGCTCTCTCCGAAGCCCGTCAGAAATTGCTTCCACAGCATGTTTTGAAGCTGAATAAGGGGTCATAAAAGGGCGCGTTATCTTACCTGATGCAGAGCTTATATTTATGATTTTTCCTTTCTTTCTTGAGTTATTAAAGCCTAACATAGGTAAAAAAGCTTGTGTAACACGGACAAGTCCATTTACATTTACGTCAAATTGTTTTGTCAACTTATCGATAGGAATATAAGCTATGGGGCCACTAACAGAATATCCTGCATTGTTGATTAAACAATAAATGCTTTCGCCATCTTCCAAGTAGCTTTCTACCTTTTTTACCGCCTCTTGAATAGCAACCTCATCAGTAACATCAAATATGAGAGGGATAAATTTTTCATCATAATCAGCAACTAACTTTTTAACATCTTTTTCATTTCTGACACTCCCAAATACACGGTTTCCTTCATCTAAAAATTTAATAGCCGCAGCATGTCCTATTCCGGAAGAAACTCCTGTTATGACAATATTTTTCATGTTTTTATTGTTTTTATCACTTGGTTTGCCCTTTGTTGGGCTATTGAATATTTCCATTGTTTCCATGTATCTTTCAGTAGAAAGTTTATGGTGTTATCAATAGTGAATAAACGAACAAGGTTATATGCCCCTCTTATTTTCGTGTTTAGGCTATCATTTGCTCTCAGAGCAAGCGAATACCCTCCTTTTGAATAATATACATAATGCCACCACAATTTGGGGATAAATAGAGTCTCACCATGATTTATTGTAGCTTCATACCCTCTAGCATATTTAAATGCCGGATATTTTTTCCAATCCGGGTTTAAAACATCCAAATGTGCATGGTTTGTATATGGAAGGTGGTACAAATATGTACTTTCGGACGGAGGGAACAAATACACTTTTTTTTCCGTTTGGAAATGAGTCAAAAAAACATGTGAACAGTCTATATCATAATGTAAATTAAGCTTAGACCCTTCTCCCCCAAAAAACATAAGCGCAAATTTCATAAAGCCTTTCATTAAATCGGGTTTTTTATAATCATTTGCCAGCTCCGGAGCCCGTTGCATCACTTGAAAGTTATGAAAACGTAGATTAGTCGGCTCTTTTTGAATAATTTCCAGGTATTCTGAAAATTTCCTGTGCATAATCGGTTTCATGTAACCTTTTCCTGCTCTGTGGTATGTATCATCATACAAAGGAACGTCCCAATCTCCGTATTTATCTTTAAAATAGTCAAAAGTCCATTTGTTTACAGCCTCCCAATCAGCTGCAAAATCTTTTATTATAACTGGTTTAGGGTTCTTAATAAATCTTTCTTTAAATTCTTCTGGAGTTGGTTTTTCAATTTTATTAACTTGTATATACCCCATATTCAAATAAAAAAATTAGTATTATTTAAATTACAGAATGAAAACACTAATTTATTAAATCTATTGAACAAAATTTGTATGGAAACAAAAAAAGGAAGTAAATACTTCCTTTTTTTATCTGAATTTTATTTATCTATCGAATATATTCTATTCGTTGAGCAGTTTCATTCCGCATACTGTCATAAAACCCTTGTTCATTCATCCACTTATCACAGTATATTTTACTCATGTACCTAGATCCATGGTCTGGGAATATAACAACAACATTACTTTCTTCGTTAAATTCGCCCTCTTCTGCCAATTGTTTTACTGCTTGCATGGCAGCACCGCTTGTATATCCTACAAATAACCCTTCTGTTTTTGATATTTCACGGGCCATGTGTGCACTATCTTCATCACTTACCTTAGTAAATTTATCAATGATGTCAAAATCAGTAGCTGAGGGGATTAAATTTTTGCCCAAGCCTTCTATCCTATATGGATATATCTCTTCTGAATCAAACTCATTGGTCTCGTGATATTTTTTTAATACAGATCCAAATGCATCTACGCCAAGGATACGAATATTAGAGTTTTGTTCTTTTAAAAAACGGGCTGTTCCTGAAATAGTGCCCCCTGTACCGCTACATGCTACCAAATGGGTTATTTCTCCATTGGTTTGGCTCCATAGCTCAGGGCCTGTAGTATTATAATGTGCATCAATATTTAATTCGTTAAAATATTGATTGATATATATTGATCCTTTTGTTTCTTCATGAAGCCTCTTGGCAACCTGATAATAAGAGCGTGAATCATCTGCACTTACATGTGCCGGGCATACATATACTTTAGCCCCCATAGAGCGTAGCATATCGATCTTATCCTTTGATGATTTAGAACTTACCGCTAGCACACATTCATAACCTTTTATAATGCTGACCATTGCTATGCTAAAACCAGTATTTCCAGAGGTTGTTTCTATAATAGTGTCCCCCGGCTTAAGAATACCCCTACGTTCGGCTTCTTCTATAATGTATAGCGCTATTCTGTCTTTGGTAGAGTGTCCTGGGTTGAATGCTTCTACCTTTGCATAAAAATTGCCAGGAATTTCATTTGTGGTTTTATTTAACTTTATAAGAGGAGTGTTACCTATAAGTTCTAAAATATTATTATAAGCTTTTATTTTTTGTTCCATAGAGTTAGCTTCAATATACTACACTTATAGTCTTGATAACATCAAAACCCTGCAAATTTAACTATTTTTTTATTATTCAGTAATACCTTCCAAATCTAAAATGAAGGCATAGTTTTCTGCTACTTCCTTTATAGCTTCAAATCTTCCGGAAGCCCCACCATGACCAGCATCCATATTGGTATGAAGAAGCAACATATTATCATCTGTTTTCATTTCTCTTAATTTTGCTACCCATTTCGCCGGCTCCCAATATTGCACCTGAGAGTCATGGTATCCCGCAGTAACCAACATATTTGGGTACTCTTGTTTCTTCACGTTGTCATAAGGGGAATATGTTTTTATATACTCATAATATTCTTTTTCATTTGGGTTCCCCCATTCATCATATTCGCTCGTTGTTAGAGGTATAGACTCGTCCAACATTGTGGTAATAACATCTACAAAAGGGACTGCTGCAATTACTCCATGATATAATTCCGGAGCCATATTCACAACAGCTCCC
Organism: Leptobacterium meishanense; assembly: GCF_037645805.1. Classification (NCBI taxonomy): domain Bacteria; kingdom Pseudomonadati; phylum Bacteroidota; class Flavobacteriia; order Flavobacteriales; family Flavobacteriaceae; genus Leptobacterium; species Leptobacterium meishanense. The sequence goes on from NZ_JBBEXE010000001.1 coordinate 298,877, forward strand.
ATAAGTAATCCTCCTGCAGAACCTCCCATTGCATATAAGTGTTCAGGGGAGGTGTATTTTTCTTCTATTAAAAATTTTGAGCAATCTATAAAATCTGTAAAGGTGTTTTTCTTAGTGCGTAATTTACCATCTTCATACCATGGTCTTCCTAGGTATTCCCCTCCTCTTATATGGGCAATAGCATATATGAAACCTCGATCTAACAAGCTCAAACGAGTAGTAGAAAAATAAGGGTCTATCGTTGCTCCATAAGAGCCGTAACCATATTGAAGCAAAGGGCTTGAACCATCTTTCTTAACACCCTTTTTATACACAAGTGATATCGGTATTTTAGTACCATCTGCTGCAGTAGCCCATACACGTTCTGACGCATAATTCTCTTTATTAAACTTTCCTCCTAATACTTCTTGTTCTTTTTTTACTTCTTGTTCTTTAGTTACCATATTAAAATCAATGGTAGATAGAGGTGTTGTAAGTGAATTGTAGTTATAGCGAAGTGTTTCTGTATCAAATTCAAGGTTTGTGGTTGTATATGCTGTATAAGTCTCATTATCAAAAGGCAAATAATAATCTGCTTTATTGTCCCATCGCTTGATCCGTATCTTATTCAAACCATTAGTACGTTCGCTAATAACTAAAAAATCTTTAAAAACATCTATATCTTCCAATAGGACATCCTCTCTATGTGGTATTAATTCTTTCCAATTTTCTTTTGTTGTTTTACTCTCTGGGGTTTTCATTAGTTTGAAATTGGTTGCTCCATCTGCATTGGTTAGCACATAAAAATGATTTTCATAATGTGCTATTCCATATTCAAGCCCACGAATCCTTGGTTGAAAAACACGAAACCCTTTATCAGGGGTATTTGCATCTGCTATTTGATATTCTGAAGTAAGCGTACTGAAAGAACCAATTACTAAATGTTTTTGTGATTTAGTTTTGTATACATACGTAGAAAAGGTTTCATCTGCTTCATGAAATACAAGCATATCTTCCGAGTTAGTCGTGCCTAAAACATGCTTAAATATTTTTTCAGACCGTAATGTTTGTGGATCTTTTCCGATATAGAAAAGTGTTTTGTTGTCATTAGCCCATGTACTGGTTCCAGTGGTATTAACAATCTTCTCCGGAAAAATTTCTCCTGTTTCCAGATTTTTGATCTGTATAGTGTATATCCTTCTACCTATGGTATCAACCCCAAAAGCCGCCAATTTATTATCAGGACTTATATTAATGCCTCTTAAATTAAAAAAAGAATGTCCTTCTGCCATTTCATTGCCGTCAAAAAGGATTTCTTCCGGGGCATCCATTGATTCTTTCTTACGGGTATATACCGGGTAATCTTTACCTTCTTCATAGCGAGTGATATACCAATAGCCATTATATTTATAAGGAACGGATTCGTCATCTTCTTTGATCCTTGATTTCATTTCTTCAAACAACTGTTTTTGGAAGTCTTTGGTGTGTGCGGTCATTTTATCATTGTAATCATTTTCGCGCTCCAAATAATCTATCACTTCCGGATTATCACGTTGGTTCATCCAAAAATAGTTGTCAATTCTGATGTCGCCATGTTTTTCTAATTTAGTTGGATTTTTTTCTGCAGTTGGTGGGGTATAATGTCCCATTTTATTTTGATTTTCTTTTTTACAGGAAGTTGCAAAAGTAATCGATAAAATAATGATAACAGGTAGTTTTTTCATAGTATCCATTTTTGAGCTATATAAGCTCCGAATTTAGTAATTTTACACCATTAATGTAAATGTTTTCATTGTTATGTTCGGAGATTTCAAAAATATGATGGGAAAGCTCAAAGAAACCCAGGAAAAAATAGCAGCCACCAAAGCGCGTCTGGATTCAGTAACTGTAGTGGAAGAATCTCCTCAACAATTAATAAAAGTAACTATAACCGCCAATAGAGAAATTAAAAATATAACTATTGCTCCTTCTCTGTTGGACGATCCGGAACAATTAGAAGATTATTTAATCTTAACCCTAAATAATGCCATAAAAAAAGCTTCCGGTATCCAAGAGGCAGAACTGAGTGCTGTTGCTAAAGAGGGTATGCCCAATATTCCCGGAATGGATCTATTTAAATAAAAAGAGTTTTATTTTTATAACTGTTTTTTTTAACTTTAAGCAATATAAATTTTCAAACCTTATAGATATGTTCGAATTATTCCAAAGTGAAAAAAACAAGAAGTATTACTTCAACTTGAAAGCAAAAAATGGGCAAATTATCCTTGCAAGCCAAGGATATTCAGACAAAAGCAGTGCTCAAAACGGTATAGAGTCTATTCAAAAAAACTGTAAAGATGACAGTAAGTTTGAACGTAAGACGGGGGCCAATGGAAAGTTTCATTTTAACCTGAAAGCGAGTAATGGACAAGTTATCGGGAGTAGCCAAATGTATGCTTCGGAATCCGGAATGGAAAATGGTATTGAATCTGTAAAAACCAATGCCCCAGAAGCTTCTATTAGTGATTTGACTTAATTGCGGAATATTAAAAATAAAAAATCGTAAAAGCACTCAATCATATGGGTGCTTTTATACCTCAATACCTTTTATAATTGATAAAAACCGATGGTGCTGATCGTCGGAATAGTCTAAATGGGTCACTATACGCAATTTTCCTTGCCCCATTCCAATAATCCGAACGGATTCTTTATTTAAAATATCTATGAAGTTTGCTTCGTCAATGTGATCATTCAAAGTAAAAATGACAATATTTGTTTCTACAGGTGCTACATTTTTTATATACGGTAATTTTTTCAAGACTTCTTCTATCTCTTTTGCTTTTTTATGATCTTCCGCTAGCCGAGACATATGATGGTCTAATGCATAGCTGCCCGCTGCAGCTAAATAACCTGCCTGGCGCATTCCACCTCCAAAAACCTTCCTGATGCGCAAAGCTTTATTCATTTGTTCTTTGGAACCTACCAATACCGATCCTACCGGACACCCCAACCCTTTTGATAAACAAACCGATATGGTATCAAAGAGTTTTCCATACTGTTTAGGGGTTTCTTTTTTTGCTACCAGGGCATTCCATAAACGTGCCCCATCCAAATGGTATGATAAGTTATTTGAATCACACACCTCACGGATCTTTACCAACTCGGAAAAATCCCAACAAGCTCCTCCTCCTTTATTGGTAGTGTTTTCTATGCATACCAACGATGTTAGCGGGCTATGGTAAAAATCAGGCGGATTGATCGCACTTGCTACCTGTGCTGCTGTCATCATACCTCTATTCCCGGTTATTAACTTACAAGAAACTCCACTATTAAAACTAACACCCCCTCCTTCATAATTATATACATGTGCATATTGATCACAAATAAGTTGTTCTCCGGGTTGTGTGTGTAATTTTATGGCTGTTTGATTTGCCATAGTGCCACTAGGAAAGAACAAAGCAGCTTCCATACCAAACATGTCTGCTACCTTTTCCTCAAGGATGTTCACGGTTTCATCTTCTTTAAAAACATCATCACCTACCTTGGCGGCCATCATGGCTTCAAGCATTTCGGGAGTGGGTTTTGTTACGGTATCGCTTATAAGGTTTATTTTCATCCTGTTCTAGTTATAACAATCCATACCTATGGGTGAACCATCAGGGATTTTTGGAGAAGGTGAAGTTTTATAACCACTTGGATTCCCTAAAAAATGCTCTACTTCTTTACCCATCCATAACATGTCAGGAGTTATCGACTGTGACGCTAACCAGGTTTTTAACTTCATCATTTCAAAATGGACAACTGCCTTTACTTGGGGGGTACTTTTTTCATTCGCCCCTAATTGCATAATGTTTTTTATTACTTGATAATTTATGGCTAGTTGAACTGCTTTTAAATACCCTTTTTTCGATTTTGTTTTTATTGTGTTTTTTAAAAGCTCATTTAACATCTCTGATAACCCAAGTTGCTTTTCATCAAGTGCTTTTTGTTGTACCATTCGTTCTGCCCTTTCGGGGTGTAACAGCAACGATAATGTCATATTGCTTGCCGTTTCGGCAGCTGCGAGCGGATCAAAAGCAACACCTGCATTCCCTTTAAAAGACTCCCTAGAACGGTAATAGCCATTAGCTCTCGGAGGGAATAACTTTAATTTTTCCTCCGGAATGGCCAATACTTCAGGATCTAAAGTGTTTATTAATGTTCCTAAGGCGGCTTCTTGTGTTTTTCTATCCACCTGTTTCACTGTTAACTGGCCATCATCTTTAACAGCATAATTATAATCCAATCCGCCAATAACCTTTACAACCGCTTCTGTTTGATAGCGATGGAAAAAATATAGCGGTACAAATACATCTTCTAACACAGAATAAGGTTCATTACTCCTTATGTTATCTATCGAGAAATTATTAATGGCTGTTTTTCTAATTTTTAATATATTTTTTAATTCATCAATAGAATTATTGCCATTGTCCCATAGATGTGCAAAAGCATGTGCGCCTCCCTGAGGGCGGGCATCACTATCGGAGATATAACGAAGTCCTTCATCTCGTGCAGCAGTTAATATCTTATTTAGTGCTTCCTGTTCATTTCGTTCTGGAGAAAATGATTGGTAAGCATATGCTACAGCTACTTTATCCCACTCTCCAATGTTCACATCATATGCATTGCTAAAGTCTATTGCACCTTCATTTACAGAAAGTTTTGGGTGAGGGTAGTCCATTACAGAAGCTCTCCCATTGGTACTGGCTGCAAAATTATGGGCAAAGCCTAACGTATGACCAATCTCATGCGCCGATAGTTGACGTATTCTAGCCAAAGCAAATTCTAACATCGCCTTGGTATTATTGTCATCATCTTTGAAAGGTCTGTTCATTAACGCCTGGGCTATTAAAAAATCTTGTCGTATCCGTAAACTTCCTAAGCTTACATGTCCTTTTATAATCTCTCCGGTTCTAGGATCTGTAATGCTCGCTCCGTAGCTCCAACCCCGGGTCGAACGGTGGACCCATTGAATTACATTGTAACGAACGTCTAACGGATCAGCATCATCAGGTAATATTTTTACTTGAAAGGCATTTTTATAACCTATAGCCTCAAATGCTTGGTTCCACCAACGTGCTCCCTCAAGCAATGCAGAACGGATGGGCTCCGGGGTTCCATTGTCCAAATAATACACAATAGGTTCTACCGGTTCACTTATAGAGGCTGTCGGGTCTTTTTTTTGTAATCGGTGCCGTGTAATAAATTGCTTCTTTATAGGTTGGTCTACAGGAGTAGCGTAATCATAATATGAAAACATAAAAGAGCCACTTCTTGGGTCATATCTTCTCGGCTTGTATTGGTTGTCTGGTAACTCAATGAACGAATGGTGTTCAACAACAGATACATATTTCGCGTTGGGTGTTACCGACTGGATATATCCGCCTTTAGGGTTCCCTTTAAATGTCAACAATGCTTCAAACTCTACATTTTTGGGGAATGCTCTTGTACGGTCTAAAGAAAGGGCACTCCTGTTTTTATCCATACTGTATGAACCTTGTCCGGCTTGTTGTAACCTATTAGCCACACCATGTGCATCTTGCATTAAAAACTCCGTAATATCGATAAGATATCTTCCATTTTTTTCTTCCTCAATGTTGAACCCATAAAGTACCGATTTTGCAAATGCTTGTGCCACTGATTGTTTTTCCAATTCATTTTCCGTAATAGCTCGGTATTTTAAATTCGGTTGAACCAACAAAAGTTTATTCCCTGCTTTTTGAAATTTCACTATCTGTTCATTTCCCAGTTGGCCACGGTCAAGACCTATGTCATTGCTGCCAATCCCTTCGCTTAATGAATACACATATAAAAATTCTTGGTCAACTTCTGTAACTTCCAAGTATATTTTATCTTGACTCTCTTCATAGTAGAAATTGAAAAATCCTTCATATTGCTCAGTATCCTTATCTGCCAAAAACTGACCGTTTACCATTAAGGATAAAACCATGATTGTGAATGTTGCTAATCGTTTCATAAATGGCATTGTTTTTAAAAAAGCATAAATTTATAGAAAATAGTTTTGCCACGCTTTGGTAAATAGTATTTTTGTTTTCAAAATTATTGATTGAATGGTTACAACAGATCAAATAAAGGATCTTGTCGAACGCCTCGGAGCGTTAAGGAGGTATCTTTGACATTGATGTTAAACGCATTGAAATAACAAATGAAGAGGAAAAAACACTCAACCCTGATTTTTGGAACAACCCGAAAGAAGCGGAAGTCATCATGCAGGCTATCCGAAGTAAAAAAAAGTGGGTAGAAGATTACGAAGCTGCAAAAACACTGGTTGGTGACCTAGAAGTGCTTTATGAATTCCACAAAGAAGGAGATGCCACTGATGATGAGGTTGAAGACCACTACCAAAAAACACTTTCTCACATAGAAGCTATTGAGTTTAGAAACATGCTTTCTGATGAAGGTGACAGCATGAGTGCCGTACTCCAAATTACTGCAGGTGCCGGGGGAACTGAAAGTTGTGATTGGGCTGCGATGCTGATGCGCATGTATATGATGTGGTGCGAGAAACAAAAATACAAAGTCAAAGAACTCAATTTTCAAGATGGGGATATTGCAGGGATAAAAACCGTTACTTTAGAAATAGATGGTGAATATGCTTTTGGGTATTTAAAAGGCGAAAACGGTGTGCATCGCTTGGTACGGATCTCTCCTTTCGACAGCAACGCAAAACGCCATACTTCTTTTGCTTCTGTATATGTATATCCTCTTGCGGATGATAGTATTGAGGTTGATATCAACCCCGCAGATATTACATTTGAAACTATGCGTGCCAGTGGTGCCGGTGGACAAAATGTTAATAAAGTAGAAACTGCAGTGCGTTTACGTCACCATCCAACAGGTATTGTCATTGAAAACTCAGAAACACGTTCCCAGCTAGACAACAAAACAAAGGCTATGCAATTGTTAAAATCCCAATTGTATGAAATCGAGCTAAAAAAACGGCAGGCCAAGCGTGCCGAGATTGAAGCGGGGAAAATGAAGATTGAATGGGGTTCGCAAATCCGGAATTATGTGATGCACCCCTATAAGTTAGTGAAAGATGTACGCACAGGCTATGAAACTGCTGATGTAGATGCCGTGATGAATGGTAGTATCGATGAATTTTTAAAAGCATACCTTATGATGATGGGGCAACAAGAAGAAAATGAATAAAAAAGATGAAAATGATCAAAATATACCATAACCCTCGCTGTAGAAAATCAAGAGAAGGATTAGCAATACTAAAAGCCTCCGGTAAGCCTTTCGAAACAGTTCTTTATTTAGATAGCCCTCCATCAGAAAACGAGTTAAAACAAATACTTGGTTTGCTTGGAATAAAACCTGAAGGGTTATTGCGTAAAAGTGAAGCTATCTGGAAAGAAAAATACAAAGGGAAAACATTAGATGACAATGCAATTATTCAGGCAATGACTCAGTACCCCAAGCTTATTGAAAGGCCTGTCGTAATCAATGGAAACAAGGCAATCATTGGAAGGCCTCCTGAAAAAATAAATGAAATTCTATAGGGTTTTTATTTAACAGATCTTTAACTATACTGCATTAAACCATAGTTTAGCTTAGCGGTCTTATATAAATAACCATAGCTAACATTTATGATTAAGCATCTTTTACGTGTTGTTATAGTATCAGTTATAGCAATACATGTGACGACTGCACAAAGACCTAACATGCAACGCCTCAACATGCAGAAAATAAAAATAACTGGAAGTGTTATTGACCAGGAAACCTCACAACCACTAGAATATGCAACCATCATATTTCAACATACACGCCGACCTAATATACAAACAGGTGGCATTACCGATGAAAGTGGTAATTTTGAAATCGAAATTTTTCCTGGGGTTTATAACATTCGTGTAGAATTTATCTCTTTTCAACCACTGGAAATTAAAGAAAAGGAATTGCGAGAAGATACCTCTTTGGGCACTCTTTCTTTAAAATTAGATGTTCAAAGCCTTAGTGAAGTAGATGTAATCGCCGAACGCACACAGGTAGAGATCAAACTAGATAAAAAAGTATATAATGTTGGTAAAGACCTCATTGTAAAAGGAGGTACCATTAGCGATGTATTGGACAATGTACCTTCTGTAACTGTTGATGTAGAGGGCAATATCAGCCTAAGAGGAAATGAATCTGTCCGGATTTTAATTGATGGGAAACCTTCGGGATTTGTGAATTCAAATTCTGCAGATGCATTACGCCTGCTTCCGGCAGAATCTATTGAGAAAGTAGAGGTTATCACCTCCCCTTCTGCCCGTTATGATGCCGAAGGTACTGCAGGGATTATCAACATCATCTTAAAAAAAGGGAAAGCACAGGGAATAAATGGTTCTGTTCAGCTTACTACCGGAATTCCAGATAATCATGGTGTTTCTCTCAATCTTAATATCCGAAAAGAAAAGTTTAATATTTTTACCACTACAGGGTACAACTATAGAAATATTCCGGGAGAGGCAAACAATGAAACAGAGTTTCTTTCTCCAAATGCCCAAAATAGGTTTTTAACAGAGAACAGGGACTTTGAACGGCTCCGAAGAAGTTTTAATTCTAATACAGGAATAGAGTTTTTCATATCTGATAAAGCTTCTGTAAGTACCTCTTTATTTTACAGACGTTTTGATGGTGACAATGAAACCGACAACATTTCTCAAAGGTTTGATGCTAGCAGACAAGCAACCAGCCGAACTCTAAGGTTTCAGGAAGAAGAGGAAATACGAGAAATTATGCAATGGTCTTTTAACTATACACAGGATTTTAAAAAAGAAGACCATAAACTCATTATTAATTTTCAACATGAAAACAACAATGATAATGAAGATGCTTTTATCTCAGAAGAAGAATTCATAGTGCCAAATATCCCTGATGACTTAGACCGTGTACGCACTTTTGAAGATGAAAAAGTAACTCTTATCCAATCTGATTATGTATTGCCCATAGGGAAAAACTCCCAGTTTGAGTTAGGAACAAGAAGTAATCTAACATTACTCAATACCGAATATATAGTTGATACACTTCAAAACGGTATTTTGATTAACAATGCTAACCTTTCCAATACACTATTATACAAGGAAAATATCCATGCAATTTACTCACAATTTGGCAGTAAAAAAGGAAAGTTTTCTTATCTGTTAGGGTTACGAGTAGAAATATCTGATATTGATATCGACCAACGTACCATACAAGAGAAAATCAAAAAAGATTACACTGATTTCTTCCCTACCATAAATCTCGGGTACGAAATTAGTGATAGTGAAAATCTTACTTTAGGGTTTAATCGCCGGATAAGGCGACCCCGTTCCCGGTTTATCAACCCCTTTCCTTCTCTTTCCAGTGAAACCAACTTGTTTCAAGGGAATCCAGACTTAGACCCTACTTATACAAATAGCCTGGATTTTGGTTATTTGAAGCGATGGAGTAAGCTCACACTCAACGGTTCCGTTTATTATCAAAAAACCACTCAGGTATTTGAATTTATTGTAGAGCCTACTGGTGATTTTACAGATAATGGTGATGAAATCGTCAGGAGGTTTCCTGTCAATTTATCAGATAATGATCGGTATGGTTTTGAACTAACAACATTATATAGCCCTTTTAAATGGCTACGGCTCAACGGAAATATCAATCTTTTCAGGTCTATCACCCGAGGTGACTTTAATAATATTTCTTTTGATGCTGAAAACACGAGTTGGTTTGCTCGATTGAATTCTCAGATCACAGCAAATAAAAAGACAAGTGCACAAATTAATATGTTCTATTCAGGGCCAAGAATCACAGCTCAAAATGATAGCAAAGGTATTTTCTCATTAAGCCTTGGATTAAGCAGGGATGTCTTAAAAGACAAAGGTACCATTGCTTTAAATCTTAATGATGTCTTTAATTCAAGAAAGCGAATTACTGAAACTACCACTCCTTCATTACTGACCGAAAGTGAATTTCAATTCAGAAAACGATTATTCACAGCAAGCTTTACATACCGGTTCAACCAAAGTAAACGTGACAGTCAGCGCAGAAACAGGCAACAGGATTTTGATGACAATGATGACTTTGGAGGGTAAAAGATTATAGAAATATTAACATATAGCCTGCAAGTATTATAATACTTATCCGTCTAAATATTTATAAAAACATAAAAATCAAAACCACAATGAAAAAATTAATAGTTGCCTTATCTTTTGGGCTAATAGCTTTTTATGGCTTTGCCCAAGAAAGTTTTTCTACTGAAACCGGACATATTAAATTTTATTCACATACTAGTGTTGAGGACATTGAAGCTAACAACTACAAAGTAATTTCTAAAGTTACACCATCTACAGGAGCCATTGTTTTTTCAGTGCCTATGCAAAGTTTTGAGTTTGAAAAAGCATTGATGCAAAAGCATTTTAATTCCGGTAAATTTTTAGACACTAAAGAATTTCCAAAAGCAAAATTTAAAGGGTTGATAAGAAATTTACCCGATATTGACTTTTCCAGTAACGGTACTTATATAGCCAATGTGGAAGGAGAACTTACTATTCATGGAGTTACCAAGAACGTTTCAGAGCAGATGACTATTGAAGTTTCCGGAAATACCGCCAAAGGAAATGCAAAGTTTGATGTGGTATTGGCTGATTACGACGTAGTATTCACAAAAGGAAAACCTTCTACCAATATTGCAAAGACCGTAGAAGTTACCGTAGCATTAGACCTTGCTAAAAAATAGCCTATATTACAAGAAGCACAGATGAAGAAAAAAATAATTATAGGTATTCTCATTATTGCAGTTATTGGCTTGTCTTACATAGCATATTTATTTTTCATGCCACATAGGGACGTACAAGCCACTAAAGCTTTTGCCGAAAAAGAATCTTATGAGCTCGTACAAGAGTTTTTGAATGATCGTAAAAAGGCAAATGAACTGTATTTGGATAATGAAGGGGAATCTAAAGTATTGATTATAAAAGGTACTGTTTATTCTATAAATGAAGATCAGCTTGGACAAAAGGTTGTTCTCTTGAAAAGAGAAGAAGATAAAATGGGCGTATCTGTAACTTTTATGTTAGAAACCAATAATCAACTTAAAAATGTGAAGATTGGCAATGTTATAAAAGTAAAGGGAGTTATCCGTTCAGGTGCAGAATACGACGAAGATTTAGACTTGGCAGAACACGTTATCGTTGAAAAAGCAGCAATAGCCTACTAATAAATATGTGTTTGGTTAAACAAAAAAGAAGCTTTTGAAAAGCTTCTTTTTTTTATTCTTTTCGGGCTGCCCGTTTCGCTTCTCTTCTCTCTTTAAGCATCTCCATGAGAGAACCTCCCAACCAATATGGTACGGCAAATGTTAATAAAAATATCATCAACCAAAAGCCTATAGTAAGGATGGTCAAAAAAGCCAAGAAGCCTAAATATTGATCAAATTCAAACATAATTTTCGGAAATTTTCGAATTCGTTGTCAAAAATACCACATAAATTCTATTTTTCATAAGCATTCTATTCTTTTTACAACTATTTATTCACATGTGCCATATTTGGTATACTATCTATCTTATAAATACCTGACAAAATAGTAAATTTGCAATCGGTAAAATTCAATACTTATGGAATATAGGGTCGAAAAAGATACTATGGGAGAAGTAAAAGTTCCCGTAGATAAATTATGGGGTGCACAAACCGAACGTTCCCGGAATAATTTTAAAATAGGTGCTCCCGCTTCCATGCCTATAGAAATTATTTATGGTTTTGCTTATTTGAAAAAAGCGGCCGCTTATACAAACTGTGAATTAGGGATGTTAGCCATTGAAAAAAGGGATTATATTGCCAAAGTATGTGATGAAATTCTGGAAGGCAAACACGATGATCAGTTCCCTTTAGTCATATGGCAGACCGGAAGTGGTACACAAAGTAATATGAATGTCAATGAAGTTATTGCCAATAGGGCACACCAACTCGCCGGAAAAAATATCGGAGAGGGAGAAAAAACATTGCAACCCAATGACGATGTAAATAAATCACAATCATCCAATGACACCTTCCCTACCGGCATGCACATTGCCGCTTATAAAATGATTATTGAAGTTACCATTCCTGGTATTACAAAGCTGCGGGAATCCTTAAAGAAAAAATCGGAAGAATTTAAAAATGTTGTCAAAATAGGCCGGACGCACTTAATGGATGCCACGCCACTTACATTAGGACAAGAATTTTCCGGATATGTATCACAATTGGATCATGGATTAATTGCGTTGAACAACACCTTAGAACACCTTTCAGAGCTAGCTTTGGGAGGAACTGCCGTAGGCACAGGGCTTAATACCCCGAAAGGGTATGCCAAGCGAGTAGCCGAATATATTGCCAGTTTCACAAAACTGCCATTTAAAACGGCTGAAAATAAATTTGAAGCGCTTGCCGCACACGATGCTTTTGTAGAAACACACGGCGCATTAAAGCAACTTGCTATTGCTCTAAACAAGATTGCCAATGACATACGTATGATGGCTTCAGGCCCACGTTCGGGTATCGGGGAGTTATTACTGCCCGAAAATGAGCCAGGAAGTTCCATTATGCCTGGGAAAGTAAACCCTACACAATGTGAAGCACTTACTATGGTATGTGCACAGGTTATAGGAAATGACACAGCCATCGCCATCGGTGCTACACAAGGACACTATGAACTGAATGTGTTTAAGCCTGTTATTGCCGCTAATCTATTGGCTTCTGCCCGATTGTTAGGAGACGCATGTGCCAGTTTTGAAAAAAATTGTGTAATAGGAATTCAACCCAATCATTCTAGGATAAAAGACTTGTTAGATAACAGTTTGATGTTAGTTACCGCGCTCAACACCAAAATAGGTTATTACAAAGCCGCTGAAATTGCAAATACTGCGCATAAAAATGGTACAACGCTCCGGGAAGAGGCTATCAATCTGGGGTATGTCACTCCAGAAGAGTTTGACGAATGGGTAAAACCGGAAGACATGATAGGGAATATTAAATAAAAATATTGTTCATAATAAAAACCTGTAATGAAGTAACATTACAGGTTTTTCTTTTTATGTATCTTTAATTTTAAATATACAACGATGGGTATTCTTCTTAAAAATATTAAGCAACTCCTTCAAATAAGAGATGTGGATGTCTTAAAAGTATCTGGGGTTAACATGAAGGTGCTCCCTACCATAGAAAATGCATTCATGCTTATTGAGAAGGATATCATAACAAATTATGGCACTATGGACAGTTTGCCAGACATAACTAATCATAAAGTGATTGATTGTACCGGAAAAATAGTTTTACCATCTTGGTGTGATAGTCATACCCATATTGTGTATGTAGGAAGCCGTGAACAGGAATTTGTGGATAGAATTCATGGTCTAAGTTATGAAGAAATTGCCCAAAAGGGAGGTGGGATATTAAACTCTGCGAAAAAACTACAAGAAACAAGTGAAGAGGAGCTATATGAGCAATCAAAGAAACGAATAGAAGAAGTTATGCAATTGGGTACAGGTGCTGTTGAAATCAAATCAGGCTATGGGTTAACTGTAGAAGCAGAATTAAAAATGCTCCGTGTTATTAAAAAACTCAAAGAAACATATCCTATCACTATCAAAGCAACATTTCTAGGGGCTCACGCCATTCCTGAAAACTTTAAAAATGATAAAGAAGGGTATCTTGACCTTGTTATCAATGAAATGCTCCCAAAAATTGCTAAAGAAAAGCTAGCGGATTTTATAGATGTTTTTTGTGAGACAGGGTACTTTTCGGTAAGTGATATGGAAAGAATGATTTTGGCAGGTAAAAAATATGGTATACCAGCAAAGGTACACGTAAATCAATTTACAGCTATCGGTGGAATTGCAGCTGCAGTTAAAAATAATGCATTGTCTGTAGATCATTTAGAGATCATGAACGATGAAGATGTTGATGCCTTAAAGCAACATAATACCATGCCAGTAGCACTTCCGGGGTGCTCTTATTTTCTTGGAATTCCATACACGCCAGCCAGAAAACTTATAAACGAAGGGTTGCCTTTGGCGCTTGCTACTGATTATAATCCGGGCTCTTCACCAAGTGGCAACATGAATTTTGTAGTAAGCACAGCATGCATCAAAATGAAAATGACCCCCGAGGAAGCCATCAATGCGGCTACACTAAACAGTGCCTACGCTATGGGCATTGCTGAAACACATGGTTCAATCACTAAAGGAAAGAAAGCAAACCTTATTATTACTAAAGAAATCAGTAACTATGCACTGTTGCCTTACGCTTTTGGTTCTAATTTAATAGACCAGGTCATCATTAATGGGACACAAATACAATAAAAAACACCTCTTACGAGGTGTTTATGTAAATCATTGATGCTCTATTTTAGTTAAAAATAAAACGGGAAGTGGCCAATTCCCTTAAATCAGTATCATATACTTTTACTTCATATCCCCCTTTACTAAACCCACTGGCCGGTTTGCTAACATAATCGCATACATCCAAAGAGCTATTCTCATAGAAGAAATTAGATATTTTACTATAAGTGACATTTGCACCTTCTTCATTTGACGCAATACCATTCTCTCCAAGAATATTTCCCGAAGGGTCAAGTACTTGTATATAGAATTGTTTGTCTCCTGAATCTGCAATTCTATTGGCAGCAACTGTATAACATATTTTTATTTTATCTGCCCTTTTTGCTCTATTGGTAGACACTAATTTTCCACTAGACCGCTCACGGACTGCATCTACTGAAAATTTAGACAGGTTTAATGCAGATCCTATCTCCAACACTTTTGCCAATTGCGTATTCTGAATGACTAATGAATCTGATAATACCGTTTGTTGTTCTAGTGCCGCAAACGTACTGTCGCGTTCCATGGTTAATAACGCGTTGGACTTTCTTAATGAATCATTCTGTGCCATTAGGAAGGCACGTTCTTTCTCTAATACCCTCACTTGCCTTCTATATTTGTATAAAGCGGATATATCGGCTTTCATAGCTTTTACGGAGTCTATATATTGATTAATCCGATCCCTTGCTTCTAATAGTTCTTGATTGGTAGTTTCATTCTCTTCAATTGCGCGATCGTAATCTGCTTTTAAGTTATTCAAGTCTTCTATTACCAAGTCTTTTTCTTCTGTCAACTTAGCGACAGTTTCTTTTTTGTCATTGTATAAAGTTACTGTATATACAAGAGTTGCTACAAATAATATCCCTAATAATATAGCAATGACTTTTAGACTGTTATTTTTTTTAGGCTCATCCATATAATGTTATTATTTTGGTTAATAATTTTTGTGGGCTTTTTAGCACACTATTGATATATACGTATGAAATAGTTTTTTAGATTTACATATTCAATAGTTTTCAAATTTACAATTTTAAATATAAAATGCATCAGAGGTTAGTAATATATACACAAAAAAGTGTCGAGAACCTTCTCCAACACCGCAAAGGCGAAACCAAATTTGGAGAACGCATCGTATTGTTGAACGATAAAGAACCTGTTGAACCACAACTGTTAAAGTCGGAGGCACAATACGTTTTGTTTGGTATTCCAGAAGATATTGGTGTTGTTGCCAATCATGGAAATACAGGTGCACGACATGCCTGGGAAGCGACTTTAAAAACACTTTTAAACATACAACAAAATACTTATAACAAAGCATCCAAGCTACTCTTGTTAGGCCATTTAGATTTCGAAAAAGAAATGAAAATGCTAGCCGAAATAAAAGAACCAAAAGCTTTTATAAAAACGGCTCGTAACGTTACTGAAAAAATTGATGAAGAAATCGTTTATTTAGTTCAAAAAATAATACGTTCTGGTAAAAAGCCAATAATAGTAGGTGGCGGACATAATAATGCATACGGAATTATTAAAGGATGTTCATTGGCACTTAATAAACCAATAAATGCAGTGAATGTTGATGCGCATACCGATTTTAGAAAAAAAGAGGGCAGGCATAGCGGAAATGGTTTTTCATATGCATTCCATGAAGGTTTTTTGAACAACTATTTTGTTTTTGGGCTTCATGAAAATTATACTCCAAAATCTATTTTCAAAACTTTTAAAGAACAGAAGGCAAAACTTCAGTATAATACCTTTGAGGAATTAATGATAAAACAAACCAAAAAAATAGCTGCCGAAATTAATCAGGTAAACATATTTATCGGTAACAGAGCTTTTGGTATAGAAGTAGATTGTGATGCGATACAGAATGTTCCCAGTAGTGCCATGACGCCATCAGGTTTCAGTTCAAATGATGTACGGAAAATAGTATATGCCTTCTCAAAAAATGAAAATGCACAATATCTCCATGTATGTGAAGCAGCTCCTGATCCTGAGAATATTATTGAAATGACCCAAGTAGGAAAACTTATTTCATATATAATTACTGATTTTATCAAGAAAAAATGACTGTTCAAATAATTTCTTTTCGTCCGGAATATGCTCCTGAATTCCGCGATTTAAATATTGAATGGCTAGAATCGTATTTTCATGTAGAGCCTCATGATGCAGCATTGTTAGATGCTTGTGAGGAAGTCATCATTAAACAAGGGGGATACATTTTCTTTGCACTAGTTGAAGGTGTTATTGTAGGAACGTATGCTTTCATGAAAATTAGTAAGGGTATATATGAATTAGGCAAAATGGCTGTCAAACCTAATTATAGAGGTATGAAGGTTGGACAAAAATTAATGGAACATGCTATTTTGTTTGCTAAAAAAGAACAATGGCAAAAAATCATTCTTTATTCAAACACCATATTGGAAAATGCTATTTATATTTACCGAAAATATGGGTTTGAAGAAGTAAAGCTAGAAAAAAATGAACCTTATAAACGAAGTAATATAAAAATGGAACTCAATATAACACAGTAATTTAACCTCATAATCAAAAGTACTCATTTATGAAAAAGTCATTTTTTATTCTTTCATTATTGTTTATAATTTGCTTAACCGCTTGTAAAAAAGAAGAACCTAAGCCTTCTGAAGAAGAAATGATTGCTCTTTTCAAAAAACAATTTCGTGAATTTTACACTGCCTATTCGAAATCTGACGATCGTTATTTAGATTACTATGAAGAAGATATTGTACGCATTGATACCGAAGGAAATGCTGATGTTGGCAAAGATGTCTTCATAAAAAAATGGGGAGAAAACCAAGTTAAATATACTATTAAAGTGCTGTTTTTTAGTGAGCCAAATGTTATCTATAGCCATGATCAAATTGTTTCTTACAGTACCTTTGATGAACTTTTTATCCTTAATGAAACACAAGACACAACAAATGTTAAAGGGACTTGGATAGGTGTATGGAAAAAGCAACCGGACAATTCTTGGAAAGTTAAAATGTCTACCTGGCATGTAAAATAGCTGTATTAGATACTTTTTTGAATGTTGCGTAATACGACTTTGTAAAACTCTTCTTTGTCGAAAGGCTTGTTGATAATATCATTAATTCCTGCTTTTGCAATATCATCTTTTACATCTTCAATTTCTACAGCAGTTAGGGCTACTATGGGAATGTAGGGGTTAAATGTCCGTATTTTTGAAGAAGCTTCTATACCGCTCATTATTGGCATGTTTAAATCCATTAATATAAGGTCAAAATGTTCTCTTCGTACTCGCTCAATAGCATCCATTCCATTATCTACCACATCGCATTCATAATCTTCCCGAAGTAAAATATTCTTAGTCACAATCTGGTTTATCTTATTGTCTTCTACTATTAAAATGCGGTATTTTTCTTTTTTAGGAGGAGTCATTGGTGTTCCACTACTGCCCTTTATAGTTGTAATATCATAGTCTTCTTTATTAGGTATTTTATCTTCCTCCATTAACTCAAATCTCAAATTCAAGCTAAATGTAGCCCCTTCGCCTTCACCACTCATAAGCTTGATCTCACCTTCCAACATATCTACTAGTTTTTTCACAATAGAAAGTCCTAACCCTGTGCCCTGGTATTCATTTCGTTCCCTGTCTAGTTGTGAAAAGTTTTCAAATATTACATCTTGCTTGTCTCGGGGTATTCCGGGACCATCATCTTTTACTACAAAATTGATCGTGGCCATACCATCCTCTATAGCTGCCAGCTTGAGAAATACCCAAATATTTCCATGCGAAGTGAACTTAATGGCATTTCCTATCAAATTGATCAAAATTTGAGACACGGGCATTTCATCCCCTTTGAGTTTCTTGGGTATCTTTTTGTCAATAAAAAGATGGATCTCATTGTCTTGTTGGTCAAGCTGAAATTTGAAAGAACTAACCATGTCTTCAACAAGTGCCCTGATATCAAATGGTGTCTTTTCAAAAGTGATTTTATTAGATTCTATCTTGCTTAAGTTTAAGATATCATTGATAAGGTTTAATAAATAATCTCCTGAAAATTTTAATGATTTTAAATACTGATTTTCCTCCGCAGATAGGTTGTTCTTTTCTAGCAATAAAGAAGTGAGCCCCACAACACCATAAAGTGGCGTTCGCAGCTCATGACTAACTGTGGAAACAAACTGTGATTTTAACCGAGACAGCTTTTCTGCTTCTTCCTTAGCAGCTTCTAATCTTTCATTGCGGGTTTTAAGCATCTGGGCTAATTTCCGTTTCGATTTTTGACTTGTATAAATAACGGTTAGCAATATCAATAAAAAGCAAAAGGAAATTAAGGCGTAAATAAGTAACTGTCGTTTCTTATTAAAGGGGCTTTCTTGAATACTTGGTAAATTATTGGCTGTTTCAACAGTATCTGTTTCGTTCTCATAAAAAGTGCTTGCCGGCATTTTGGTTGCAGCATGTTTAAACTCTACAATACCAAATTGCTTTAAGTTTTCAACTTCCGGGATTTTTCGTCGATATTGATAATATTTTTCTAAAGATGTGTTTGCTTTTTCATTTTCATTATACAACGAAAAAAAACGAGATTGTGCTAGGTATATATTGGACAGTTCTAAATAAGAACTAAAACGCTCACCTATAAAAATAGCTTTATCAAAACATTCGAGCGCTTTAGTATATCCTCCTTTTTGAGAATAAAACAATCCTAATAAATAGTGGATATACAGATTGGAATCTAACTGATTAGCTTCTTCTGCATATGCTCTTGCCTCCTCTAAATAAGAAAAAGCATTTTCCAATTCTTTGTTTTCCATATAATTCCAACCCAGGTTTAATGTTGGAATGATGATGTCAGCTGTATCTTTTAACCGTTTTGCAATTGCTAATGACTTCCCATAGTATTCTTTGCTCTTATCAGGGTTTCCATAAGCCATGTAGTATATATTCCCTAAATTATTATATGCCCTAGCTATAAGCGATTCGTTATTTATCTTACGTGCATAATACAAGGACCGTTCATAATTTATTTCTGCTTCACGATATCTGGAGATCGTTTCATAGTTTACACCAATGAGATTGTACGCTAAACTTTGATAATAATATTCATGTACCGGTTTACAAAGCTCTATAACCTCAAAAGCTTTGTCGGTAGATGCTGTAAGCTGGTACTTACTTTGAAGTACTTCTGCACGCAAAAAAACGTGTTCAATGCTATCTAAAATGGGGACTGCTTTTTGTTGAGCTATAAGTATGGTGCAGATGAAAAAAGTAAGTAGAAAGAAAACTAACTTTTTCAATCTTTATACAATTAAAAAACAGGTAATTTTAAGCATTAAAACAGAGTTGAAAAAAAAATAACTAATTTAGACGATGAAGTGATTGTTTTTTAGGAGTAAGGTTACTAACATGTCAATATTATCGATAAGTCGAAAAACCAAAAAAACACTCCCTGTAGTTAAAATACTAATGACTTGTTATAATCTATTACAGCTACAGCAAGTGCTTTACTTAAATAAATTCATCTTTATAAAAAACATATGTACAAATCGTTCTTATTTATAGTCTTCTTTCTTACCTTTTCAACTATTAGAGCACAACGTGATCAACCAGACAACATTGATGGTATTATTGTACACCCAGTTGTACACGGCACCGTTGTTTTTGAATGGAACAATCAGGTGATTTATGTAGACCCGTACGGAGGTGCTGAAAAATTTAAAGGACTGGCAGCTCCTGATATTATTTTAATCACTGATATTCATGGTGACCATTTAAACACAAAAACCCTTGAAGCATTAAACACCGACAAAGCCACCTTTGTAGTACCACAAGCAGTTGCTGACCAACTTCCTGAAATATCCAGAGCAAACCTAGTTATAATTGCGAATGGCGAAGAGAAAAAAGTTTTGGGGATCCCAATAAAAGCCATTCCTATGTACAACTTACCGGAAAGTCCCGATGCACGCCATACGAAAGGGCGCGGAAATGGTTATATTATTAATTTGGGTGGAAAACATATTTATTTAAGTGGTGACACAGAAGACATCCCTGAAATGAGAAGCCTCAAAGGTATTGACATTGCTTTTGTATGCATGAATTTGCCATATACAATGGATATCTATCAAGCGGCCAGTGCTGTACTCGATTTTAAACCAAAAATTATGTACCCATACCATTATCGAGGACGTCCGGAAATAAGTGATACAAAAACCTTCAAAAAACTAGTCAACGATAAAAACCCTGACATTGAGGTACGTCTTCGGAATTGGTATGTCGAATAAAACGATATTAATCCCTTACCAGTTTTTTATACTTAATGCGCTTTGGGGTAATATCACCTAAACGTTTGCGTTTATTTTCCTCATATGCGGAGAAACTGCCCTCAAAGAAATATACTTGAGAATTTCCTTCAAAAGCAAGGATATGTGTGCAAATACGATCTAAAAACCAACGATCGTGTGAAATAATAACGGCACAACCTGCAAAATTTTCCAATCCTTCTTCTAAAGCACGTAGTGTATTTACATCCAAATCATTTGTTGGTTCGTCCAATAACAATACATTCCCCTCTTCTTTTAAAGTCATCGCTAAGTGTAACCGGTTCCTTTCTCCTCCTGAAAGCGTATTTACTTTTTTATTTTGTTCACTCCCAGAGAAGTTAAAACGGCTTAAGTATGCTCTGGAATTCACCTGACGACCTCCCATTAGTATTAGTTCCTGCCCGTCCGAAAAATTCTCCCAAATCGACTTTTCAGCATCAATATTCTTATGCCGTTGGTCAACATATGCTATCTTTACGGTATCCCCTATCTCAAAAGTCCCTTTATCAGGGGTTTCTTCTCCCATAATCATCTTAAAGATTGTTGTCTTTCCTGCACCATTGGGACCTATCACCCCTACAATACCAGCCTGTGGAAGCTTAAAATTTAAATCTTCATATAACAATTTGTCACCATACGCTTTAGCTACCCCTTTGGCTTCAATCACATTCGTACCCAACCGAGGGCCATTAGGAATATAAATCTCTAGCTTTTCATCCAGTTGCTTTTGATCTTCATTTAATAGCTTGTCATAATTGCTCAAACGGGCTTTTTGTTTTGCCTGTCTTCCTTTTGGTGCCATTCGTACCCATTCCAGTTCACGCTCTAATGTTTTTCTTCGCTTACTGGCTTGCTTTTCTTCCTGGGCCAAACGTTTTGCCTTTTGATCAAGCCATGAAGAATAATTCCCTTTCCATGGAATGCCTTCTCCCCTGTCCAGTTCCAATATCCAGCCGGCTACATTATCTAAAAAATAACGGTCGTGTGTTACTGCTATCACCGTTCCTGAATACTGTTGCAAGTGTTCCTCTAGCCACAATACAGATTCTGCATCCAAATGATTGGTAGGCTCATCTAAGAGTAATACATCCGGTTGCTTTAGCAATAACCTACATAAAGCCACACGCCTACGCTCCCCTCCTGAAAGTACTTTTATGGGTGTGTCCGGTTCCGGAGTACGTAAAGCATCCATGGCAATCTCTAATTTTGTATCCAATTCCCAGGCGTTTGTCGCATCAATTTTATCTTGCAGCCCAGCCTGTTTGTCCATAAGTTTTTGCATCTTTTCGGCATCTTCATACACTTCAGGAAGTCCAAACATATCATTGATCTTATTGTATTCATCAAGCACATCAACTATTTCTGACACGCCTTCTTTTACTACTTCAATGACTGTCTTTTCTTCATCCAACTTTGGTTCCTGCTCCAAGTATCCGACGGAATAGCCCGGAGCGAAAACAACATCCCCTTGGTAATTTTTTTCAAACCCTGCTATAATACGTAATAATGTAGATTTACCGGATCCATTAAGTCCCAAAATGCCAATCTTCGCTCCATAAAAAAAGCTTAGGTAAATATCTTTCAAGACCGTTTTGTTGGTACTTTGGTACGTTTTAGAAACTCCGGACATGGAGAAGATCACTTTTTTGTCGTCTGACATAACATTTTTTTTATTTATTTTAAACCCTTCCTTTCAATGCACTAAAAACCCAGGCAATAGCAAAAAAACCTACCCCTACTGCTCCAAACCCATACCCTGCAACATCATCATATCGAAATGCCCCCAGGGCTATCAAACCTATCCCTACTATAACCATTATAAATGTTGCCCAACCCAGTACTGTATTTTTATTCATTGCCATAAGCTTGTTTTTTTAAATGTTGAAATGGTGCACAATTTAAAAAAATAATACATAGGTAACTAATACTACTGTTTTTGTATTTTAGCGCAAATAATTTCATCGTATGGATATCCGGTTCAATAAAAATGAAGATCATAATAAAATGCTGCTTTCTGAATTACGAAATAGACTGAATGCCATAAAACAAGGCGGTGGTAAAAAACGTATTGAAAAGCTGCACGCTGAAGGAAAAATGACTGCAAGAGAACGTATTGATTACTTATTGGACAAAAATACCAATAGTGTTGAAATAGGTGCTTTGGTCGGAGAAGGTATGTATGAAGAACATGGTGGATGCCCTTCTGGCGGGGTGGTTGTTAAAATGGGTTATGTGAAAGGGAAACAATGTATTGTAGTCGCCAATGACGCCACTGTAAAAGCCGGTGCATGGTTCCCTATTACTGCAAAAAAGAACTTGAGAGCGCAAGAGGTTGCTATGGAAAACAGGCTTCCTATTATTTATTTGGTGGATAGCGCCGGTGTGTACCTGCCAATGCAAGACGAGATTTTTCCTGATAAGGAGCACTTTGGGCGGATTTTTAGGAATAATGCCATTATGAGTAGCATGGGAATCACTCAAATTGCGGCTGTAATGGGCAGTTGTGTTGCCGGAGGGGCATACCTTCCCATCATGAGTGATGAAGCCCTTATTGTTGATAAGACAGGAAGTATCTTCCTAGCGGGAAGTTACCTCGTTAAAGCAGCTATAGGGGAGGTAATTGATAATGAAACCTTGGGTGGAGCTACGACGCATTGTGAAATTAGTGGTGTCACTGATTACAAAGCAAAAGATGATAAAGATGCCTTAGATACTATCAAAAGTATAATAGGTAAGATTGGAGATTACGAAAAAGCAGGTTATAATAGGATTACAAGCAAAAAACCAAAAGAGAATACAGAGGAATTATACGGTATTCTTCCAAAAAGCAGGGCCGATCAATATGACATGATGGAAATCATAAAAAGATTGGTAGATGATTCTGATTTTGAAGAATATAAAGCAGGTTATGGACAAACCATCATAACTGGATATGCCCGGATTGATGGCTGGGCTGTTGGTATTGTGGCAAATCAACGAAAAGTCGTAAAAACCAAAAAAGGGGAAATGCAATTTGGTGGGGTTATCTACTCCGATTCTGCTGATAAAGCTACCCGCTTTATAGCTAATTGCAATCAAAAGAAAATCCCTCTGGTTTTTCTTCAAGATGTTACAGGGTTTATGGTAGGGAGTAAGTCTGAACATGGTGGCATTATAAAAGATGGTGCTAAAATGGTAAATGCTGTGAGCAATTCTGTAGTCCCTAAGTTTACTATAGTTATCGGAAATAGTTATGGTGCCGGCAATTATGCTATGTGTGGAAAAGCTTATGACCCGCGGCTTATTATCGCCTGGCCAAGTGCCGAACTGGCAGTGATGGGAGGTGCACAAGCAGCCAAAGTTTTATTACAGATAGAAACGGCTTCGTTGAAGAAAAAAGGAGAAGAAATTACTAAAGAAAAAGAACAGGAATTATTTGATAAGATCAAATCAAGATACGACACACAGATTTCCCCTTACTATGCTGCAGCGCGTTTATGGACTGATGCTATTATTGATCCTGTAGATACCCGGAAATGGATTTCTATGGGTATTGAGGCGGCTGATCATGCGCCTATTGAAAAACCATTTAATTTAGGGGTTATACAAACATAGTGTTTGTTTTTACGTCAGTATATTTTTGACTGTTGTGTCCCGAATAATTTTTCCATTTTCAGTCTCTTTAAAATTGTCGATAAAAACTATTTTTTTAGGAATTTCAAATTTATTGAGCTCCTTAAAAGTTTTTATTTTCTCCCATATGCTCTGCTCCACAGCTTCATCATCTTCAATTAACAACACTAATTTTTGACCTAATTTTTCATCAGGGTAACCTGTAACGAAAAATCGTTGTGAGATTATCTTTTTTAGCTTTGCTTCTATCTGTTCAGGGATTAATTTGACTCCTCCGGAATTAATTATGTTGTCATAACGTCCTAACCATTCAAATGTGTCGTCTGAGTGAATGCTTACTATGTCATTTGTAATGATTGTCTCTTCTGAAACTTCAGGAGCATTAATAACTAGGCAATTTCTATCATCTGAACTAATAGATACATTTGGAAGAGCCTTAAAGTAAGCTGTTTTAATTGTTTCTTCTAATGAAAAATTATTTAGTTTTTTTGCGGCTATGTGTGTGACAGTTTCTGTCATTCCATATGTTTCATAAACTGTAGTCCGTTTACCTTGTAGTTTTTTACCCAATTCATTTGAGACAGGTGCCCCCCCTACTATGAGGGTTTTGATTTGATTTAACCGATCAATCGAGTTTTCCAATTGAAAAGGGATCATTGCACAGAAATCATATTCTTTTCCATTGTCAGCAAGCGGATAGCCTGATGGTGGGACTAAGTCAATAGACAAACCCAAAATGAGTGCACGTACTAACATCATTTTTCCGGCAATAAATGTTGCGGGAAGACAATGCAGTGCAGAATCACCTACTGATACACCAAAAAAATCTCCGGTCGCAATGGCAGAGTTTACCATATGTTGTTTTTGAAGTTTTATTATTTTCGGTGTACCGGTAGAACCTGATGTGCATACAGTAACATAATCTTTATCATTAAGCCAGTCGATCAAAAAATCACCTACTGATCGTTCGTGCGGTTCTCCTTCTTTTACAAAACTATAGGCTACCTCCTTTAGTTCTTCTTGATTAAAATACAGTCCGTTTAATTGAAATTTCAGATGTATATTTTTATACGTAGGGTTCATTTCTTAAATACAACTAATGGATATCATTCATTGACCAATGCCTCTTCTCTGGAAAACCTTTCAACACTCCCTGTTAATCTTTCTCTCCAGTTTGACCAATTATATTTTTTATAAAAAACAAACAATAATAGTGGGTATATTACCAATATGGGTATAAACATATCAAAGCCTAATTCCGGATCGGAAACATCCTTATACAAGGAATGGGTCTGAAAAGCAGTCCAATCTGCGGTAACCAACAATGCTGTAATTAAATTATTGGCTGCATGATATCCTATAGCCAATTCCAGTCCATCATCCATTAATGTCATAATCCCCAGAAAAAACCCAGTGGCAATGTAATATACAATAGCAATTTTGCCTAGTTTATCAATTTCTGGGTTTTGAAGATGCAATAACCCAAATACTAATGAGGTGATCACCAGCGGTATCCATCTATTTCTAGCCAATATACCTATTCCTTGCATTAAATAACCTCTAAACAAGTATTCTTCAAAACTTGTTTGCAATGGAATCAAGAGTGCTCCTATAATTACTAAGACTAAAAAGGGGACTAATTTAAAATTCCATTGATAATCATTGGGGTTTACTATAAAATCGATACTTATTAATGTTATACTGATAATCGCAATAAGCGTAAAGGCAAAAACAACCCGTTTCCAGTCTATTTTTTTCCGTGATGTTGTAAGTGCTGTAATTTGTTGTTTATGAATGTATTTTACCACAAAGAACAAGGTTAGAAAACCTCCTGCAAATGGCAGTAACAATAATACCAGATTGAGGTTAGGCTCGAATGCCTGTAGAAGATACTCAGTATCTTGCATTCGGGAAGGGTCTAAATCTCCCCTCATAGATTTCATTGCTATGGCTATTGCATGAGGGACAGAAAAAAGTGTAACCCCAATAAAAACAATTACTATCCCAGTAATATATCGCCACCACTCATTTTTTGATTTAAACGCTTGTTCTATATACATGGTTATAATTTAAAATCGGTTATCCATTTTTTTTCTGGCTTATAATGCAAAAAACCATTTTCCACTATTAATGGGCTATCATAATTATTAATATACAGTCCTCCTGTCCCTAACCCTTGATACATAGGGTTTCTTTTATGAAATGTCCATTGTGCTATGGCATTCAATCCTATATTGCTTTCCAATGCACTGGTTGCCCACCAGCCTACATTATGATTTTCTGCTATTTGGATCCATTCATCACTTCCCCTATAGCCACCTATCAAACTAGGTTTTAAAATTATATACTGTGGTTTTATTGTTTGTAGCAATTCCTCTTTTTTTGTTACATCAAAAACACCTATTAATTCTTCATCTAATGCTATAGGAAGGGGTGATTGCATGCATAATTCAGCCATTTCATGTGGTTGTCCGGCCTTAATAGGCTGTTCAATGGAGTGGATATCCAGTTTAGCTAGTTTTTCTAATTTTTTGAGTGCATCTGTAGGTTTAAAGGCTCCATTGGCATCTACACGTATTTCAATGTCATTTTTTGAAAACTGTTCTCGGATTGATTTTAACAACAGTAATTCTGTATCAAAGTCTATTGCTCCGATTTTCATTTTAATACACCGGAAACCTTTCTCAATTTTTTGTTTTATCTGCTCACGCATAAAGGGTGCATCCCCCATCCAAATAAGGCCATTGATAGGAATGGCTGCTTTTCCGGATGTGAATTCTGATGGAAATAGTGTAAACGGCGTTTCCGATTGTAGCGACTTGAAAGCTTGTTCTATTCCAAATTGGATACTTGGAAACTCTATAAGTTCTTCCCATAATAGTTCTGCTCCCAAATGCATATGATCACAAGCCCATTTTAGTTTCTCTTCATAATCCGGTTTGTCGTCAATGCTCAACCCTCTTAATAAGCCACATTCTCCTATTCCTGCTCTATTTTCGGATTGAATTTTAATAAACCAAGCTTCTTTTTTAGTAAAAACACCTCTTGAAGTTCCTGAGGGGTTCTTAAAATGAAGGATATATTTATGATAGGTTGCATGCATTTTTTGAACGGTAGCAAATTTAGCTATAATATTATACTGTCTCCAATTGGCAATAACATTAAATCTTTTCCACTATCAAAAAATTTTCGTTTTGCTTCTTCATGGTCTATCTCTATATAACCAAATGTGTCATAGTGGTACCCTAATATTTTATCACATGCTATAAAATCACTGGCGATAATGGCATCGTCAACTCCCATGGTAAAATTGTCACCAATAGGGAGAATTGCCAAATCTAATGGTGTTTGTAACGGAATAAGTTTCATGTCTGCTGTCAATGCTGTATCTCCGGCTATATAAATGTTTTTATGCTCACCTTCAATGACAAAACCACCGGGTTGCCCACCATAACTCCCATCTTCAAAAGAAGAGGTGTGTACAGCGTTGACATATTTTGCTTTTCCAAATTCAAAATCCCAACTTCCCCCATGATTCATGGGATGGTATTCATAGCCTTTTTTGCCATAATAGCTTGCTATTTCATAGTTGGAAACAATTACTGAATTGTTATTTTTTGCAATGGGTTCCACATCCGCAATATGATCGCTATGTGCATGTGTAACCAATATGTAGTCTGCTTTTATATCATCAGCTTTGATTTTTCCTTTAATTAATGGATTTTCTGATATAAAGGGATCAACAATAATATTAATATCATCCACCTGGATGCCTATACATGCATGTCCGTAATATGTTATTTTCATTTTATTTTTACTTTGTAAAAGAAAGTTACAAAATTTGTCCGATTGCAAACAGTACTGAAAATAGAAATATACTCAATGCTACTTTTTTTAACTCCGGATCAAAATTTGTAGGCTCTGTAATGTGAAACACTTTCCGAATATGTAACGCAATAGGTATAAAGGCAAATATGAAAAGAAAATTTACAGGTTTCTCATACTTAAAAATAAAATACATTATTGCAAAGAAAAACGCTCCTACCAATAGATAATAATGGTAATATTTTGCTAAGGATGCCCCCATTTTAACTACTAATGTATTCTTGTTAACTATTTTATCATTTTCAATATCACGCATATTGTTCAAATTCAATACTGCTGTGCTCATCATGCCAACGGTACATGCCGGGAGAAAAACAAACCAGTTAATCTGTTTGGTATATAGAAAATAAGAGCCTACTACACTTAAAAGCCCAAAAAACAGAAATACAAAAATATCGCCATATCCATAATACCCATAGGCCGTTGTTCCCATAGTATATTTAATTGCTGCTGCAATAGATATAAGACCTAATATAAAAAAAAGCGCTATATAGAATACATTCTCGCTACCGAAAGCTTTATAGATTAATGCAATTGTAAGTAGCAGTGTAATTACTATGGTAATTGTTATCCCTTTTTTCATTTGGGGTGATGTAATGGTGCCACTTTGTATTGCCCGTTTTGGCCCTACCCTGTTATCATTGTCAGTCCCTTTTACACCATCACCATAATCATTGGCAAAATTAGAAAGTATCTGAAATGAGATAGTAGTGCATATAGCCAATATAAAAACCGTCCAGTCAAAAGCTTGTTGGTTAAATGCAGCGCTACTGCCTACTATGATACCGGAAACTGAAAGCGGAAGGGTTCGTAAACGGGCTGCTGATATCCACTTTCTTAGTTTTACCATTTAGTATGGTTCTTCTATTTCTATTCGTTTGCCATCTATATATGAGGCTATAAAAGCGTCTCTAAATCCTAAGGAAACGACTTCTTTACGAAAAGTTTGTGCTTCTTTTAAGGTTTCAAAACTTCCTAAAGAAAAGGAGTAAAAATTATTGTTTTTTACGACTTGTGTATTGGTCAATGATTTTGGCATTAGAGAAAAATTCCGTTCTTCAAAAGCTCCTATCTGTACCACATATATTTTTTGATTTTCAAGAAGGTTTTTAGCCAAATAAAATTCTTTAACTTCGCTTAAACGTGTATTTTCTTCTTCTAAGATTGTTATTTTGTTTTGTAATATTTGAATGCTATCATTCGAAACTGTTTTTGTATCATCAACTCCAGAAGTCTCAAATCCATTCATTATATTTCCATCTCCTATAAAAAAGGACACAAACAAACCAATAACAATCAACAATAGTACACTTGCTACAATAGCAAATATATTTCGTTGTTGTAGCCATTTGGAAATTTCTCTGTTTTTTATCTTTATTTGATCTTGAAGCTTATGATTGGTTGCTTCTGATTTATCTATTTTTTTGTGCAGTTCGACTAAATCGTTTTCTTCAATGTATGGCATAATTTTAGTTTTTAGGGAAATTTAGGGTATTGTTTGAAATTCGGATCTCGTTTTTCCAGAAAAGCATTCTTTCCTTCTTGTGCTTCATCCATCAGATAGTACATGAGTGTTGCATCTCCTGCAAGCTGCATAAGCCCATGTTGACCATCTAACTCTGCATTTAGGCAACGTTTTATCATCCGTAAGGCTAATGGAGAGCGTTTTTGTATCATTTTGCACCACTCTACTACAGTTTCTTCTAATCTATCTAATGGTACTACTTTATTTACTAAGCCCATATTTAATGCTTCCTGTGCTGTATATTGCTGGCATAAAAACCATATCTCGCGGGCTTTTTTCTGTCCTACATGACGTGCTAGGTATGAAGAGCCAAAGCCTCCGTCAAAACTACCTACTTTAGGGCCTGTTTGTCCAAAAATGGCATTTTCACTTGCAATAGTAAGGTCACATACTACATGAAGCACATGGCCTCCTCCTATTGCATATCCATTTACCATCGCAATAACCGGCTTAGGGATTTCTCTTATTTTTTTATGAAGGTCTAATACATTCAACCGCGGAACACCATCTTCTCCTATATAACCACCAGTACCTTTTACATTTTGATCACCTCCGCTACAGAATGCTTTGTCTCCTTCACCCGTAAAAACCACTACATCAATATCCGTACGCTCTCTACATATATCCATAGCTTCCAACATCTGTATATTGGTCTCAGGACGAAACGCATTATACACTCTGGGGCGATTGATTGTTATCTTTGCAATTCCTTCGAAAAATTCAAATTTAATATCTGAATATTCTTTGATGGTTTCCCAGGTTCGTTGATTCATGTTTTTGTGAATTTTACACAAAAATAAGATATCAGGGAATATGTAGCTAATTTTTGTTTATTTAATGTAAAAAGACTTAAATAATAGCTGCTTTAATAACTAATATGAAGTATTACTAATGAACCTGTCTACTACCCATACCTTATGTAAAACTTCACAGTAGCTGCATACTTCTATTAAACCAGTTTCTGTATCTATTGCCCCTACATTACTGATCAATAGTTTACTGTCTTTTCTATAATCAATACCAAAGGAAGTAGTGACTGCATCGTATATTTTCCCTGTTTTTCTGTCCACTATCATTGCTTGTTGACATGAAGTCCCACAGCCCCACATTGCTAATGTATAATGTCCTGCAAAATTTATCCCTCCTTTACATGCTTCTTCTATCCGACTGGAAAACATACTTGCCCAAGGATTGGTTCCGAAATCAGGATCCGCTAATTCTCCTTCGTAAACAGGCACTTTATAATCATCAAATGATTTTTTAGGGTTGTATTTTCTATATATTTCAAGATCTTCCCTTACTACTGACTTTCCTATGATGGTATCTTCATCATAATAGGTAATCACTTCATAACCCGGATAGTTAGCTATATTATCATATTCGTCAATTATCTTAACCTCGCCTTTTTTTGTGCTGAGAATTAAATAATCTTCATTATCAATTAAGGTATATGGATTTTGAAAATCTTTCTGTTCCCATATTTCTTTTTCGTGACTTTTTACAATTTCACCATTCCCAATAAATGATGGGATTATTAATAAGAGAGCGATTGTAAGTTTCATAGTTTTTTCCGTTTTTATGTTACTCATTGCTATTTAGACAAAAGCTGTGCCATCTTTTCGACTCCTTATATT
Organism: Leptobacterium meishanense; assembly: GCF_037645805.1. NCBI lineage: Bacteria > Pseudomonadati > Bacteroidota > Flavobacteriia > Flavobacteriales > Flavobacteriaceae > Leptobacterium > Leptobacterium meishanense. The sequence continues at coordinate 330,173 of NZ_JBBEXE010000001.1, forward strand.
TATTAAGTTTAAAGAAGGTTAATTTTTATCTATGAAAATAATCAATTACCGGTTTTTAATTACTAATGCTATTATAGTTTTAAAATCTTCTGTGTTTTTTACCCATTTTTTGTAGCGACCATAGTCTAAATCGGTAAGGGTTTTATCAGGAAATAATATATGAAAAATGGTTAGTGCAGCCATAAAACTGCCTGTGGATGACGGATGGAAAAGATCTCTGCTATACAAACTGCCATTATATTCGCCTTCCTGATATTCCTTCCATATAGTCCCAACAGGTATCAACAATGCCTCGTTTGCTTTTGCTGCTTCCATATAGTTTTTAATTACACCGTTAAATGTGCTATAATGTTTTCTGGATGGCCATACCATGAAATAGGCTGACTCAGCATTATTTTGTTTAGATAGTGTAGTTATTTTTGCGCCATATTCAAATAACATCTGACGTCCTTCCTGTTGAGAGGAAGGTCCCTGTTGAAAAATTACATAATTGTATTTTTTGCCGGTTATTATTTTTTGAAATTCCCCATCATTCCAATGGTCTTCCAGTGCATAATTCGGATAGCATAAACATTTAGAATGAAGTGAAATATTGTTTTCCTTAGCAATGTATTCAAGAATAGAGGGGAGATCATTTGTATACGTTAAGCTATTCCCCAAAAACAAAACATTCTGTGAAAATCCAATTTGGACAATTGTGCTTACAAAGAATAACAATGGGAGAAAAAATCTGCTTTTCAATATCATTACAACTTATTTTCTTATATATGATAACTCATAATCTAGTTAAGATAAACCCCATTATCTTTTATGGTAATCAATTTTTGTTTGTAGAGTGTCCCTATCCCTTTTTTAAAGTCTTTTTTGCTCATCAATAATACATCCCGAATAACATCAGGATCGCTCTTATCATGCAAGGGCAAAAATCCTTTATGATGTTTTAATTCCCTTAATATCTTCTCAGCAGCGTTTGTTATAATGGCTTTTCCCAATGCCTTTAACGTGACATCAATTTTATGATCGTCCCTTATTTTTTTGACATAGCCTGTTAACGTTTGGCCTAAACTTACTTTTTCGTATAGTTCATCTTTATATACCAGCCCTTTGTGCTTTTGGTTGATAATAACTTCTATGCCCATATCGGTATGCCTGGAAACAATCAGGTTTACTTTTTCTTTTTCAGAAACAGTCAGTTCCTCATTGTTAATAAATTGATTTGTCTTGCTTGAACCAACTAATCTTCCTGTTTTTTCATCCAAATAACAATATATTAAATACCATTTTCCTTGGGTCATTTTGACTGCTTGTTCTTTATAAGGCACCAACAAGTGTTTCTCTAAGCCCCAATCCATAAAAGCTCCAATATTATTTACCTCAACTGCTTTTAATAGTGCAAACCTGTCTAGTTCAATGTACGGCTCTAAAGTTGTTGCTACAGGGCGTTCTGCATGGTCTAGATAGCAAAACACAGTAATATGTTCTCCTATTTCATAACTTTGAGGAATATATTTATTAGGGAGAAGAATTTCATTATACTCATCATCCCCTAGAAATAAGCCGGGTGCAGTTTCTCTTAATATTTCTAATGTATTATAGTGGCCTATGTGTATCATTTAAGGTATTGAAAATAGTTTAGTAATACTTTATCATTTACTGTTCTTGGGGTAAAGATTTCTAATAGCTTTGGTTGATCAGCCTTTTTATAGAAAGCTTTTAGCTGTTTCTGCAAACTTTCTTCATTTTTGGCAGTCATATACTGAATTTTGTACATATCACATAATTGCTTGGCAGAAAGTGCATGCTTTGTTTCAAAATAGGTATCAAAATTATTAGTGTTTTTAGTCCCTGGGAGAATTCTGAAAATCCCCCCTCCCGAGTTATTAAACACAATAATCCTAAAGCTTTTGGGGATGTATTGATTCCACAAGCCATTACTGTCGTAGAAAAAACTAAGGTCTCCAGTTATTAATATTGTTGGGGTATTGTTTTCCACAGCTGCTCCAACAGCCGTAGAAGTACTACCTTCTATACCGCTAGTTCCTCTATTACAAAACACTTTGATTGTAGTATCTAAATTAAAAAGTTGGGAATAGCGTATCGTTGAACTATTACTTAGTTGTAGACAATAATTTTCAGGAATTGTTTTAAATACAATATCATAGGCTTTTAGGTCAGTAAAGGGAATTTTATCAAGGTATTCACAATGTTTCTTTTCTCTCTTTTTTTTTATAGCTGTCCATTTATTATGGTAGTCGCTTTTTACTTTTTTTAGATCCGGAATTATTTCCTGAAAGAACTTATCAGGGGTTGTTTTGAAATGGGTTGTCAAACAAAAATAGGTGTCATACGCTTTTTTTTTATCAATATGAAAATGATATTGAGGTTGATAGCTTCTTAAGAACGCTTTTATCTTTTTTGAGACTATCATTCCTCCAAATGTAATGAGTATATCCGGTTGTAATTCGGCAATTTCCTCAGTATTCTTTTCTATGGGGGCAATTATCTTATCAATCCCGGGAAAAAAGTTTTCACCGTGTGTATTTGAAGTCGTCTCTGTAAAAACATTTACTGAAGTGTCATTCACTAAAAAATCTATAGTCGATTTTGCTATGGATCCGGGATAACTACTACCCACCAGCACCATCTTTTTATTAGAAGCATTCCATGCTTTTACAAAATGGGTTGTATCTTCTTTCAATACCTCATTATCTAAACTGTCCGGTTCAATTATTTTAGGGGCTATTTTTGAGTTTTCCACTATTTCGTATAACGGCTCCTCAAAAGGAACATTAATATGTACCGGCCCTTTTTCAACTTTAGCTTTATTTAGTGCCTCATTTATAATCTTTTCATTATGAATTTGAGCATCAATACTTTCTTTTAAGTTTCCCGAATATAAAATATGATTGGAAAACACATCAGGTTGTCGTATTGTTTGTCCATCTCCTATATCTATTTTATTAATTGGGCGATCTGCAGTGATTATAACCATCGGGATATCACTATAAAATGCTTCTGCAATAGCCGGGTAATAATTCAGCAATGCTGACCCTGAAGTACAAACCAATGCTATCGGTTTTCGGGTTTGTTGTGCAATTCCCAATCCAAAAAAACCGGCACAGCGCTCATCTACGATACTATATGTCTTAAAAAAAGGGGCTTCTGTAAAACCTATAATTAAAGGGGCATTCCGGCTGCCTGGTGAAATAACAATATGTTCAATGCCTTTTAGCTTACATAACTCAACAACCGTTTGAGCAAGTAGTATTTTAGGATATTTCATGTATTGTGATACCGTCGTTTTTCTTTGTACAAAAATACGGATTAAAGATGGGTTGGCATAACATTAGATTTTTTTGGTCAAAGAACACTTAGCATCGTTTGTGCTTTATTTATTGTCTCCTCCCACTCACTTTGAGGATCAGATTCTATTGTAATTCCACCTCCAATATAAAGAGTTATTTTACTGCCCTCTATTTGCATACACCGAAGGTTTACATAAAAAGCTGCTATTCCTTTATCCATATTTAGTGGTCCCAAAAATCCCGTATAGTAGGTTCGGTCATAACCTTCGTTTTTATCTATGAATCGTTTAGCTTCTTCCTTTGGAAACCCACAAATTGCTGGTGTAGGGTGCAAAGTTTCAATTAATACCTTAAGTTTTTTATTTTGCAATGTTCCCTTAATAAGGGTCCGCAAGTGAAGTAAACTCCCTGCTTTATACGTGTGGATATCTGATAAATTTATCGTAATTACTTTTTTTTCAAGATTTTTAACAATGGTGTCCGTAACTATCTGTTGTTCTTCTTGTTCCTTTTTGCCCCATACTGCTTCTTTTCCTTTACTATATAATTTAGTACCTGCCAAAGCCATCGTCTCAAACGTACTGTCGTTGGTCTTTAATAACACTTCAGGAGTAGCCCCCGTCCACATACCTACTTTCGGGTGGTGCCACAAATAAACAAAAGCATTTGGATATGTGGTCAAAAGGCGTTTTACAATATCTATTGGGTTATGTGCTATGTTATGCAATTGTTCTTTCCTAGATAATACTACTTTTTTTAGGCTTCCATTTTGAATTGCTGTTATTCCTTTTTTTACCAATTGAAGGTGTTTTTTACAATCACTTTCGTCGAAAGAATGTTTTCTGGTTTTTAAAATTTTTTCAGGTTTTATAGCTAAAACTGTTTCAATCGTATTATCCGGTATGATTAAAACCGTCTTGTGTTGATTATCAAATGGAGCAAATACAAAACCTGTTTCTAAAAAACTTTTAACAAGGTTTAGTTTATTGTCTTTCTGAAGTATGGCTTTTATAGTAAGTTGACCCGGTTCTCTGTAAATTACAAAAGGGAGCGAAGTCTCTAACTGTTTTTCAATTGCTCTATAAAAATCAAGATCAGACATCATTTACCACTTTTTTTGGGTAAAGCAATCGTAGTTAGTTTGCAAAGTGATATAAGGTTGGCATCTTTATCAGTTATTTTTATTTCCCATAACTGTGTAGTTCGGCCTTTATGTATAATAGTCGCTTTAGCATATACCCAACCTTCTTTGATGCTTTTTACATGGTTGGCTGCTATTTCTATACCCCGAACGTAATACTCTTCTGAGTTAAGCAATACATACGATGCCGCACTCCCAACACTTTCCGCCAATGCTACAGTTGCTCCTCCATGCAAAACACCATCTGGTTGATAAACCTTAGATGTAACAGGCATTCTGGCAATTAAAAAGTTTTCTCCTATGTCTATATACTCTATATCGAGGGTTTCCATTAGTGTATTTTCACAAATGGAATTACAATATGCAAGTGCTTTTTGTTTATCAAATATCATGCGATTTATTTGTAATGTAAAAATACAAATACCCAGTTAATAGTATATAAAAGCCTCACAGGTATTAAAACCTGTGAGGCTTTTCTTTTATAGCTTAGTTAAGACACTATTTTACTTCTTCAAAATCAACGTCTTGTACATCATCTCCTTCTTTAGCACCGTCTCCGGCACTTCCTTCAGGTTCTGAGGCAGCACCGTTTTGCTGTGCTTCTGCCTGCGCTTTGTACAGTTCTTCGGAAGCTGCTTTCCACGTTTCATTAATCTTGTCTAAAGCTGGCTGAATGGTATCTAGCTCTTTTGTTTCATACGCTTTCTTAAGCTCTTCCAAAGCATCTTGAATTGGTTTTTTCTTGTCTTCAGACAATTTATCACCAAACTCACTTAATTGTTTTTCTGTTTGGAAAATCATGGTATCTGCTTCATTCAGTTTATCTACTTTTTCTTTTGCTTTTTTATCAGCCTCTGCATTGGCCTCAGCTTCACGTTTCATCTTTTCGATTTCTTCTTCAGTAAGCCCTGATGAGGCTTCTATACGAATGTCTTGCGATTTTCCGGTAGCTTTATCTGCAGCTGTTACATGAATGATTCCATTGGCATCAATATCAAATGTAACCTCAATCTGAGGTGTTCCTCTCGGTGCAGGAGGTATACCATCTAGATGGAAGCGGCCAATTGTTTTATTGTCTGTTGCCATAGGACGTTCTCCCTGTAGTACATGGATCTCAACAGAAGGCTGGTTATCTGCAGCTGTTGAAAACACTTGTGATTTTTTCGTCGGGATGGTCGTATTGGCTTCAATAAGCTTCGTCATAACACCTCCCATGGTTTCAATACCCAGGGAAAGTGGTGTGACATCTAATAATAATACATCTTTAACATCTCCTGTTAAAACACCTCCCTGAATAGCAGCTCCAACAGCTACTACTTCATCAGGGTTTACCCCTTTTGAAGGCTTCTTGCCAAAAAACTTCTCCACAGCTTCTTGAACAGCAGGGATTCTGGTAGAACCTCCTACCAAGATAATTTCATCAATATCACTTTTCGATAATCCTGCGCTCTTAAGCGCTGTTTCACATGGTTTTATAGTTCTTTTTACCAGGTCTTCAATAAGCTGTTCAAACTTAGCTCTTGAAAGTGTCCTTACTAAATGCTTTGGACCACTAGCAGTAGCTGTTACGTAAGGTAAATTAATTTCTGTTTGTGTAGAGGAAGACAGCTCAATTTTTGCTTTTTCAGCAGCTTCTTTTAATCGCTGAAGTGCCATAGGATCTTTTCTAAGATCCATATCCTCTTCTGATTTAAATTCTTCTGCTAGCCAATTGATAATTTTCTCGTCTACATCATCTCCTCCAAGATGGGTATCGCCATCAGTAGCTAACACTTCGAATACACCATCCCCTAATTCTAATATAGATACATCATGTGTACCTCCACCAAAGTCAAATACAACTATCTTTTGGTCAGTGCTTTTCTTATCAAGCCCATAAGCCAATGCAGCAGCAGTAGGCTCGTTAATGATACGTTGTACCTTTAATCCTGCTATTTCTCCTGCTTCTTTTGTTGCTTGTCGTTGTGAGTCATTAAAATATGCAGGGACCGTAATAACAGCTTCGCTTACCGATTGTCCAAGATAATCTTCAGCAGTTTTTTTCATTTTCTGAAGAATCATAGCTGATAGTTCTTGGGGAGTGTATAAACGTCCATCTATATCAACACGGGGGGTGTCATTGTCTCCTTTTACTACTTTATAAGGAACACGTTCTGCTTCCTTCTTAGATTCAGAAAATTTATTCCCCATAAAACGTTTAATGGAAGAAATGGTTTTCTGTGGGTTGGTCACTGCCTGGCGTTTTGCAGGGTCGCCAACTTTTATCTCACCACCTTCCACAAATGCAATTACTGAGGGGGTTGTTCTCTTTCCTTCTGCGTTTGGGATTACTACCGGCTCATTTCCTTCCATTACAGAAACGCATGAATTAGTGGTTCCCAAATCGATTCCGATAATTTTACTCATTGTCTTTATATTATTGTGTTGAAAATTCGTTTTAAATACTGGAATGGATAGGTCAATCATTATGCCATGAGGAAAAAACATGACAAGCTGTCATTTTTAATTGCATATAAAAAAACAAACCTCACAGGTTTTAAAATCTGTGAGGTTGTCAATTTATATAGAAAATTAGATTGTCACTATTTTCCACACCCTTCTCGGTGGCGTGTGTCCATTATGGAGACTATCTTCCAACCATCTTTAGCTTTAAATAATTGAAAAGAATTAACCCCACAATGGCTAAAAGCACCATCAAACCAAAACTCATAAGGTGTCCATGCATGTGCCATATTCCCATCTACTTGAATTTTGTAATCCAATAATTTCTCTTGGAAATTCTTATCTTTTGGAATGGACACAATAGATTTTAAAAATTCTGAAAAATCTTGTGATCGCATAAAAGGTTCTTTTTCTTTAGTAACTCCCACAGATTGCATGGTGGGGGTCTCTCCCATTACTTCCTTTATCATTAAAGAATCCTGCTTGTGAAAGCCTTCAAAAAAGTGATTAATAGTTACTTTTACTTCAGCTTCTTCTGAGTTTTGACCAAAAACAAAAGAACAAATTAAGAGAAATAGAAATGTGATAACCCTTACCATGTCATAAAATTTTTGATAAAGATATCGAGTAAATAGCATTTATAAGCACTTTTAAAGAGAAGTTTAACAATTCTCTTTATTTTTATAACCCAATAAAAATCACTAAGTATGTCAACTGCAAAAAAAGAGTATAAAAGAGTTACCGTAAAATCCCTTGTTGAGATGAAGCGGCACAAGGAAAAAATCTCCATGCTTACTGCATATGACTATACAATGGCTAAAATAGTAGATGGTGCAGGAATAGATGTTATTTTAGTAGGTGATTCAGCAAGTAATGTGATGGCAGGGCATGAAACAACCCTTCCTATTACATTGGATCAAATGATATATCATGCTTCGTCTGTAGTAAGAGCTGTCTCTAGAGCATTGATCGTGGTTGACTTACCTTTTGGAAGTTATCAATCAGATCCTAAAGAAGCATTGCGGTCTGCTATACGGATTATGAAAGAGAGTGGTGCACACGCTGTAAAAGTGGAAGGAGGAAAAGAAGTGAAAGAGTCCATTAAACGTATTTTAAATGCCGGAATCCCGGTAATGGGACATTTAGGATTAACGCCTCAATCCATCTATAAATTTGGAACTTATACAGTACGGGCAAAAGAAGAAGAAGAAGCTGAAAAGCTTATGCAAGATGCTGAAATGCTTGAAAAAATAGGCTGTTTTGGTGTTGTTTTGGAAAAAATCCCCGCTCAATTGACCAAAAATGTTTCCGAAAGCATTTCTATCCCTACTATTGGTATTGGTGCAGGAAAACATGCTGACGGGCAAGTTTTGGTGCTACATGATCTTTTAGGAATGACACACGAGTTTAATCCTAGATTTTTAAGGCGCTATATGAACCTCTATGAAGACATGACAACTGCTATATCCCAATACGTTTCTGATGTCAAAAAAGTTGATTTTCCTAATGAGGATGAGCAGTATTGAATCTCATTATACAATTCTTTTCTTTCTATAAAAACCAATATATAAATGCGTTCCACAAGTGAAAATTTGCATATACTTTATGAGGATAATCACCTGATAATTATCAATAAGCGAACTGGAGATATTGTACAAGGTGATAAAACCGGGGATATGCCTCTGAGTGAAATCGTTAAAGAATATATTAAGAAGAAATGTGCGAAACCGGGGAATGTGTATTTAGGAATTGCACATCGATTGGATCGACCTACTTCAGGGGTTGTAGTTTTCGCGAAAACTTCAAAAGCTTTGTCTCGATTAAACAAATTATTTAAAGAACGTGAAACTAAAAAAACATATTGGGCAGTGGTAAAAAATAAACCAGAGAAAGAAACAGCAACACTTACCCATTGGCTTAAAAAAAATCCAAAAAATAATACTTCGAGAGCTTTCCCTAAAGAAGTTCCTGATAGTAAAAAAGCCATAATGAATTATCGTATTGTCAAAAAACTGGATACTTATTTTTTATTGGAAGTTGACTTACATACAGGACGACACCATCAAATCCGCACACAACTGGCCTCCATAGGTTCACCAATAAAAGGTGATTTAAAATACGGTTTTGACCGAAGTAATAAAAATGGTGGTATTCATTTACATGCTCGAAAATTAGAGTTTATTCATCCTGTAAAAAAAGAAAATATGATAGTCGTTGCACCACCACCATCAGACCCTGTTTGGGATGCTTGTGTATAATTCAGCAGAACATTTTTTGTTTTTCAGTAGTTTAATAGTGTAATGTTTATGATTATTATTAAATTGAAAAAATAAATCTATTCCTAATGGGTTCAGCAATTAACGATATAATTAATAAACAACATAAGTTTTTCAACACACGGACATCCTATGATGTAAGTTACAGAGTAGCGACACTCAAAAAATTAAAAGCTGAGATAATTGCAAAAGAACAGGCTATCTGTAATGCTTTATATGCTGATTTTAAAAAACCGGTATTTGAATCGTTGCTAAGTGAAACGCAATTTGTGTTGGCCGAACTTTCTACAGCAATAAAAAAAACTCGAAGTTGGGCAAAACCGAAATCAATATGGCCTTCTTTAGCCAATTTTCCCTCTTCTGATGTTATATATAGTGAGCCTCGTGGGACGGTTCTTATTATAGCTCCATGGAATTACCCTTTTCAATTAGCTATTGCTCCATTAATTGGTGCTGTAGCTGCCGGAAACACCGTTGTCTTAAAACCATCGGAATTGACGCCACACACTTCTAAAATAATTACCGAAATTGTTGCTACTGTTTTTGATCAAAACCATGTAACAGTTGTAGAAGGTGGGGTAGAAACCTCCCAGGCTTTACTAAAAGAGAAATGGGGTTATATCTTTTTTACGGGTAGTGTCGGCGTAGGAAAAATTATCTATAAAGCTGCTGCAGAACATCTAACACCTGTAACACTTGAGCTTGGAGGTAAAAACCCGTGTATCATTGATGAGACCGTAAATATAAAACTTACTGCAAAACGTATCGTATGGGGAAAATTTTTAAATGGCGGACAAACATGCATTGCTCCCGATTACATTTTGATTCGTTCTAAAATAAAAGAACCTTTCATAGAAGCCATGCAGAATGAGATACAGGCTGCTTATGGAGAAAACCCTCAAGTTTCTCCAGATTATCCTCGCATTGTTAATGAAAAGAATTTTGATCGATTAGCTATTATGCTAAAAGGAGAAGAAACTCCTGTTGGCGGAATCGTTGATAAAGAAGATCTATATATTGCTCCTACTATCGTAGATAATCCGAGTTTGGATTCAGAAGTTATGAAAGATGAGATTTTCGGACCCATACTTCCTGTTATTCCATATGAAGAGATTACAGCGATAGATCTCATTATTTCACATTATGACAAACCTTTGTCATTATATGTATTCTCTAAAAAGAATTCCTTTGCTAAAAAATTAATTAAAAAATATGCCTTTGGAGGTGGTGCTATCAATGACACAATTGTTCATATTGTCAACAAACGTATGCCTTTTGGAGGAGTTGGGCATAGTGGTATTGGGGCCTATCACGGAAAATTGAGTTTTGATATTTTCTCACACAAAAAATCAGTCGTAAAACGGGGTACCTGGATAGATATCCCTATCCGATATGCCCCTTATGCCAAAAAAATAAATCTCGCAAAAAAAATAAAACACTTATTTTAATGGAAAAAACAGTTTCTGAAGCTATACAATACAGACGTTCTGTAAGGATTTTTAAACCAGATGAAATAGCTACTCAAAAAGTAAAAGCATGTATCCAGAATGCAGTGCTGGCACCTACAAGCAGCAACTTACAACTTTGGGAATTTTATCATATAACCAATACAGAAACCTTAGAAAAAATGACAACAGCTTGCCTAGGGCAAAATGCAGCTAAAACAGCAAAGCAGTTGGTAGTAGTTGTCAGTCGAAAAGACCTATGGAAGAAAAGGGCTCGTTTCAATGCAGGTTACTTAAGAAAATTAATGGGCAATAAACCTGAAAGTGCTTATACCAAAAGGGAGAAGTTCGCTATTAACTACTATACCAAGCTTATACCCACTGTTTATTTTGATTTTTTAGGGGTTTTAGGGTGGTTAAAATACATTGTGTTTAACCTAATAGGTGTTTTTAAACCTGTATACCGACAAGTACGCACTAGCGATATGCGTATTGTAGCACATAAAAGTGCCGGGTTGGCCGCTCAAAATTTTATGATCAGTATGGCAGCAATCGGGTATGATACCTGCCCTATGGAAGGAAGTGATACACTGCGGGTAAAAAAAATACTTGGTTTGCCAATGGGGGCCGAGATCAATATGGTTATTGGATGTGGCATTCGCGATGAAAAAGGGATTTATACGGAACGATATCGAGTACCTTTTGAGGAAGTTTATAAATTAGTTTAATATTTTTCTAGTTTAAAGGATATCATATCATTTACTTTTTTCTGTGCCAAAACAGAAATGGCTTCTTCTGATAATTGCAAGATACGTGGATAGCCTCCTGTTGTCTGTCCATCCCTCATCAAAATAATTAATTTTCCGGAAGGTGTAAGTTGTACTGTTCCTGGTAGTACGACTGATGTTATCATAGTTTTTGTGTGAGGCATGATAGGTTCTTTCAACTGATAGCCCATACGGTTGTTTTCGTTAGCTATATGGAATGGTTTTGAGAAGAGTTCTTCTAATTGCTTATCTGATAGTTGATAATATTCAGGTCCTTTATATACATGTATTAACTCTTCAGATAAAAGTGGCCTCCTCTTTTTGAGGGTTCCGCTAGGTTTTTGAAATGAATCAATAGTCGCAATATGTATTTCTTGTCCTTTTTTAATACTATCAGAATGGGTTATGCATTTAATATAGGAACGACTTTCTAAAACATTCTCTGTCATAAATCCATTTTTTAGTCCTAAATAAGTTCTATATCCCTTTATAAGTTTTCCAAAAGTCAATACATCTCCCGGGTTTACTTTATAAACTTCATTATTAATTATATTGGTTCCATTAAGAACTGGAGACATCAATGCCCCGGTGATAGTAATATATGTATGGGTTAAAAAGTGAAGTTCAGGGCCGCTCATGGTTATTTCCATAACCGCAGCATTCACATCATTACTCAGCAGCTGATTTGCTAAATCAAATGAAATCTTATCCATAGCCCCAGATACCGGCACACCAAAATGACGATATCCATATCGCCCACGATCTTGAATGGTTGTATAAAAGCCTGGATTTATAACTCTTACCACTTTATTTCTTCTTTTTGCAATGAGAATACACCTGTTGCCAGTTGTACCGTTAATAAATCATACTCCGGTTTTGATACACTATAAAATTTTATACTATCCCCCACTTGCACAAAACACGGAGGGTTTTTAGAGGTATTAAACAATGGTATAGGTGTGCGTCCTATAATGTTCCAACCTCCGGGAGATTCTTGAGGATAGATACCTGTTTGACTCCCTCCAATAGCGACTGCTCCTTTTGGAACTTTTAATCTGGGGGTTTCGAGGCGCGGAGTATGTAACGCTTCCACTAAGCCACCTAAGTACATAAATCCGGGTAAAAAGCCTATTCCATATACTGTATAATTATTTTTTGTATGAAGTCTTATTATGTCTGACCTTGAAAGTTGTTTGCGCTCACATAGCCGTTCCATATCCATACCATGTCCTGTTTCATAACAAACCGGGATCTTCCATAATGTTATTTTTTGTTTTGTCCCTTTTGGCTGCTCTTCATAGGCAGCCTGAAATTCTTTTATCTGCTTCTCTTGGTCAAATTGTTTCTTTCTGGTTATTATTGTTAGTGAATTGTATGCTGATACAAATTCTAAATCGACTGTTCTATAAATATTCTGAAGGTGTTTTTTGTATTGGATAATGTCATACAAAATCTCTCTATCAATACGATTTGGCCATTCAATTAAGATTGCTTGTCTTCCAAACTTTTTATAGGTCAATTCAAATTTCATCTCAGATAGTATATCCGTGTTTTGGAAGTTCTTTAGATAGGGTTTTGAGTATTTCAACTACTTTTGGATTATCACCATGAATACAATATGTAGTTGCTTTTATGGATACTTTCTCTCCTGAAACAGTTTTTACTTTTGCCTCGTTGAGCATTATGAGTATCTGTTCTAATATTTCTTTTGGGTTGTATATGATCGCATTTTGTTGGGTTCTCGAAACTAAGCTTAGGTCATTATTATAGTTTCGGTCGGCAAAAGCTTCATATATCACTTCTATACTATTTTTAATAGCCAAATTAGCGATCACTGAATTGAAAGGGGCAATAAGTTTTACTTGCTTTTTTAATGCTTTAACCGCAGCTACAATACATTTTGCTACTTTTTCATCTATTGCTGCTTGATTGTATAATGCTCCGTGAGGTTTCACATGATAAAAAGAAGCTTTTTCTTCTTCAGTTACCCTGCCGAACAATTCTAATTGAGAGCTGATAGTTGCGGTAAGTTCGTCATTGCTGATCAATAACACTTTTCTGCCAAAATATTCTTTATCAGGATATGACGGGTGCGCTCCAATATTCAAATGATATTGCTTGGCAAGTCTAGCAATTTTTCGGATTGTTCCTTCGTCTCCTGCATGTCCCCCACAAGCAATATTACATGTATGGATATAGGGAAATAACAATGCTTCATTGTCAATTCCCTCCCCGACATCACAGTTAATATCAACTTTTTTTAAATTCATTAAAGGTATCCGATAACTTTTAAGATACTACGTATGCTCAAAATCAACGCTACTCCAACAACAAAAACAGAAATGCCATTTTGTAATAGGGTATTTCTATAATTTTTCATAACTGCTCTTTTATTAACTATCCATATTAAAAAAACAGCTATTACAGGTAACAAAATTCCATTGGCCACTTGTGCAAACTGAATAATCACAATTGGTTTTATGTCAAAAGATAAAAAGAAAATTCCAAGGAAAAGAATGAATGCCCAAACTAAACGAAATCGCAAACCTTTCATCCCAACCTTCCAATTAAAGCAACTGGCAGCTACATAAGCTGCGGCTAGAGGCGCAGTTATTGCTGATGTGACTCCCGCAGCAAACATACCCACACCTAAAAAATAGATTGCCATATCCCCATAGAGGGGTTTTAACCCTTGTACAAGGTCTGTAATTCCGGTTACATTACCTGAATTTACTGAAGCTGCTGAAATAATAATGGCAATCGATACAATTCCTCCTAACGATACTGAAAGGTATGTATCCTTACGAGCAGCTTTCAAGTCTTTTTCTAAGTGCCATTTTTCTTTGACAAGCGATGTGTGTAAAAACAAATTATAAGGCACCACTGTAGTCCCTATTAAAGCAATAATTGTAAATAAGCTATCCTCAGGAAAAGAAGGGATCGCCATTCCTTTTAATATTGCTGTTATATCAGGTTTTGTAATAATTGCTGTAATTAAAAAAGAAATGCTCATAATTATGACAAGCAAAACTAAACTCCTTTCAATGAGCTTATAATTTCCCAGATAAAGCAATAAAAAAGCCACTAATCCTATTAATAATGGGTAGTAGCTCCATGCGGGTTGTCCAAAAATGGCCTCTAAGCCCAACGAAGCTCCTCCTATATTTCCGGCTTCATATGCTGCATTGCCCAAAACAATTGCTATGAGAATAAGAAACATGGCCAGTTTTTGCCATATAGGTACTTTTAATTCCTCTTTTATAACCGTAGCCAGTCCTTTTTGAGTGATAATACCAATACGAGCGGACATCTCTTGTAAAACAATGGTAGCTATTACAGATAATACCATGGCCCATAACAATGAATAGCCAAATTGAACGCCAGCTATCGTACATACCGTTACTGTACCAGGACCAATAAAAGCTGCTGCTACTAGTGTGCCTGGGCCTATATTTTTAAGTATCCGCATTTATCAAAATCATTTAATAATCTAGAAATTGCAAGATAAGTTATATAATTATGATTTATATATACAATTATGGCATATGAATAGCCTTAAACAATATTTTTATCTTTAATGATGCATGTTTTGTTGTTCCTCAAAACTTTTCCCTATTTTTAGTTCTTTAAAATAACTTTGATGATATGAAATGCCAACAACTACCTATTTTATTGCTATTCTTTATTACAACAATACATGCACAAAATCCCAATGAAAAATTTATACCTAAAGTACAGACAATAGATAGCACCATAGAAACACTCTATGCAGTTATTTCAGGTGAAAAAGGAGAGGAGCGTAATTGGGAGTTGTTTCGATATCTCTTTAAACCGGATGCAAAGCTTATTCCTTCAGGAAAAAATAAAGAGGGTAATTACCAAGTCAGGTATATGACAGTAGATGACTATATCAGTACTTCCGGAAAGTACCTTATAGAAAATGGTTTCTATGAAAAAGAGCTTTTCAAAGCAATAGATATATTTGGGAATATTGCACAAGTTTTTAGTACCTATGAAACCTTTCACAGTAAAACTGATGAAGCGCCTTTTATGAGAGGTATCAATAGCATTCAACTATTAAATGATGGTACCCGGTGGTGGATTGTGAACATATACTGGGCGCAAGAAACCACAGAAAACCCAATTCCTGAAAAATATCTATCGAATTAATAATTATTCCTACTATGAAAAAATTACCCTTTTTGCTCCAATTTAGCATTGTACTTTTTATTTCAAGTATAACATTTAATGTATTTGCCCAAGATAGTGGTTATACTACTTCAAAAGATGTGTCTATTCATTATCGAGTATATGGAAATGGGTATCCCATTGCTTTGTTAAGCGGTGGACCTGGAGTCTCTAGTAGTGCATTAATGCCTATTGTAGAAGAATTAAAAGATTCCTTTCAGGTAATTTTAATTGACCAACGGGGAACAGGGAAATCGTTATTAAAAGAAGTAAACGAACAGACCATTACACTAGATAACTATGTGGAAGACATTAACAATGTTCGGCTTGCTCTTGGTATTGATGAATGGATTGTATTGGGCCATTCATGGGGGGGTGGATTGGCTATGGCAGTAACTGCAAAATATCCTGGTAATATTTCAGGGCTGATAGTCATTGGGTCATTAGGGATTGATCTCCACTATACAAAGTACCTAGCTGATAATCTACGATATGATCAGGAAGATTTAGATAATATTAACTTCTGGCAAGACTCTATTATCAAAGCTAAAAATCCAGAACGTGCTGCATATGAAACATACAGATCACTTTTGCCATCTCGATTATATAATAAGGCAGACATGCGAAAAATAATGATGAATTTCAAATATGAGCCTCAAGGTGCTTTGGTAGCACCGATTATGTATGGGCATCTAAGCAAAATAAATTATGACCTGAAACCAGCTTTAAAAATATATCAAAAACCAACACTTATCATACAGGGCAGGCAAGGTTTCTTAGGAGGTGAAACTGCTTTACGCATACACCGTACAATACCAAATTCACAAATAGCATATATTGAAAGGTGTGGTCATTTTCCTTTTATTGAACAACCCGATGCTTTTTTCAAAACACTAAAAACATTTCTAAAGAAATGGAAAGACGATTAGAAATTATTAACAATCAATATCTTATGTGAATATTTTTTGATTTCAACATCGTTATAACCCCAAAATGTTCCTATCATGAAATTATATTTCAAGTTTTTAATTTGCACAATAGGTTTACTTGTATCTATAAGTTGTAATAATGATGATTCAAGTGCTTCAGACACAATGCCCCTTATTAGCACTGCGGTTAACGTTGTTAATGCATTTCCAAACTTATCATTTGACCGTCCTGTAGACTTTCAAAGCCCCAATGACAATACAGATCGGATTTTCATTGCTGAACAAAAAGGCGTAATCCGTGTTTTTCAAAACAATATGGGAACTGAGCAAGCAACTACCTTTCTTGATATCCAGGATCGTATTAATTTTTCAAGCAATGAAATGGGGTTACTCGGTATGGCATTCCACCCTGATTATCAAAATAATGGATTCTTTTATGTCTGCTACACTACTTTCAACTCCTCAGTAATCTCTCGTTTTCAAGTTTCTTCAATAAGTCAAAATATTGCCGATTCAGCAAGCGAAACGATCTTGTTAACGGTAGGGCAACCATTTGCTAATCACAATGGTGGGCAATTGGCATTTGGTTCTGACGGCTATCTATACATTGCTATGGGTGATGGTGGCTCCGCAGGGGATCCGCAAGGCAATGCGCAAAACCTGAACAATCTTTTGGGGGCTATTTTGCGTATTAATGTAGATCAATCAGACAATGGTCTTAATTATGCAATTCCTTCTGACAACCCATTTATCGATACTAATTTCAGACGTGAAATTTATGCTTATGGGTTGCGAAACCCATGGCGAATGAGTTTTGACCCACAAACCGGATTGTTATGGGCAGGAGATGTAGGGCAAGGTGAAATAGAAGAGATCGATATTATCGAAAATGGAAATAACTATGGGTGGAACACAATGGAAGGTACTCGTTGTTTTGAGTCACTTACATGTAACCAGACTGATTTAACAACTCCTATTTTTGAATATTCACATAATAATGGTGACCTGTCCATTACTGGCGGGTATGTATACCGGGGGATTGCTATTCCAGAAATGCAAGGGTTTTATATCTATGGGGATTTCGTCTCCGGTCGTATCTGGGGACTTGATGCTACCAATAGCAATACCTCTGAAAACCAACTTATCGAAGATACCAATTTAAATATCTCTTCATTTGGAACAGACATGAATAATGAACTCTATTTTTGTAGTTTTGATGGACAAATCTACACATTTAAACTAACTGAATAATAAAATATTCAGCTGTTATCTATTAACAAAGGAACCCCTAATAACAAATCTAAAAAAGGTGGTTTTTAATTACTCCCCTTCCAAACATTATAACTAGTATAGATTTTACTTATTATTCTATTAATTATTCTGTTTAATATTTAGTCGTAAATACTAAACAATATATTAATTTTGATATTGCAAACATACATCCTACAGTAATGAAAAATTACCTTATTATAGGTGGCTCATCCGGAATAGGCAAAGCTTTAGTTCATAATCTAGTGTCCTCCAATCACTATGTGCATGCAACCTACTATAAAAATGCTATAAAAACAAAAAGCACTGCAATGGCATACTACCCTTTAGATGTTAAAGATGAGTCCATATCGTTCGATTTCCTCCCTGAACAATTAGATGGGCTTGTATACTGTCCTGGAAGCATTAATTTACTGCCCTTTACCCGGATAAACCCAAAAGATTTTATAAATGATTTTGAATTACAGGTAATTGGCGCCATAAAAGTTATCCAAAAAGTATTACCAAAACTAAAGGCTTCAGAAAATTCCTCTATCGTTCTTTTCTCAACTGTTGCCGTACAAACGGGCTTTAATTTTCATAGCCAGGTGGCTACCTCAAAAGGTGCTATAGAAGGGTTGACTAAAGCCTTAGCTACAGAGCTAGCACCAAAAATACGTATCAATGCCATTGCCCCATCATTAACAGATACTCCTTTGGCTGCTAAGTTTCTAGGCAATAATGAAAAAAAACATGCGAATGCACAAAGACATCCACTAAAAAAAATAGGAGATCCAAACAATATTGCTGAAATAGCTGCTTTTTTACTATCAGATAAAGCTTCCTGGATTACAGGACAAATTATTCATGTAGATGGTGGTATCGGAAGCCTTAAGATTTAATTAAAATAAAAAATGATATGGCATTTTTTCAACTTAAAAGAGAACAAAAAATCAAAACAACTATTGATGAACTATGGGAATTTATCTCATCTCCTGAAAACCTCAAAGAGATTACCCCGGATTATATGGGTTTTAACATCACATCTAAAAACCTTTCTGAAAAAATGTATGAAGGAATGATCATAAGCTACAAAGTGAGCCCTATTATCGGTATTAAAACTAACTGGGTTACTGAAATTACCCATGTCAGGGAGAAAGAATATTTTGTAGACGAACAACGTATTGGCCCTTATAAAATGTGGCATCACCAGCACAGAATAAAACCTATAGAAGGGGGTGTTTTAATGAGTGATATTGTTACCTATGCACCACCGCTGGGGATTATTGGAACGCTATTAAATACCTTGGTCATTAAAACAAAATTACAAGAGATTTTTGACTACCGGACAAAAGCAATTGAAAGAAGGTATGGGACTTTTTAGTCTTCTATCCTAACCATCCTTCTCGATCCAAACTCCTGTATTGTATAGCTTCGCTGATATGGTCACTATTAACTTGTGGGCTTGCGTCCAAATCAGCAATAGTTCTCGCTACTTTTAAAATACGATCATAAGCACGGGCCGATAACTGTAAACGTTCCATGGCTTCTTTTAAAAGTTGTTTTGAAGCTTCATTAAGCTGACAGTATTTCCGGATATGTCGCGTATTCATTTGTGCATTGTAATGCACATTTTCTACTTCCTTAAACCGCCCTGTTTGTATGTGCCGTGCTGCCGTAACACGCTTCCTGATTTCAACACTCGGTTCTCCCCTCCTATCATCAGAGAGTTTGTTGAAAGGAACTGGCGTTACTTCTATATGAATATCGATCCGGTCTAATAATGGTCCGGAAATTTTGCTTAAATAACGTTGCATCTCATTAGGTGAAGAGGAGACAGGTGCATCGGGATCATTAAAATAACCGCTAGGGCTAGGGTTCATACTCGCTACCAGCATAAAACTCGATGGATATGTAACTGCAAACTTAGCTCTTGAAATGGTCACTTCCCGGTCTTCTAGGGGTTGGCGCATCACTTCCAACACACTTCTTTTAAATTCTGGCAATTCATCTAAAAACAATACCCCATTGTGGGACAAGGATATTTCACCGGGTTGCGGATAAGCTCCTCCTCCTACCAATGCCACATCTGAAATCGTATGGTGCGGGTTCCGAAAAGGGCGTTGCGCCATTAATCCCGTATTTTGTACCTTCCCTACTACACTGTGTATTTTAGTGGTTTCTAATGCCTCCTGCAGTGTCATTGGGGGCAAAATGCTTGGCAATCGCTTTGCTAACATTGTTTTCCCGGAGCCGGGAGGGCCTATTAAAATGATATTATGTCCTCCTGCAGCTGCTATTTCCATACAGCGTTTTATGCTTTCTTGTCCCTTTACATCAGCAAAGTCATGCTCAGGGAAATCCAATTCTTTATAAAACTCTTTTCGGGTATCAATGCGAGTCTGTTCCAGTTGTATTTTACCCTCAAAAAAATCAATAACTTGGGTAATATTTTCTACTCCATATACTTCTAAATCATTCACAATAGCAGCTTCTTTGGCATTTTGTTGCGGTAAAATAAACCCTTTAAAACCTTCCTCCCTTGCTTTAATAGCGATAGGCAAAGCCCCTTTTATAGGCTGAAGACTCCCGTCTAAGGAAAGTTCTCCCATAATCATATAGCGGTCGAGGTTCTCCCTTTTTATCTGCTTGGAGGCTGATAGAATACCAATCGCCAATGTTAGGTCATATGCAGAACCTTCTTTCCTTAAATCGGCAGGTGCCATATTAATGGTAATTTTCTTCCCAGGAATTTTATATCCATTATTTTGAAGCGCTGCAGCTATACGATAGTTGCTTTCTTTTATGGCATTATCCGGAAGCCCTACCAAATGATAACCTATTCCTTTATCTACATTTACTTCTACGATAATGGTAGTGGCTTCTACCCCAAAAACAGCACTTCCATAAATTTTAATTAGCATAGCATTATTTTAGTGACGTCAAATGTAAGAAAAAGACATAAAAATTTATGATGAAATCAGGTGTAATGATTTTTTAAAAGAGTATATTAATTAGACGCTCTCTTTTCAATTATGCCTAACCTGTTATCTGGTCTTTGTTTATGGCTGATTTAGGTGTTTTGTCTCAGTATTTTATTTCTTTTTCGATAAATTCCAATTTGTATTATACCTTGTGTATGTTTCATTTTATATAGGTCTTATTTTTTATCTATTTCCTAAATATAACAAAGAAGCAACTGAAATCAGTTGCTTCTTTGTTCAAAAGATACCAATCAATTATCAATCAATTGGCTCATAAACCAAACCGTTAGCTGGCTTTTTCAATTTAGAAGCATCAAAGGGTTTTTTAATATTATAATCTTTCACTGTATGGATCCCAAATGATATTCCATCAGGAGTATAGGTATCGTATCGGGTTGTTAGCTTCAAGCCATCTACATCTGTATATTCTTTGTACACTTTTAATAAAGGCCCCATAAACTTAGTGTCTTCCGGAAGTTTAAATACCTCCATCAATCCTTTATGGGTAACTGTATATTTAACCCCCTTTAAAATATAGGATGTAGGGTCTATGTACATGTCAAAATACTCATAGGGTGATGCCCCATTAAAAGTTAATCGTACCGTATGAAATTTTTTGTCCTTTTCAATGAGGTCAACCTGCGTTTTTTCTCTTAATTCTAAGTTTGCAGCAGCATCTTGGGTCATCCAAACCATATTAAGAAAGAAATATGCAACACCTGCCATCATATCGGGCGGATTCAAACGTTTCCAATCTACTGTCCATATATCTTTTCCATCAAAAGCTACTATAGCAGCATCATATGTCCACTCACTATATGAACGTCTCCTTCCTTGCTCATGGATTTCTTTTGAAAACCAGTGATCATCCGGTTGTGAAGGATTTACCATATCGTGATTGTAACTAATGGATGGTGCATTTTTCCATTTTTCCATGCCACCATGGGCATTGATCATCTTTTTAACAATTGCTTGAGCATCTGCATTTTTCTGAGCAATACCCAGTGTAAAAGTTACCATCAAAAAACAAAGTGTTATTTTTTGAATTGATTTTACATTAATTTTCATAATAAACTCGATTTTAAATGAACTAATTATTTTGTTTTTTTCAATTTTGAACTATCAAACAAATGCTCAAAAGAAGGTTCTATCACAATATGCATTCCCATTAATTTGCCATCAGGGGTTATTGTGCTATACCTGTCAGGGATAGTAAATCCATCTACTTTGATGTAGCCATCCATAATTCTTATTAATTCCATTCCTTCATTCATATCCGGAAGCGTTACCCCGGGAAACTCAGGAACCGAAGCATTATGTTTAGTCGCTTTCAGTAGATTAGTATCCGGATCGATATACAATACAAACTTTCCTTTATGTGCCCTGCCTTTTGGCTCAAATGTCATCTCCACAGTAATGTATTCTTTGGTATCATTAGGAAGTTTTCCTTTAGATAAATTCCCCAGCTTTGTGCCATTGCTTTGTGTCAAAAATGGCAGATTGATAAAACCATAATGGTAAAACATGCGCATAAAAGGGGGCATTCTCATTTTATCGGTCTTATAATTAGTCCCCCATGATTCTTTACCGTCAAAGACAATTGTAGCATTCTGGAATTGAATCCATCCGGAACCTTTGCTTGTCTTGGGTTCAAACTGGAATTTTCCTAACCGCCATCGATCATATTCAGTTATGCCATTTCCTAGGGGAATACCTGGCATATACATTGTCAATCCATAGGAGAATGATGGGGCATTAAGCCATTTTTCATACCCTCCATGTGCTTTTAGCATCTTATCAATGACACCTTTTGTTTTTGCAGAGTCATACTGAGGCCCCTCGTCATAGGTAAACGCTTGTGTGATAATTAAAACAATTATGGCTATTGTTATTTTTAGTATATTTTTCATTTTTATTTAGTTTTATTGTTTTTGGTTTCCTCTTAAGTGACTGGAGTTATCAATGACAGCACGCTCCGGCATTTTTAACAACGATTCATCAAACTTTTCTGTAGTTTTGATATTGATGATCGCATGGTTCCCATAATTCTCTGTTTGCTCTGTATTTCCGGTATGCATCAAGATAGGGTACGTAAGTCCGTTAATTTCCCTAAAGGCATCATTGATCCTAAACATAGGGCCAAACAGTTCTTTTTCTTGTGGAAAATTGAAAAGATCGAGCATGGCTCCGTAGCCAATCATATATTCATACCCCATCAATAAGTATGTAGTGCTGTCTATGTAAAGTTTATAGGTATCTTTTTGGGTTTTTCCAATGATTGGTTTCTCTGTAAAACCCATGTCAATAACATATACTTCATTTTTAAAGGCTTTGTGTTTTATTTTCTTTACTTCTCCTAGTTTTACATTATCATCTTGAGTAATCCAGGGAAGGTTCAGGAAGTAATAGAAGAACAAAGCATCAAATTTAGGAGTGTTCCCTATACGCCAATCCAACGACCAAGTTTTTTCTCCATCATAGGCCATCGAAGAATTAAATAACGGCCAATATTGATATACACGTCTTGTTTTTTGGTCTACATATACTTCATTGATCCAAAAAGGGCTTCCGGGAAGCGATTCGCTGTACATGATATTTTCAAAGCTAAAGGAAGGCATACTTTTCCACTTTTTCATACCGCCATGTGCTTCAATCATTTTCAAAATAACTTCTTTTGTCTCTTCTGAAGCATATTTAGGAGGGGATGCTTTGGTATTACATGCTAATAAAATCCCTGTGGACAGAAATAAAAATAGTTTTCTCATAATGTATCTGTAATTAAATTTTAAAGCAATTTTATGGATAGATTCGCTGTATTTATTTATTTATGATGTGTATGGCATAATTTGTTGTAAATAGCAATACCTTCTGAAAAACAGTATTTTACATGCTTTTATTCTTGTAAATGTGGTGTGTATATGTGCAATTGGCAGCTTTTTACATGTGTTTTATATCCAGGCTATCTTTTAATTACTAATTTGCACCTATGAAATGGCTTTTATCCTATAAAAAACCACCTGTTGCAAACCAGTATATTTACTTGGTAGCATTTCTTTTTTGGGTAGTGGTTGTTATCAATTCTACTATCAATATTGATAGTGGTTTTAAGATAGACCTGAATCATATTGTAATTATAACTATTACCTATTTTTTATGGGCTTTGATGCTTCCTTTTATCTATGGAAACATTGACCTATTTAAAAACAATAAAAGTTTCCAGCAGGGAATTTTTGTTTTAGTTATTCAATCAATCCTGATTATAATCGTTCATGTTATTTTCTCTAATTTCCTTTACTATTGCTACCTTATGGTAGCCTCTACTATTACTGTCAGTAATGCACTCAACCAAATGCAAACATTCTTTGCCCAGATAATGGTAAGTCGTTTAATTGATTATATTCTTATCTTTTCTGCATTGCAGTTAATTAGTAACTATAGAGAATATCATCGACAAAAAATAGCTGTAGCCGAGTTGAAAAATCAACTTGCATATACAGAAATGGAAGTTTTAAAATCACAACTGAATCCGCATTTTCTTTTTAATGCTTTGCATGCTGTCCATTCATTAATAGGTTATGATGATGAAAAGGCCAGGGCCATGCTCATAAAAATCAGTAGTTTGCTAAGAAAGATCCTCAACCAAAAAAACAATCATTTTTTTACCCTCAAAGAGGAGCTGGCTTATTTAAAAGATTATTTAGATATTGAACAGGAGCGTTTTCATGACAGGCTTTCTATTGAATACGATATAGATGATAGACTATTAGAAAGTGAAGTTCCTAGCTTACTTTTTCAGGTATTGGCAGAAAATGCCTTTAAGCATGGTATTTCTTTGTTGGAAGGAGGGGGTAAAGTTAAAATAATTATACATCAAGACGATGATCAGAGAATAGTACTGGGCATGCTCAATTCGGTCCCTGAAAATTCAATAAAAGCTCCACATTCTTTTGGGATTGGACTCACTAATCTGCAAAAACGATTAGAGAAAATATATGGAAACAACTATACTTTAAAAACTGATGTCAATAATGGTTTTTTTAAAATTTTGATATTAATTCCTGATAAACCCATTCAAAAATTATGATCCGTGTAGCTATTGTAGATGATGAACCTAATGCTAGGCGTTACTTGTCTGGTTTGTTGAAACAAGATGCAGAGATACACCTTGTAGCACAGTTGGTTAACGGAAGAGCTGCGTTGGAGCTACTTGAAAAAGATATTCTTGATATTGTGTTTTTAGATATTCACATGCCTGGTATTAACGGTATTGAAGTCGCCATGAAAATCATGGAAAAGCACAATGTTGTCATCATCTTTTCTACTGCTTATGATCAGTATGCCATAAAAGCTTTTGAATCTGAAGCACTTGATTATTTATTAAAACCCTTTGACTCCAAACGGTTTTTTCATGTATTAGACCGGGCGAAAGAACAAGTAAAATTAAAGGAGCAAAAACAGTTTAACGAAAAACTGACTTCATTATATAAAAATTTTCAACGATCGCAAGCTCCCCATTTCACTACTTTTATAATTAAAGAAAAAGGTATTGAACGGCATCTAGACATTCACGAGGTGATTTATCTCGAAGCAAATGGTATTTATGTAAACCTTATGACCACTGATAAAAAATATCTTTATCGGGCTTCCCTTCAACTATTAGAAGAACAACTGCCCGAGGAACTGTTTATAAGAGTTCATAGGTCAATTATCCTAAACAGAAAGCATATTGCTGACATCAAATATTTAAACAATAATACATTTTCTTTTACAATGGAAAATGGCAAAACACTTACTTCTAGTCGTAGCTACAAAAATGATATACAGCAAATAATTACTGAAAATTAATTTTCTTTCAATACTGTAAATTCAATTAAAGAAGTATTGTAAACCCTATGGGTTTGCTTTTTAAAGTCTTCTTCTTTAGCATAGAAAATATTGTCAACATAGGTTTGTGGATTCATATCAATTAATGGAAACCAGCTGCTCTGCACCTGAACTTGTATTTTATGCCCTTTTTTGAAGGTATGAAAAACATCTTGTAGTTTTATATTCACATCCGTTATTTCATTCGGAACAAAAGGTTCTGGATTTTCAAAGCTGTTCCTGAAACGGCCCCGCATTACTTCACTCCGAACCATCATATGATAATTGCTCATTTTAAGATGGTCCTGTGTTTCTTCATAATCTTCCGCATCTGGTGGAAATACATCAATCACTTTTACAATCCAATCAGCATCTGTACCTGTAGTAGAGACTTTTAATTTTGCCAATATGTCCCCTGCCAATGTTACATCTTCCGTTAATACCTCCGTTTCAAAAACCAATACGTCAGGGCGACGAGCAGCAAACCGTTGATCATCTGTCATGTATTTTCTAGGAGTAAAAACGACTTTAATGTCTTCTGAATAAGGTACCGGTTTTTTAGGGTCACTCATAAACTCTTGGAATGCTATTTCTCTGGTTGCTGCCTGTCCTAAGCGTTGGTTCCGTTGCAATGAATAGGTTTCTTTTTTAGTGTTTTCTGGTGGCCATGTGTCAAATGTTTGCCATTCATTTTTACCCGTATCATAAACATATGCTTCCGGTAGCCCGGTATTTCCATTGGAACTCCCTTTTAAAAAATGGTTAAAAAATGTAGTCTCTATTTCCTCTTGATAAAATTTAGAGATATCATCTCCAAAATAAACATTCCCAACAGCCTGTCTTTCTTTTGATCTTGCCCAATCCCCGTGGCTCCATGGACCCATAACTAGTGTATTGTAATTTTTGTTTTGGTTTTCAATCGTACTGTAAGTAGCTAATGGACCGTATAAATCTTCGGCATCAAACCACCCACCAACAATCATGGTAGCCGGTTTTATATTTTCTAAATGTTGAATAATCCCTCTGGACTTCCAAAACTCATCATAGTTAGGATGGTCTTTTAATTGTTGCCAAAAAATATTGTCTTCTTTGTAGTAGGTATCTAAATTGGATAACGGGCCTGCGTCTAAAAAGAATTGATACTGATCTTGTGTACCTATATCAGGATATTGATACCATGCCTCGGTTGTTGGCCCTGGCTTATCATAACCAAACAGAGCGGTTGCCCTCCAGTAGCTTAGTAAATAGGCTCCATTATGGTGAAAATCGTCAAAAAAGAAATCACCTATACATGCTTGGGGGGAAACAGCCGCTAATGCCGGGTGTCCTGATAGCAATGAGTAGGTAGCATAAAAACCAGGATACGATATGCCCCATACACCAACTTTCCCGTTGTTATTGGCTATATTTTTAACCAGCCAATCTATGGTATCATAGGTATCTGAAGCTTCATCTATTTGTTTTCGTTTTTTATTAGGGATAAATGCCCGCATGTTGTCATAAGTCCCTTCGCTGTTCCAACGACCACGAACGTCTTGATAAACTATGATGTTCCCTTCTTTCATTAACGTTTGATTGGGTCCTATAGATGTCCGATAATTTGCTTCTCCATAGGGTCGACAACTATAAGGGGTACGCTGTAATAATATGGGATATTCTTTTGAGGTGTCTTTTGGGCTATAGACCGTAGTATGAAGTTTTATCCCATCACGCATGGTAATAGTTACTTCTTGTTTGTTGTAATGTTCTTTTACGTCATATTGTTTCTCTTGCGCAAGGATAAAGCTTCCTATCAAAAGAAAATAGAGTACCAGTTGTTTCTTCATTATTATCATTTTATTTGTTGTAACTGTTTAGGCCTTCTAATAGCCAATTGTAATAGGTTTCTGCATCGGTATATTGTTGTGGTGTATTCAAGATTTCCATTTCCGGGGTCATTAATACATAATAAGGTTGTGATGCTGTTTGAAAATTTATTGTTTGAAATGTTGCCCACTTCTCCCCTATGGTTTCTATTGTTTTTATCCTTCCTGTTGGTAACTGGAAGTTAAACTGTTGCTCTTTTTCCAGTTCTTTACGGTCATCAACATATAATGAAATCAACACATATTCATCGTTTAACACATTGTATACCTTAGAAGTGCTCCATACATTTTCTTCCATTTTCCGACAGTTTACGCATGCCCAACCGGTAAAATCAAGCATAATAGGTTTGTTGTTCGCCTTTGCGTAAGCCAATCCTTTTTCAAAATCTTTAAAACAATTCAATCCTAACGGACACTCACTTTTTTGTTCGAAAACGCTATAAAATTCAGGAGGTGGAAATCCGCTTAGTAATTTCAAGGATGAATATTTTGTCAATCCTGCAATTAAATATACTGTAAAGGCCACTACCAAAATCCCAAATGAAATACGACTAAAGCTTAGTTTTTTGATCGGACTATCATGTGGGAATTTTAGTTTTCCGAATAGGTAGATTGCCATCAGTGCAAAAACAACAATCCATATTCCAATAAATACTTCATGCTTTAATATTCCCCAATGGGACACTAAATCGGCATTTGATAAAAACTTAAATGCCAACGCCAACTCTAAAAAACCTAGAACCACTTTCACGGTGTTTAACCATCCCCCAGATTTTGGCAGAGAGCTCAATAGATTTGGGAACATGGCAAATAATGCAAAAGGCAATGCCAGTGCCAATCCAAAACCTACCATTCCTGCCGATAGATTGGTAGCCACATCTCCTTCAGAAAGCGTCGTACTGCCTAGTAATCCTCCCAAAATAGGACCCGTACAAGAGAATGAAACAATAGCTAATGTTACTGCCATAAAGAAAATTCCCAACAATCCTCCAACATTGGAAGCGGAATCCATTTTATTTGCCCAGGAAGCCGGTAGTGTTAACTCGTAATAACCAAAGAATGAAAAAGCAAAGAATAAGAAAATGGCAAAGAAAAATACATTTAACCATACATTGGTTGCAATATTGTTTAATATTTCAGGATCGATAGAGTCCAAAAAGTGAAATGGAATGCTCAATAGTAAATAAATGAGTACGATAAAGAAACCATAGAGCGCGGCATTTCCTATTCCTTTTTTTCGGCTACCTGTCCGTTTTGTAAAAAAGGAAACAGTCAAAGGTATCATTGGAAACACACAAGGGGTCAACAATGCTAGCAATCCTCCTAAAAAACCTAATGCAAATATGCCCCAAAGGCCACTTTCACTTTTTGCTTTATCCGATGCATTTTTTAAAAGTTCCTTGTTTTGAAGGTTTAGGGTCAGTTTTTCTGATAGTGCCTTACTTTTATCATCAATTTCTTTTTGGGTGACCACTGTTTCTGATCCGTCCAATGAAAAGATAAACTCATTGTCATTGAACATACATAACTCATCATCACACACCTGATATTCTACAGTAGCTTTTATTACTTTTAGGTTACTGTCCAACACTTTAATTTTCTGTGTGAAGATAGCTTCATGGCTGAAGAACGATAAATCTGTTTCAAATACTTTGTCATATTCGACAATTGTCTCACTTTCTTCAGTATCGCCTATCAACTCATAAGCCCCTTCTTCAATTTCAAACTCAAAAGTCGTTGGAATAGGGACTATTTCAGCTTCTGCTTCTTTCTGGGAATACAAATGCCAACCGTCTTCTATGATAGCTTTAATAATAAGGTTGTATTCTGTATCTGATATCTGCTTTACATCTGTACTCCAGGAAACCGGATTTTGTTGGGACCATGAAAACAGGTTAATTAATAAAACAATGGGGAGCAGTAAATGCTTCATAAAATATTAATTTTAAAAATTTTAGTTGTTGCATTCGTTATTATAAACCGATTGTCTACCCGCTTCCCTATTATCCATACAATACTATTTCCGGAACATAACAACCATTGGTTTTCTTTAGCTATCAAGGAATATTTTTCATCTTTAAAATAGTCACTCAACTTCTTTTTTCCTTTCATTCCTTTTGGATAAAAATAGTCGCCTTCTTTCCATTTTCTTAATGATAGAGGAAACTTTAACTTTTCATTAACGTATATAGTTGATGAAGTGTTTGTTCCTTCTTCACTTACTTCTGCTATTTTAATGGAGATAGGTTCCGATAGTCCCTTTGTTTCTTCACTAATCAGGTATTCTTCTCTTTCAATACCTTTTTTCAATTCTTGAATAAGTACATAATCCCGATCTTTAATCATTCTATGTGTTTCAGAGAACAATTGTTTTCCGCTTTGGGCATTCAATAAATTAATGATATCTTTTGTTTCCGTAAAACCATAACTTCTAAATAACCCGTACAAATAATCTTCTTGTGGTACTAGCTTTTGCAATGAAGTCACCAGATATTTCTCAATAGTACCTTCTTGAACTATCAAAGATTTTTTTAACGCATCAATATGGTTTTTAAGAACTTTTAGGCTTCCTGTTATATACTGTTGCGTTTTTTGAAAATTATATAAAAATTCGGGGTGTAACTTTTTTAATTGTGGCACAATATGGTGCCGGATTTTGTTGCGAAGGTATTTCGTATCTTCATTACTGCTATCCTCCCGCCACATGAGTTTATTTTCTGTAGCATATTTTTCTATTTCGGATCTTGAAAAAGGCAATAATGGACGGATTATATTTTGATTTACAGCAGGGATTCCTGCCAAACCTTCCAGGCCTGTGCCCCGTGACATATTTATTAAAAACGTTTCCAGGTTATCATCAGCATGATGGGCAGTCAGCACATAATCATACGGAATGGTTTCACACAACATATCGAACCATTTGTACCGTAGTTCCCTTGCAGCCATTTGAATGGAACATTTCTTTTCCTGCGCATAGGCTTTTGTTTCAAAATGTTTTACGTGCAGGGTTACGCTGAGCTGTTTTGAGAGCTTAGTAACAAAGGCTTCATCAGCATCACTTTCTGAATCTCGTAAATTAAAATTACAATGTGCTAATGCAATATTTAATCGCAATTGGTGAGACAAATGCGCTAATACAACACTATCTACACCTCCACTTATAGCGATAAGAATTTTCGAGTTTTTTAAAAACGGAAAACTATTGGTTATATGTTTATGAAATTGTTCCTGCATTAGGGTAGTTTTGATTGTATCCAATCTGCAATGACATTTAAAAACCTGTCTTTCTCCAGATCGTTGTGCAATTCATGATATCCATTATCAAAAAGTTGTAGTGTTGCGTTTTGTGTTTTTTGGGCAAATTCAACCGTAGCCGTATGGTCTATAATTTTGTCTCCGGTACCGTGAAGCAAAAGTATGGGTTTTTGCAACGATGGTGCATTTTCAAGTGCCCATTCAGCAGCCTCCATCACCGGAAAGGAAAAGTTAGGGCTTATTTTATCGTGTACCAATGGGTCTTCTTCATATTTTTTAACCTCCTCTGGGTCTCTTGAAATAGCTTTGGTATCCAATGCTGTAGGCAGTGTAATAGAAGGCATTATTTTTTGCAATAACTTCCCCATAGTTATTTTCCATTTTGGCGGTTGAAATGCCAATCGTAAAAAAGGGCTCGTAGCTATTACTCCTACAATATCCGGGTTTCTACGAAGTGCATAATTTATTACTACATTACCTCCCATACTATGCCCATATAAGAATACAGGTCTATCCGGAAACTCCTTTTTCGCTTTCATAATAGCTTCTTCCGCACTATCTAACAATGCCTTGTAGCTGGGACAGTGTCCTCTTCTTCCTTCACTCTTTCCATGTCCAAAATGGTCAAATGTTACTACTGCAAAGTTTCTGTTTAGAAAAAAAGGCACTACTGAACTGGTATACCGACCGGAATGTTCGCCCATGCCATGCACCAAAACAACTACCGCATTTACAAGATC
Organism: Leptobacterium meishanense; assembly: GCF_037645805.1. NCBI lineage: Bacteria > Pseudomonadati > Bacteroidota > Flavobacteriia > Flavobacteriales > Flavobacteriaceae > Leptobacterium > Leptobacterium meishanense. The sequence continues at coordinate 361,621 of NZ_JBBEXE010000001.1, forward strand.
AGGGGCCCATAATTGACCATACAATTTCTTATCGTGGCAACTAAATGTAAATTCTCGGTGTTTCATGTATTAAAAATATGACTTTTTCAACTTTCAATTAAAAAATTCCTTCCAATACCTTTCGCATTGCTTCTGCTTTTATTAAGCATTCTTCATATTCTTTCTCAGGTATCGATTTTGCCGTAATAGCACTTCCTACGGAAAAAGAAATATATTGCTCTGTTTCATTGTATAAAATACTACGGATAACCACATTGAAATCGAAATCGCCTTCGGGTGTAAAATACCCAACGGCTCCGCTGTATAAACCTCTTTTAGTGATCTCTTGTTCTTCAATAACCTTCATAGCAGAAATTTTTGGGGCTCCGGTCATGCTCCCCATAGGAAATGTATGCTTTAGCATGTCTACAGGATGGGTTGTTTCAGCTACTTCCGAGGTTATGGTAGATATCATTTGGTGTACTTGTTCAAATGTGTACACTTCGCATAATTCTGCTACCCTAACGCTTCCTTTTTTAGCTGTTTTAGAAAGATCATTTCGAACTAAATCTACAATCATGATGTTTTCTGAACGTTCTTTAGAGTCCTTTTTTAAATTTTCTCGTAAAAAATTATCTGTTTTTACATCTTTTGCCCTTTTAGCTGTCCCTTTAATCGGTTGAGAGATAACCTTACTCTCTTGCTTCCGGATATACCGCTCGGGTGATGCAGACAACAGAAACAAATCATTCAATTTAAAATACGTTGCGAATGGGGTTTTTGATATGTTATTTAGCTTATGGAAAGTAGTTAACGGAGTGATGGTTGTTTTTTCTGCATAAAATTCTTGGCAAAAATTAACTTCATAAATATCACCACGTTGAATATGTGAAAGAATTGTATCTACTTTCTCTATATAGCTATCTCTATGAAGTCTTTTTTCAACCCTTATTAGTTTATCTGACGTGTTCTCATCTGCTGTAATAGTGTAAACATTATTGTTTATATTCTCAAAATCTTCCATCATTTCATCGCTTACCATGTTTAAATAATGAAAGTATATCTTGTTCCCTTTAATAATGAACAGTTTCTTAGGTTGAAAAAAATACATGTCGGGAAAGAATAATCTATCCTTATTAAATGAATACAAGTCTTCTGCATCGTTCTTTAATTCATAACTTAGGTAACCAAACAACCAATCTTTTGTGACGGACTGATACTCTTTTAATTTTTCAAATCCATCATAAAAATCTGTTTTTATACTTGTAAATGCATCTACAGCAAGCAATCCATCAAAACTGGAGTATTGTTGCGTATAATTATTAGAGTCAAGCCACAAAACTTCATTATACTGTTCTGCCCATCCCAATATTTTTTTTTTGAACAGGGTTATATCTTCTACTAGAAACTCTTTAGTGAATCGCAATTTACGATGAAATTTTAGTTATAAAACTATTAACTGTATCTCGGAATTCGGACGCTAATTGACCGTCTATTATTTTATTGTCCTGAAGAGAAAATTTTTGATGAAATGAGGGCAATGAATATGTTTCTTCGACAGTGGCTCCCATACGAACCATCATATTTTCAACAACAGCTTTAGAACCAATCCCCCCTCGTTTTCCAGGTGATGTGCTCATTAAAAACACTTTTTTGTCAGCCAAAAAACCTCTATCAAAACGAGAGAGCCAATCCACCAGGTTCTTAAAATAGGCTGAGGGGTTTCCATTGTGTTCATTGACTGAAATGACCAATGCGTGTGCTGCTCTGATATCCCTATGAAGTTCAATTAATGAATTGGGGAACCCTTTTTCTTTTTCCAAATCCTCACTATACATAGGGAATGGGTAATTAATCATATTCAATAACTGTACATCATAATTTTCAATCAATGATGTAGTATAACTAACTAACCTATAGTTTATAGAGCTTGAAGAATTACTCCCAGCAAATGCTAAAATGGTTTTCATTATTAATTTGGTTATGACTTTTGTTATATGCAATGATAAGAAATCTGTATAGAAGATTAAAACGTATATCTGTTAGAAGTCGTGTAATTTTAATTACTTTTGCACTGGCTTAAAAATCAGTGTTATACGTATATTTTGAGGCTGCATATTGCAAGATGAATATTACTAACAGTTTCCGGCTATATTTTATAGATGCCATAAGGGCTTGGGCTATTCTTATGATGCTGCAAGGCCATTTTGTGGACAGTCTTTTGGACCCTTTATACAGGGATGATACAAACAGTATCTATACAACATGGAAATTTTTTCGAGGGATAACGGCTCCTGCTTTCTTTACCGTTTCCGGATTTATTTTTATGTTTCTGCTTTTGAAAGAAGCTAAGCCAGAAATTGTGAATCCCAGGATTAAAAAAGGCATCAAGCGAGGGCTTATGCTTATTGGTATTGGGTATTTATTGAGAACAAATATATTTGGTTTGCTTAATGGAGAGATATATCCTTCTTTTTATCTGATAGACGTCCTTCATTGTATAGGATTGTCTATTATTTTACTGATCGGTATGTACAGTTACAGTATTCACAGAAAAAGTTATGTATTGCCGCTTCTACTGGCTGCTTCAGGAATACTCATTTTTTTGTTTGAACCTGTATACAAAACATGGAATTTTTCTTTTTTACCAGATTTTTTAGCTAATTATTTTACAAAAGTAAACGGTTCTGTCTTTACTATTTTTCCTTGGTTTGGTTATACAGCATTTGGTGCATTTATGGCAGTTTTATTTAATAAATATAAGAATATTCCCCACCTCTATTTTAAGGCAATAGCAATAATATTAACTTCAGGAATTGTTTTTACGTTTTTATCTTCCGGGGTCTTCTTTTATTTGTATAGGATAACCCAGTTGCGATTGTTTTTGGATATTCTTAATAATAACCATTTGTTCATTCGTTTAGGAAATGTTCTAATCGTCTTTGCTCTCTTTATGATGTTGGAAAGGTGGTTGACTTCCAAGTTAATTATGAGAATAGGAAGTAGCACTTTATATGTCTATGTAATCCATTTTATAATCCTCTATGGTAGCTTCACAGGTTTAGGTTTGTATAAATACTTCCATCATTCCTTAAGTCCTTTTATTACTGTTTCCGGTGCCTTATTGTTTTTAATTGGAGTTACTTACTTATCTCTTCTATACGAGAAAAACAAACCTTTTATTGCAAAGACAAGAACTCGGGGCCTTTTTTATATGCAAAACATCTTATTAGCTAGTTATCATGAAACTTCTATGATGGCAAGAAAAGCAAAAATGCTGATTTACAAGCGTTTTGGTTATTTAAAAAATTGATATAATTACGCCTTTTTTATTAATAGCATCATGATATTAATCCGTATTGATATCATTATCAACCCATTCTAACAAGGGGTCACGCCCTTGCTTGTACATGTTAAAATCTGGAAGAATAATTTTATCTAACAGTACTTCCGGAGCATCTACTTCTTGAAATTGATAATATTCTATAGCACATGAAGCTTTTATTTTTGAATTTGGCAAATGAAACACATAACTTTCTGAATACGAATTGGGCCTTGCTCCCGGAGGTTCCCCCAATAGAAAAGCATTTAATCTTTCTTTAAAATGTAATGCATTTACCATTGCTGCAGAAAAAGTAGAGCGACCTGTAAAAACATACACTTTGCCTCGCTTATGGATCGCTGTTTTTTCGATAGCATCGATCAAATGCAATCCTTTTTTAAAATCTCCTCCTCCATTCAGCCTAAAATCAATGACAAGTGTATTAATATCATTTTCTTCGATATCTTTTTTAGTTTGTTTCGCTATTTTCCGAATACCTTTCCAATCAGGGTAACTGATAAAATTGATATATAAAAGCTTTCTATCTTTTTCTATACGTGTCCATATAGGCTTTGTCCTAAACATAAAAGGAGGGATAGCATCATAAGCAATTTTCCACTTTGTTTCTCCGTAAGCTATTCCTGAAATAGCTGAAAAAGTAACCTCTTTCCTATTTCCATAGTTGTCCTCAAATGTATACGTAGCTTGACTGTTCGATTTAGCAGTACCTACGTTGAATAGAGCATCAGCTGTTACCAGCCAATATTGATTCCATGATTTAAGAAAGTAGTTATTTTCATTTTTAGGAGTCAATACATCTATTTTATCTTTTACTGATTTGATACCGATACCATCAATAGCCACTACCTTATGCCCCAAAATGTCTTGGTGTTCCTCTCCTGCCCGTACAACCCTTAAATCATCTCCAAACCAAAAAAGGGTTAATGGATAAAACTTAAAATAGCTATATGGTCTAACCGCTGTATGGCCATCACCTATTAATGCTCCTATTTTAACCAATTCTATAGCTATTTGCGAAGGTGATAAGTTAGGTATTTGTTCATGCAGGTTATTTACTTCATAGTCAAAAGTAGCTGCCGAAGTATAATTAAAAGGTTTTTTATGGTTTTCTTTTATTGTTTTGCTTAAATACCTGAGGTCTTCTTTCCATTGGAAAGAGGTCAACTCAATATTTTCTTGCCCATTAAACTTATGAAAAAACAATAGTAATATCAGGTAAGTTAAAACATCGGTTTTCATATTTTTTCAAAATTTGTGTTTGTTAATTTAATTAATATTATTGTTATGCATATTTCTAATAATTGGTTTTAATCCAAATAATATGCGGATAATATTAAATGGACGTATCAAAAACTGGTATATCAATACTATAACAGTAAAGCAAATAACTGTTAACAGAAAAAACTTTACGAGATTGTTTATTTGCCACTTTGCAACGTAATAGCCCATCACTACAATAACTGGCTGATGCAATAGGTAAAAGGGGTATATAGCCTCATTCAGAGCCTTTCTATATTTAGAATCTCTATTCAAATATTTTCTGGTATAGCCTATAGCTGCCATACTCACAGCCCATGCCACAAAGATACGTAACAAGCCATAAGCATATTTTGCGATCAATTCATCTTCAAAAAAAGAAGGAACGGTAAACATCAAAAAGGTAAATAAAACCCCTTCTAGGAAATACAAATGTGCTTGTTGTTTTAATGTCGATACTAAATCATCATTTGAGATGAGTATAAATCCTGATAAGAAATAAATAAAACAAAATGAAATATACGCCCAATCATTAAACAACGCATGGGTTACTTCCGGAAAATATGGTCTCAAAAGATATTCTGAAAAAATTATAGGAATAACGATTAGATTCAACCCCAATGGTTTTGATACTATTTTTATAAAACGTTCCTTATGTCTGTTGAATTTTTCACTTCTTAGACTGTTCAAAAAAGGGAAAATCAGTAAAGCCATGGTAAACAAATAGATTAAAAACCACAGATGGTGCCAGCTAAAATTCCCTATTGGATAGATCCCGTCAAACATATGCGGATAATAACTGATTAATGAGTCATACTGACTAGCTTTTTCTATATATACTTGAACAGGAACCAATGTAAAAATACCAATTAAGAATGGGATGAATATTCTCTTAAAACGTTCTTTGAGATATTGCCCGGGCGTCCTGAATCCTAATGCAAAGAATGTCCCTACCCCAGAAGTTAAAAAAAGTAGCGGCATTCGCCATAAATGAAGAAATTCCATAATGGGATGCAGCCACTCATACTGTTGATTATTTTTAATATGCCAGTTCCAGCCGTTAAAAAACATGCCTATGTGAAACATAAAAACGCTCAATATTAGTAATATCCTTAACCAATCTAAATAGTATTTTCGAACCTTTTTTGTTTTGAAAGTTTCCATGAACCTCTTTTAAATTGAAAACAAACTTAATTATGAAGTACTGTAAATAACGAAGCTGCCTATCGGGAAGGCGTTCGTGCTTATAAGGAAATACTTTAAAACGACATGGTTAATTTGAATCTCTGTACTCGGAAGGGGTTTGAGAAGTAATCTTTTTAAATGCTGTATTGAATGCCGATTTAGAGTTGTACCCTACACATTCTGCTATTTCTTCTATCGTTTTTTTCTTGCCTTCTTTGGATCTCAAAATGTGTTGCGCCTCTTTTATTCTGTAAGCTGCCAATAGTTCAAAAAATGTTTGATGTAGTTTTTCATTGATTACCTGAGATACGTGGTGAGCACTTTCATTAATACACTTTGAAAGCCCTGACAAGGATGCCATATTACTTTTATAATATCCTTGTTCCTCCATTTCTAAGGTGATTTTTTTAAGAATAGCCCTCTTTTCTTCTTCAGATAAAGAAGATTTTTTATACTTCAAAATAGGGGGTTCCAAAAAAGAGGAAGGGTGATTGAAATAGGTAGACTCATTGACTACTTGCACACTCGTCATAAAAATCATAAAAGAAATATAGAGGTATATGAAATAATCCCCCACATCATTTCCGTAGTACAATTTCACGATGATAAGTACCGTCAATATGATCAAAAAATGATAGCCTGAATTACGGAGCGACTTTAACGTTTTATTCTTTGTCTTAAATAGTGATTCTTTCAGTTTCTTGCTTTTATTTAATAGTAGAAAGAGCATCCCTATGAAATAAATAATGAATTGAATAACTGTAAATGTATTTATATACTGACTTATGCCTAGTGGATTTGCAGAGAATTTCATATCTACATCAAGTAAAGGCTTAGTAAGTTGCATTGACCCTATAAATGCATTGTATTTAAAAGCATCTGATTGTGTAAAAAACCACATACTGTAGATCAACCAAAATATAAAAGGAACAAAATGCACCCATTCCCATCGTGGTTCTTTACCTCCTAGCTGTTTGAGCATGAACAAGTATAACAATGGAGCTATAACAAAATTTAGAGGCTCTGAAAAGTTAGAAAAGGTAATTACTTTTAAGATATACCCCGTATAATTAAGGGCTCCTTCTAACATTATTAAGGATAATGATAAGATCAGAAGACCCATATATCTATTGGTCTTATGTTTATCTGATGATTTTTTAATAAAGAAACCTGCTAGAAATAATCCTTGAAAAATTCCGAATAGAATGATTAATGCAACACTATCTATATAAAAATCGCTTTTCATTTAATGAGAGCTATACATGCAATGCCCTGTCTTCGGTAGCAGCCAGTGCAGCTTCTTTAACAGCTTCTGCATAGGTCGGATGGGCATGGCTCATACGTGCAATATCTTCAGCAGAAGCCCTAAATTCCATCGCAGTAACGGCCTCTGCAATCAAATCAGCCACCCGGGCTCCTATCATATGTACACCCAATACTTCATCCGTTTCTGCGTCCGCCAGTATTTTTACAAAGCCGTCTATGTCCATACTTGCCCGTGCACGGCCTAAAGCACGCATGGGAAATTGCCCAACTTTATATTGCACACCTGCTTCTTTCAGGGCTTCTTCCGTTTTACCTACAGCAGCTACTTCCGGCCATGTATAAACGACTCCAGGAATAAGATTGTAATCAATATGTGGCTTTTGCCCCGCTAAAATCTCAGCAACCATTACCCCTTCCTCTTCTGCCTTGTGTGCAAGCATAGCTCCTTTAATAACATCGCCAATAGCATATATATTAGATACATTGGTTTGCAAGTGGTTATTAACTTCTACCTGTCCCTTATCATTCAGTTTTACACCGGCTGCTTCTGTATTCAAGCCTTCTGTATAAGGCCTTCTCCCTACAGAAACCAAACAATAATCACCTCTCAACGCCACTTCTTTCCCTTTTGCATCATCTACTTTTACTGTAATTTCATCTCCTTTACGTTCTACAGCTTTTACTTTGTGTTTGGTATAAAATTTTATTTTCTGTTTTTTCAATACTTTTTGGAGTTCTTTGCTTAATGCTCCATCCATTCCCGGAATAATACGATCCATATATTCCACTACCGAAACTTCTGCTCCTAATCGCTTATACACTTGCCCTAATTCGAGCCCAATAACACCTCCGCCAATGATAATTAAATGCTTAGGTACTTCTTTTAACTTTAATGCTTCTGTTGATGTGATGATCCGTTCCTTGTCTATTGAAATAAATGGTAGTGTAGAAGGTTTGGAACCAGTTGCAATAATACTATTTTTGGTTTCTATTTGTTCTTTTTTACCATCATTTTTTTTGATCTCAATATGTGTAGCATCTACAAAACTTCCCAACCCTTCATATACCTCAACTTTATTTTTGTCCATTAAAAACTTCACCCCTGAACAGGTTTGATCTACTACTGCCTGCTTCCGGGCAATCATCTTTTCTAAATTTACTTTTACTTCACCGGGTATTTCTATACCATGCGCTTCAAAATGTTTTACAGCATCTTCATAATGATGGGAAGAGTCTAGCAATGCTTTTGAAGGGATACAGCCCACATTTAGACATGTACCTCCCAATGTAGAGTATTTTTCAATAATGGCAGTTTTCATTCCTAGTTGAGCACAGCGGATCGCTGCTACGTACCCTCCGGGGCCAGAGCCAATTATGGCTACATCATATTGATTCATATTGATTTTTTATTTTATGAATATTTTGGTGTACAAAATTACGAATGTATTTAGTCCTATCCAATAAAGCTGTAACTGATTACATTATGTCATTGTTATTCTATTCTCATTAAACAATTTGGTGAACCTACAACAAAATTGTATTATTACACGTCAAAAACAAATACACCATATGGAAAGTCAAAATATAAAACCAAGGCAACCTCAGGATGAGCATATTGTAGAAAACAAAGAACTAAATATCTGGGAAGCACTCATTCCGGTAGTTGCACTCGTTGGCATGTTGTTTTATAATGTATATGTATATGGTGATGCTGCATTGGACGGAAGCAATCAGTTTATTCTATTACTGGGTGCTGCAGTAGCTGCCATTGTAGGATTCTTTAATAAAGTTTCTTACAAGCAAATGTTGGAAGAAGTAGCAGAAAATGTAAAATCAACCACAGGAGCACTTATCATATTACTTTTTGTAGGGGCTCTAGCAGGTACCTGGCTTATCAGCGGTATTATCCCTTCTATGATTTATTATGGATTAAAAATCTTAAACCCAACTATATTTTTACCTGCCTGTGTGGTCATTTGTGCCATTATTTCAATTGCAACAGGTAGTAGTTGGACTACCTCTGCAACAGTAGGTATAGCATTGGTTGGTATTGGGAACACGCTCGGAATTTCGATGGGAATGACTGCCGGAGCAGTTATATCTGGTGCCTATTTTGGAGATAAAATGTCGCCTTTAAGTGATACCACCAATTTAGCACCGGCTATGGCAGGAGGTGAACTGTTTTCACATATACGCTATATGGCTATGACTACGGTCCCTACTATTGTTATTACATTGGTAGCTTTTATAATTATTGGCCTGACTATTGACACCAACGGCTCTCCAAACATCTCAGATAAACTTCATGCCATAAGTGAATCATTTAATATCAATGGCTGGTTATTCATTGTACCTATAGCTGTTATCTTTTTAATTATAAAAAAGACACCTCCCATCATAGCATTGTTGATTGGAACACTACTTGGTGGCATTGCAGCCGTTATAGCACAACCTGAAATTTTACTGGCTATTTCCGGAGCAGACGAGTTAACATTTACCAGCGCCTATCAAGGTGTCATGAATGCTATGACCATTGATACTGCTGTAGAAACCTCCAGTACTGAGTTGAATGACCTCTTCAGTTCAGGAGGTATGAGTGGAATGCTTGGTACCATTTGGCTTATTGTATGCGCCATGGTGTTTGGAGGCGTAATGGATGCCATAGGAGCTTTATCTACTATCAGTAAAGCATTATTGAATATGGCAAAAACAACTTTTGGACTGTTTGCCAGTACAGTAGCTAGTTGTTTAGCATTGAATGTGACAGCTTCGGACCAATACCTGGCTTTGGTAGTTCCGGGAAAGATGTTTTCTAAAGCTTATAAAGACCGGGGGCTAGCTCCTGAAAATTTGAGTAGGACCCTCGAGGATTCTGGTACGGTTACTTCTGTTTTAGTTCCTTGGAATACCTGTGGAGCATATCAATCAGGAGTATTAGGTGTTCCGGTGATGGATTACTTTTTCTTTGCTATTTTCAATTGGTTAAGCCCTTTCATGACACTCCTATTTGCTGCTTTTCATATTAAAATAAAACAGCTCGTAACAAAATAGGTAATCTCTATTAATCTATAAAATAATATAATTTAACTTTATTTATAAAACCTGTTTGGATTAGTAAATTTGTAATCAATAACAAATAAAAATCATAAAATGACACTAGTTGGTAAAAAATTTCCAAATCTTGATGTAGATGCCATGAATGAAATGGGAGATACATTCAAGTTAAACATATTTGAAGAAGCCGTTAATAAGAAGAAAAAAGTATTGTTATTCTGGTATCCAAAAGATTTTACATTCGTATGCCCTACTGAATTGCATGCCTTTCAACAAGCTTTAGGGGAGTTTGAAAAACGGAATACAATCGTAATAGGGGCTTCCTGTGACACACCGGAAGTACACTTTGCATGGTTAAATACTGCAAAAGACAATGGAGGTATTGAGGGAGTTACCTACCCAATACTTGCGGATAGCAATAGAAACTTATCAAACATCTTAGGTATTCTGGATATTCAATCAGAAACCTATAATGAAGAAACAGATACGATCATATACGAAGGGGATAATGTAACCTATAGAGCTACTTATCTAATAGATGAAGAAGGAACCGTATTCCATGAAGGCATTAACCATATGCCGGTAGGACGAAATGTCCATGAATACCTTCGATTAATAGATGCCTATGCACACGTGCAAAAGCATGGGGAAGTTTGTCCGGCTAACTGGGAAGAAGGAAAAGAAGCCATGTCAGCTACCAGAGAAGGTGTTGCCACATATTTAAGCCATTCATAGTTATGTTTCAGGAATTAGATCAAGATATATTAGCTGATATCGTTTCCGAAAAGGATATTGTACTTGTGCAATATTCCGCAGGATGGTGTGGTAATTGCAGAATCATGAAGCCTAAATTTAAACGATTGGCTTCTGAAAATAAAGGAGCAACTTTTGTGATAGTAGATGCAGAGAGATTTCCGGAATCCCGAAAGCTCGCAAAAGTAGATAACCTTCCAACTTTTGCTGCCTTTAAAGAAGGAAAGTTGGTCAATCAAGTACAAACCAACAAATTAGAAGTCTTAACCGATTTAGTTCATGAAGTTACCGGTAATTAAACATCTTGTAGGGTTCATTGAAGAAAATGATGAAGACTACGTCCTCGAGGCTATTGAAACATTGGAAGCTATTACCGAAGTTTCATCCCTCAAAGACGAAGAGTTGGATGTCATTGGTGAGTTGCTCTCCAATATGTATGGAGCCCTAGAAGTTCATAAATCTATAAAAGATGGGACTAAAAAGAAAAAAGCCCTAAATGATTTCATGTCAAGGGTATTAGGTTCTATAGATAAAGAATAGTACAGCAAATACATCTACTAAAGCCCTTGTTCAATATTGGATAAGGGCTTTTTAATATAACTTTGGATAAAAACATTCATTCATGGGAAACTTCATCATCAAAAGAATTCAAAGTATCAGGTATGCTATAAAAGGTTTTATTATACTGGTTTCTACAGAACCTAGCATTCAGGTACAATTTACCATCGCAATTATAATGGCCTTTGCAGGATTTTATTTCCATATATCCAGCAACGAATGGATGTTTCAGATACTGGTCATTGGCTTGATAATGGGATTAGAAGGTATTAATACTGCCATAGAAAAAACCGTCGATTTTATACATCCGGAACATCACCATAAAATAGCACGCATAAAAGATATTGCAGCAGGAAGTGTACTCATCACAGCCTGTGCTGCAATTATTGTTGGAGGGATTATATACATTCCGAAAATTTTTTAAAAATATATCCCCTAAAGGAACGTTTGTAATTCGTATTTTTGTTCGAAACCTGATGATTGCCAATGGCTAAAAAAAATAAGGAGCAAAAAAAACGCTTTTCAAATAAAAAAAATAACGTTTTCACCATCCCAAAACAATATCAAATCGTTTTTGGGAGCTTGCTTATGCTACTCAGTATCGCTATGCTAGCAGCATTTATTTCCTATTTTTATACATGGCAACAAGACCAAAGTATCCTTTCTGACTTTGTTAACCGAAATGCCGCTGCAAAAAATGTAATGCGGAAATTTGGTGCAGCTGTGAGTCATTTTTTTATCTATAAAGGGTTTGGAGTCGCTTCATTCTTATTTCCTATATTACTTTTTTTAACAGGTCTCCGTTTATTTTTTAATTCACCTAAGATAAAACTTATGAACCGTTGGTTTTGGGGAATTTTAATTATCTGTTGGGTGGCTGTTTTATTTGGGTTTATTGGAAATACAGCCCCTTTGTTAGGGGGTGTTATAGGTTATGAGTTAAATGACTTTTTGCAAACATATATCGGCAAAATCGGTGTTATACTCTTACTTACCTTCATATTGATAACTTATTTGGCTATTCGTCTAAAATTAACCCCCGAAAAGATTTACGATGCTTTCATTCAAAAGAAAGAAGCTATTATAGGAGAAATGGCCTCCACCGGAAAAAATCAGACAAATGAAAACACGATAGAATTCAATGTTTCAGAAACTAAAGAAAGTTCATCCTTTGAACGCTCAAAAGAAGCGCTAAAACCAACAATCAAAAATTATTCAATTATAGACAATTTATCAGATGTTGCTATCGAAAACTCATTTGAGTTAAAAACAAACGAAGAAAAAAACACAGAATCAAATACAAACACCGAAGCTAAAGAAGATACTTTAAAGGTAGAAGTAGAAAAAATTCAAAACGAAAAAGAAGAATCAGACAACCTCGCTGATAAATTAGTAAAAGATTTTGGGGAATTTGACCCTAAGCTGGAATTGAGCAATTATAAATTTCCTACGCTTGATTTATTAAACGATTATGGAGCAGGAAGCATCACCATAAATCAAGAAGAACTAGAAGGAAATAAAAACAGAATTGTAGAAACACTTAAGAACTACAAAATTGGTATTGCGCAGATAAAAGCTACTATAGGGCCTACCGTCACGCTCTATGAAATTGTACCTGAGGCCGGTATTCGAATTTCCAAAATTAAAAACCTAGAAGATGATATTGCCCTGTCTCTATCTGCTTTGGGCATCCGGATCATTGCCCCTATTCCTGGAAAAGGGACCATTGGTATAGAGGTGCCCAACAAAAAACCGACTATTGTTTCCATGCGTTCAGTAATTGCCTCCTCTAAATTTCAGAATGCAGAAATGGAGTTGCCTATTGCATTAGGTAAAACCATTAGCAATGAAACCTATGTTGTTGACCTGGCCAAAATGCCCCATTTACTTATGGCCGGAGCTACCGGACAGGGAAAATCTGTGGGGTTAAATGCTATTTTAACATCCTTGTTGTATAAAAAACACCCTGCAGAAGTAAAATTTGTATTGGTTGATCCCAAAAAAGTAGAACTTACACTTTTTAACAAAATTGAGCGGCATTATCTCGCCAAACTCCCTGATACTGAAGAAGCCATTATTACAGACAATACTAAAGTTATTAATACGCTTAACTCACTATGTATTGAAATGGACAACCGTTACGAACTGCTCAAAAATGCCATGGTCCGTAACATCAAAGAATACAATGCAAAATTCAAAGCGAGAAAACTAAATCCAAATGAAGGGCATAAATACCTTCCCTATATTGTATTGATTGTAGATGAGTTTGCTGATTTAATAATGACAGCCGGAAAAGAAGTAGAAACACCTATAGCAAGGTTGGCACAACTGGCAAGGGCAATTGGTATTCATTTGATCATTGCTACACAACGACCTTCTGTAAATGTAATTACAGGGATCATCAAAGCAAATTTCCCTGCACGTATTGCGTTCAGGGTAACTTCTAAAATAGATTCCAGGACTATTTTAGATCATCAAGGAGCAGATCAGCTGATAGGAAAAGGGGACATGCTTTATACACAGGGAAATAATCTAATCCGTTTGCAATGTGCTTTTGTTGATACCCCCGAAGTTGCCAAAATAACAGAATATATTGGCTCGCAGCGCGCTTATCCCGAAGCATATCTATTGCCCGAATATGTCGGAGAAGAATCTGGCATAGGTATTGATGTAGATGCTTCTGAGAGAGATGCCTTGTTTAATGAAGCAGCACAAGTGATTGTTACTGCACAACAGGGTTCGGCATCATTATTACAACGGAAACTAAAATTAGGATACAATCGTGCCGGAAGGCTTATTGATCAATTAGAAGCAGCCGGTATCGTAGGACCTTTCGAAGGGAGTAAAGCCCGACAAGTGTTAATTAATGATTTGGCTGCATTAGAACAACTACTAAATAACGAAAAAAATACTGAGTAAATGAAAAGGATATTGATAAGTTTATGTTTACTGATAGCTATTCAAGCAACCGGACAAAACGTCAATAAAGCAAAAACACTTTTAGATGACGTTTACGAAAAAGTAAATAGTTACGAAAACATATTTGTTGAATTCAAATATACACTTCAAAATACGGAAGAAAACATCACACAAGAAACCCGGGGTGACGTAACTATGCAAAAAGACAAATACCTATTGAATTATTTGGGTGCCACCCAACTATTTGATGGAAATAAACTATATAGCATTGTTCCTGAAAATGAAGAGGTCACTATTGACAATAAAGGTTCGGAAGATGAAAATACAGTAACCCCTTCAAAAATGCTTACTTTTTATCGTGAAGGATATCGATATGAATGGGACATCCTCCAAAATATAAGAGGCCGTAAAATTCAATATGTAAAACTTATTCCTATTGACTCGAATACCGAAATAAAACAAATCTTATTGGGAATTGATGCAGCAACTAAGCATATTTACAATCTCATACAAATAGAAAAGACCGGCAATACCTATACTATCACCGTAAATTCTTTTAAAACCAACCAACCATTGTCAAAAACCCTATTCACTTTTGATGAAAAGAAATATGAAGAAAACGGATATTATATAACTAGAAATTAATTCACTACTTGAGAATACTAGATAGATACATCTTATCCCGTTTCCTGTTCAATTTCACCAGTTCTTTTGTGATATTGATGTTTATCTTTATTTTTCAAGCTATTTGGTTTTTTGTAGAAGAATTTGCAGGGAAAGGGCTTGATTTAGCTATCATCGGAAAATTCCTTTTTTATTACTCCCCCACACTTATCAACAGGGTTTTGCCACTAACGGTATTACTTTCTTCAATAATGACTTTTGGGAACCTTGCAGAAAACTATGAGTTTGCTGCTATGAAAGCTTCTGGGGTATCTCTCCAAAGGGCCATGAGGAGCCTTATCATTTTTGTTGTTGTGCTGGGGATTGGCACATTTTTCTTCGCAAACAATGTTATCCCTGAGGCTGAATATAAATCATATAATTTACGCAGGAACATTGCCAAATTAAAACCGGCATTGGCAATCAATGAAGGGATCTTTAATGAAGTAGGCGAAATAAATATTAAAGTAGATGAAAAATATGGTGAAAATGATAACTTTCTACGAAATGTAATCATCCATAAGAAGACAAGTAATGGTGAGAACAAAACTGTTATAAAAGCGAAAGAAGGAGAATTGAAAAGCAGTGAAGATTCTGAGATTTTAAATCTGGTTTTAAAAGACGGTAATTATTATGAAGACGTAAAACCTAGTTCAGCAAAGGATCGGTTAAAATATCCACATGCAAAAGCGCATTTTGAATATTATACTATTAATGTTGATTTACGAGAATTAAACAATGTAGATTTAAATGAAGAAAAGTATACCAATTTATATAAAATGCTCAACGTAAAAGAATTGGGTTTCTTCATCGATTCCATAACGATAGACAACAGACAGATTTCAAATAGTTTTGGGACAAACATCTATAGCAGGATGGGATTGAACCCTACGCTAAAAAACATTAAAAAAAATAAGAGAAAAGATACTACGGCAATAAAAGAAAGAACTATCAGCACTAGTGAAGAGTTGGTTTCCCTATTCGATGAATGGAGGCAAACAGACCTTTTAAATGTTGCCATTAGAAACATAACCAATACACGTGCCACTATTGAAGGGAAAAAAAGTGACCTGTTACGAAGAGATAAATTACTCAACCATCATATTATGGCACTCCATGAAAAATATGCCCTAGCTTTTGCCTGTGTTATACTTTTCTTTGTTGGAGCACCATTAGGGGCCATCATTAGAAAAGGAGGATTAGGACTTCCCATGGTTATTGCTATTGTCCTTTTCTTGACTTATTATTTTATAGATATCTTTTCAAAAAATTATGCAGAAAATGGAAATATTTCTCCTGTTATAGGGCCCTGGGTTTCTACACTTATAATGTTGCCATTAAGTGTATTATTAACACGAAGGGCTACTGCTGATAAAGGCATATTTGATACTGATGGATTTATAGAGCGCTTTAAAAGTTTGTTTGGAAAACTAAAAATCAAACGCATAAAAGGATAAAATAAATATATTTAATATATTCATATGAACAATACTATCATAGCAGGTTCCGTGGAAGTTAAACTCAATACTATAGAAGAAGCCATCGAAGACATTCGAAAAGGTAAAGTAATTATTGTTGTTGATGATGCTGACAGGGAAAATGAGGGTGACTTTGTAGCCGCTGCTGAAAAAGTAACTCCTGAAATGATTAATTTCATGGCTATGCATGGCCGTGGGCTTATTTGTGCCCCGCTTACCGAAAAACGCTGTGAAGAACTCGGGCTAGACAACATGGTCAACACCAATACCGATCCCATGGAAACAGCTTTTACAGTTTCTGTTGACCTCAGGGGCAATGGGGTTTCTACTGGTATTTCTGCGTCTGACAGGGCAAAAACTATCCAAGCACTCTCTGATACAAACACAAAACCTTTTGAGCTTAGCAAACCCGGGCATGTTTTTCCGCTAATTGCCAAACAAGGTGGGGTGCTGAGGCGTACGGGACATACAGAAGCAGCTATCGACTTTGCCCGGTTAGCAGGGTTAAAACCCGCAGGTGTCATTGTAGAAATTATGAATGAAGACGGATCAATGGCACGAGTTCCCCAATTGATCGAAGTAGCAAAAAAATTTGATTTAAAGCTGGTATCTATTGAAGATCTTGTTGCTTACAGAATGCAGCATGACAGTCTAATTGTAAAAAAAGAAGATTATGACATTCTAACGCGCTTCGGGACATTCCGGTTACGAGCTTATGAGCAAACAACCAATAAACAAATACACATTGCGCTTACCAAAGGTAACTGGAAACATGACGAGCCTGTACTTACCCGCATCAATTCAACACTTGTAAACAACGATATTCTGGGTACTTTAACGAATAATGCTGATAAAAAGTTAGATGATATGTTCCAGCGTATAAATGAAGAAGGTAAAGGAGCTATTATATTTATCAACCAAGAAAGTCAATCTTTAAATTTACTTTTCCGCTTAAAAGAATTAAAAAAATTACAGGAACAAGGTGAAATAAAAGCTCCGAAAATTAATATGGACACCAAAGATTTTGGTATTGGTGCACAAATATTGCACGATATCAATATTTCAAAAATTCGGTTGATTTCCAATTCTTCCCAAACAAAACGAGTAGGTATGATTGGTTATGGTTTGGAAATTGTTGAATATGTAAATTATTAAATGGCAGGCATTAAAGTCGTTTCGAAAATCAATTACCCATTAGTCATCTTAGGGCTTGCTATATTCACATCCTTTATACTTTTTGTTGATTTAGATGAACAACGTCCCCAAATTACGTATACAGCAGCCATTGCAATACTTATGGCTTTTTGGTGGGTTACAGAGACCATTCCTGTAGGAGCCACTTCCCTCCTTCCTCTTGTTTTATTTCCTCTATTAGGGGTACTTGATGGTAAAATGATATCAAATTCATATATCAATTACATTATCTTTTTATACATCGGTGGTTTTATCATGGCTTTAGCTATAGAGAAATGGGGATTGCACAAACGGATCGCACTAAAAATTTTATCAGTTATTGGTGGAAGTCCACTTAAAATACTTTTCGGGTTTATGCTGGCTTCCGCATTCCTGTCTATGTGGATGAGCAATACTGCCACCGCTATGATGATGTTGCCTATTGGGTTTTCAGTGATAGCAGCATTAAAAGAAACGGCTCCAAAGAACACAACCCGTTCGTTTTCAAATGGATTGCTACTTGCAATCGCTTATGCATGTTCTATTGGCGGAATTACTACTTTAGTAGGAACACCTCCAAATCTATCTTTTGTTAGGATTTATGAGATCATGTTTCCTACCGGTCAAGAAATTTCTTTTGGAAATTGGTTATTGTTTGCTTTCCCTTTAGCATTTGTACTTTTCATCATTACACTCATATACCTTTTCTTAGCTTTTAAACCAGAAAAAAATAGTTCACAACTACCCTCTTCTTTCTTTAAAAAAAAATATGCGGATCTTGGAAAAATGTCTTCAGAAGAAAAAAAAGTAGGTTTTCTTTTTATTGTACTTGTTTTTCTATGGATATTCCGAAAAAGTATCACTATTGGTAACATAGCTATTCCCGGATGGTCTGGTATGTTATCTGCTCCTGAATATATAAACGATGGAACTGTAGCCATAGGTGTTGCACTTCTTTTGTTTATTGTTCCATCATCAAAGAAAAGTAAAGCGCTGGTTAGCTGGAATATTACTAAAAAGATTCCATGGCATATTGTATTACTTTTTGGAGGTGGTTTTGCAATTGCAAATGGCTTTGTAGAAAGTGGCCTGTCCCACTACTTAGGAAACTTGCTGGTCGGTGCAAAAGATTTTTCCGAAACGAGCCTTATTGTATTGGTTACAAGTTTAATGAGTGGTTTAACGGAATTTACTAGTAATACAGCAACTACCGAAATGCTTCTGCCAATTATCGGAGGGCTCGCTACGGAGATTAATGTTAATCCATTACTGTTAATGATTCCTGTAACATTAGCAGGTTCTATGGCATTTATGTTCCCTATTGCAACACCTCCAAATGCTATTGTTTATGGAAGTGGAAAACTTAGTATGTGGCAAATGGCAAAAACAGGTTTTGTGCTTAACCTGATTGCAATTGTATTGATTACAATACTCACCGTTACATGGGGAACTATTGTTTTTGGATTGTAATTATATTTCAATAATAACCTCTGAAATAGCTTTCCGGACTTTCTTGAAATTTGAGAATATATCATCCGATGCTCTGTAGCCTATTGGCATTACCAGAACAGATTCCAATCCCTTTGATGCAAGTGATAATATCGCATCATATTTCTCCGGGACAAAACCTTCCATAGGACATGCATCAATACCTTCCGTAGCACAAATCGTTAGCAAGTTCCCCATAGCAAGGTACGCTTGTCTCGTAGCCCAGTCTTTAACATCTTCAGTAGATTTAGAACTAAAATGCTGAATTAAATTGTCTTTGAATGGGTTTAATATTTCTTCCGGAGTTTCTCGAATGGTTTTTACACGCTTAAAGTATTCTTTTATATAACTTTCATTAATCTTACTTTCTATGCAAAAAACCAATACATGTGAGGCATCTGCTATTTGTTGCTGGTTCCATGAGTATTCTACTAGCTTTTCTTGCAATGTTTTATCATTAATAATTATAAGCTTTATGGGTTGTAGGCCATAAGAAGTTGCCGTTAAATTAAATGCTTCCTTTACTACTGCTAATTTAGCTTCTGAAAGTGGCTTATCAGCGTCGAATTTTTTAGTAGCATAACGCCATTTTAATTGTTTTATAACATCCATTAGTCCTATTTAATACTTTATACTGCAAAAATAAAGGAATCAAAGAAGTTGAATTATTCAATTTTTATAGATTTAAGCTATGGTAGAATAACCAATTAAAAAAACCAGAGTTTTACAGCCATTCCTATAACCATAATTAGCAGAATTATTTTCACTACTTTATCACCTTTTTTTACAGACCAGCGGCTGCTCCACCATGCTCCTATAGCATTTCCGGCTGCCATATATAAACCATATTCCCAATGTATTGGCACTTGAATAATAAAGAGTGTTAGTGCCCCTATGGTAAGCACAAGAATTATAACAGCTTTAACAACGTTTCCTTCAATAAGGGATATTCTATTGACAGCTGATAGTACTAACAATGTAAAAATACCTGTTCCTGCCTGAATAAATCCTGCATAAACACCAATAAAAAAAAATAAAACCATACTAAGCCAAAAATATTTGCCGGTACTCCTTTCTACAATTTCATGTCCTTTCTTCCTTGGTTGAAATACCATGAACAGTACCATTAAAACCATCAAAACGGCTAAAATCCGGTTAAAGGTCGTCCCTTTTATATCAATGGCAATTTGCGCTCCAATAAGTGCTCCTATTAATGCTACAATGCTTACATACCAAGCAAATGGTTTTATGTGCAAGCCTTTACTTTTAAAACCTGCTAAAGAAGCAAGACTTTGAATGAGGATCGGAATCCGGTTAGTGCCATTTGCAACATTGGGGGGCAATCCTAAGAAGATAAGTAACGGCAATGTTATAAGTGACCCTCCTCCAGCTATAGTATTAACAAAGCCAGTAAAAAAGCCAACTCCTAATAAAAGCAATACTTCCCAAAGTGTATCCATTGCATAAATTAAAAATCGAAAATACTATATTTTGAGAGATTACAACCTTCTACTTATTATATTTTAGCAATAGAATATCCGGATTCATAAAAAAGCACTTTAAATTGTTTTATGAAATTAAAAAGCTTTCTATATTTGCACTCCTTAAAGGAGAAATGGCAGAGTGGTCGAATGCGGCAGTCTTGAAAACTGTTGAGGGTCACACCTCCGGGGGTTCGAATCCCTCTTTCTCCGCTAAAAATCCCGTTTAACACGGGATTTTTTATTTGGGATAACTTTCTTAGTTAACATCTTTCCTATGTAACCATCAAATTTTCAAAATGTTAATGAAAAACCTTTATATATATTTTTGTTAAATAATAGTTAAGCTATTTTAGTTTAAAAGTATTACTATTATATTTGCGCATAAATATTTCAAAAATGAAATATATATTATCAAATTTAAAGGTCAGCATCAACGAAGCTATCTATGTGAAAGACCCTGAGTCATCTAACTTAGGAAAGCGCATCATAGAACACAGCATTCTCCTTATCCATGAAATTGGTTTTGAAAATTTTACATTTAAAAAACTAGGGATACGCATTGGATCTAACGAAAGCTCCATATATCGGTATTTTGAGAACAAACATAAATTGCTTTTATACCTCACTTCATGGTATTGGGGTTGGTTGGAGTATCAATTGGTATTTACTACTAACAGTATTACAGATCCTGACCAACGTCTTAAGAAAGCTATTGAAATTGTTACAAAAACCACAGAAGAGGATACCTCTTTCTCACATATTAATGAAATAGTGTTAAACAAAATAGTCATTAACGAATATTCTAAATCCTATCTTACAAAAGAAGTGGATACTGAAAACAAAGAAGGATATTTTGCTATATACAAACGATTGGTAACCAGAATACGTGATATGATTGTTGCTGTAAATGTTCAGTATCCCTATCCGGCAAGCCTCTCCAGTACAGTTCTGGAAGGCACGTTACATCAACATTTCTTAAAGGAACATTTTGCTTCCATTACGAATTGTAGTGAAGAAGTTACCCCTACTGACTACTTCACACATTTAGTATTTAACACCCTAAAAAATAATTGCAATGCCTAAAAATATACTAACTGCTTGGGAGCGGCTCATCGGGTTACTAGAATTGGATAAAAAAGATATTTTTCAAATCTTTTATTATGCTGTTTTCGCCGGGCTTGTAAACCTATCATTACCTCTGGGTATCCAAGCCATCATTAACCTTATTCAAGGAGCACAAATGAGTACCTCATGGGTTGTACTGGTTATTCTAGTTACACTCGGAGTCGCTTTTGCAGGCTTATTACAGCTTATGCAAATACGTATCATTGAAAATGTACAACAGAAAATATTTACAAGAGCTTCTTTTGAGTTCACATATCGGTTCCCAAAAATAAAGATGAGTGAACTCCGAAATTATTACCCGCCGGAGTTAGCAAACCGTTTTTTTGATACACTCACCGTGCAAAAAGGATTGGCAAAAATATTAGTTGATTTCCCTGCTGCATTGCTACAAATTATTTTTGGGCTTATTTTACTATCGCTTTACCATCCCTTCTTTATTATTTACGGTTTGTTGTTGCTCCTTTTAATGTATGGAGTATTTAAATTCACCGCACAAAAAGGGCTTCAAACCAGTTTAGAAGAATCTAAAAGCAAATACAAAGTGGCGCACTGGATACAAGAAATAGCTAGGGCTATTGTTAGTTTCAAATTATCCGGAAAAACCAGTCATGCTCTTCAAAAAAATGATGGACTGGTAGCTGAATATTTAAATTCTAGAGAAAGTCATTTCAAGATTTTGGTTATTCAGTTTATTCAAATGATTGGTTTTAAAGTATTAGTTACAGCCGGATTGTTACTAATTGGAGGGATTCTGGTATTAAACCAACAAATGAACATTGGACAGTTTGTAGCCGCAGAAATCATTATTCTTTTGGTTATTAATTCTGTTGAAAAGCTTATTCTGGGACTTGAATCTTTTTATGATGTGCTTACCTCCTTAGAAAAACTGGGGCAAGTAGTCGATAAAGAACTGGAGCCTCAAGAAGGTGAACAACCCTTCAAGGAAGATGAGGAATTTACTGTTGAGCTAGAGCATGTTACTTATACTATACCTGACGGTGACAGGAATATTTTGGATGATATCTCTTTGACCATTTCTAAAAATGCCCGAATATTGATACAAGGGCCTGGAAGTTCAGGTAAATCTACTTTATTAAGGCTTATTGCTGGCCTCATTGAACCAACCTTAGGGAATATTTACATAAACAATACTGCATTAAAAGGTATTAATTTAAACTATTATAGATCACACTTAGGACAATCATTAAGTGAAGAGTCTCCTTTTGAGGGGACTATTATAGATAACATTACATTTGGAGACACTTCTATCTCAAAAGAAGCTATCGACAATGCTATCGAAAAAACAGGGTTAACGACATTTATAAAACAACAGCCAAAAGGATTAAAAACCATCTTATATCCGGAAGGAAGGCAAATTCCTTATACTATATCAAAAAAAATTGTTTTGGCAAGGAGTATTGTTAGAAACCCAAAATTATTGATTTTAAAAGATCCTCTCGACCAGTTTGAGGAAAAAGAAGCAACGGAAATCATTAACTTCTTAACTGACAAAACAAATTCATGGGCATTAGTAGTTGTAAGCCAAAACCCAAAATGGGCAACAAAATCTGACATGATTATTAAAATGAACAATGGTAAAATAATTGAAAAAAAATAAGCTTCAATGTTAAACATTGCAAATAATAAATTAAATAGAACTGTTGACCTTTCGCATTATAATGCAGTAAAAAAGGCATTTCACAAAAGGCACTATAAACACTTTAACCGTTTTCTAATTGCTTTTGCCGTAATTAGCGTTATTGTGCTCTTTTTGCCATGGACACAAAATATTTCAGGAAACGGGTATGTAACTACACTAACTCCCGATCAACGCCCACAAACTATTCAGTCACCCATTCCCGGTAGAATTGAAAAGTGGTATGTAAGAGAAGGGGATTATGTAGGAAAAGGGGATACCATACTTTTTATTTCAGAAATAAAGAATGAGTATTTTGATCCTAAATTGGTAGAACGGACTGGAAAACAAATTAAGGCAAAATCAATGGCAGTTACTTCCTATCAGGAAAAAGTAAAAGCGCTCAATACCCAAGTAAATGCACTAAAAAATGAGCGATCTTTAAAACTAAAACAAGCAAACAACAAACTACTGCAAGCCAATCTTAAAGTACAAAGCGATAGTATTGACCTGGAAGCTGCAATAACAAATATAACAATTGCAAAACGGCAATATGATCGGATAGTACAACTGGAAAGTGAAGGGTTAAAAGCTATAACTGATGTAGAAGAAAAACGTTTAAAGCTTCAAGAGACTCAAGCAAAACTTATCTCTCAAGAAAATAAATTATTGACAAGCAGAAATGAAGTTATTAATGCCGAAATTGAGATTAATCGCCTACAAGCTGAATATACTGATAAAATAGCTAAAGCACAAAGTGACATATTTACAGCCCAGTCTGGTCAATTCGACACCGAAGCACAAGTAACTAAGCTAGAAAATAGTTATTCTAATTATGAAATACGAAATGCGCTATATTACATCCAGGCACCACAAGATGGTTATATCAATAAAGCTATTAAAGCAGGTGTTGGCGAGACTTTTAAAGAAGGGGAACGCTTAGTAGGAATCATGCCGGCAAACTATGATTTGGCTGTAGAAACATATGTTAAACCTATTGATTTACCATTAATACAACTTGGTGAAAAGGTACGCATTCAGTTTGACGGATGGCCTGCAATTGTTTTTAGCGGATGGCCCAATGCGTCTTATGGAACGTATGGCGGAACAGTAGTTGCTATTGAAACATTCATTAGCGAGAATGGGAAATACAGGGTTTTAATAGCTCCTGATAAAGAAGACCATGAATGGCCCAAGGATATCCGTGTAGGCTCAGGAGCATCCACTTTAGCTTTATTAAATGATGTACCTATTTGGTTTGAGCTTTGGCGTAAACTCAATGGATTTCCTCCTAATTATTATCAAACTGAAAATTCGAACAATACATCTGAAAAATAGATCCATGAAAAAAATTCTTAGTAATAGCCTTTTTCTATTGGTTTCTTTTTTATCGGCACAACAAACAGATAGCCTAGCATTGAGCTTTGAGGAATACTTAGGGTATGTCAAAAAATATCACCCTATTGTGAAACAATCAGAATTAGTCGTGAATACCGGCGAAGCCACCCTTATGAAAGCAAGAGGTGGCTTTGATCCTAATATTACAATTGATTACAATCAAAAAAGATTTAAAGGAATCGAGTATTATGAATTGCTTGATGCTACTTTTAAAATCCCTACATGGTATGGCATTGAATTGAAAGCTAATTTTGAGCAAAACGAAGGGGCTTTTCTCAACCCTGAACGTTCTGTACCTGATGATGGGTTATTTAGTGCTGGTGTCTCCATACCGATTGCTCAGGGGTTTCTTATCAATGAACGAATGGCCACTCTAAAAAAAGCCCGTTTTTTTAGAGAGCAGGTAAAAGCGGATAGGGACATTCTCGTAAACCAAATACTCTATGAGGCAGCCCTTGCCTACTTTAATTGGTTAAGGACCTATAATGAATTAAAAATATATCAGGATTTTCTGGAGAATGCTAAAATTCGATATGAAGGCGTTAAAAAAAGTGTCATTGCAGGTGATAAAGCAGCTATTGATAGTGTAGAAGCCGGTATTGCTTATCAAAATAGAGCTTTAAATCTTGAACAGGCAAAATTAGCTATCACGAAAGCTGGCTTAGAATTATCTAACTTTCTTTGGTTAAATGATGATACACCTGTTGAATTACAGCCCAATGTAGTACCAGGTATTCCTGTAGAAGAAGCTATCGACAATGTGTTTGGTATTGAAAACATAATTTTTGATAATTTTTCTATAGAGGACCACCCCAAATTAAAGTCCCTGAACTATAAAATTGAAGGGTTGACCATCGATAAAAAGTTAAAGGCGAACAAATTACTTCCAAAAATAGATTTGGAATATAACTTTATTACAGAGTCTCCGGAAATAGCACGCTCATTTAATACTGATGAATACAAAGGAGGGATTTCTTTCAAATTACCATTATTTCTCAGAAAAGAAAGAGGCGATCTAAAACTAGCTAATTACAAGGTGCAGGATGCACAATTTGAAATAGAAGTTACCGAAATAAGGATCTATAATAAAGTAATAGCTTCCTATAATGAAATAGACTCTTTAAAAGAACAAAGAAAGCTTATTGAGAATATTACAACAAATTATGAAGCATTATTAACTGCTGAAGAACGTAAGTTTAGTTTTGGTGAGAGTTCTTTATTTATAGTAAATTCTCGTGAACGAAGCCTCATTGATGCTAAACTTAAACAGAATGAATTACAAAACAAATATTACAACGCTAAGGCTAATCTTTTTAATATTCTAGCGGTAAACCCAAATAACCTATAACATATATCCTGTTAGAGTGTTAAAACAATGTATTACAAGCATTCTTTCTATATAATAATTACTTAACAATCATCCAATAATTATTTAATCTCTCCATAATACTCTAGTAATATAGTATCACTTATTTTGCATAAACGTTTTTATCTTGATTAAAAGAAAAATTGAAGTCGTTGTTATTTCTGATGTTCATTTGGGAACTTATGGGTGTCATGCTAATGAATTATTAGCCTATTTAAACAGTATAGAGCCTAAAAAACTTATTTTGAATGGTGATATTGTAGATATTTGGCAATTCAGTAAACGGTACTTTCCTTCTTCACATTTAAAAGTTATCAAAAAAATTATTGATATGGCAGCTAATGGTTGCGAAGTTATTTACGTTACTGGCAATCATGATGAGCTTCTAAGAAAATTTGTAGAAACAACTATTGGCAATGTTTCTATTGTCAATAAAGTAGTTTTACCTCTAGATGGAAAAAAAGCATGGATTTTCCATGGTGATGTATTCGATATTTCCATACAGAATGCTAAATGGTTAGCCAAATTAGGGGGATATGGCTATGATTTATTAATACTCCTGAACCGTTTTGTTAATTGGTGCCTACTTAATTTAGGCAAAGAAAAATATTCCCTTTCAAAAAAAATAAAGAATAGTGTAAAACGTGCAGTTAAACATATTCATGATTTTGAAAATGTAGCCACCAATCTGGCCATAGAAAATGGATATGATTATGTGATCTGTGGACATATCCATCAGCCTAAAATTATCGAAAAGG
Organism: Leptobacterium meishanense; assembly: GCF_037645805.1. Classification (NCBI taxonomy): domain Bacteria; kingdom Pseudomonadati; phylum Bacteroidota; class Flavobacteriia; order Flavobacteriales; family Flavobacteriaceae; genus Leptobacterium; species Leptobacterium meishanense. Next base: position 388,504 of record NZ_JBBEXE010000001.1, read on the forward strand.
AAAATAAGCACGGAAAAACCTTGTATTTAAACTCCGGCGATTGGGTTGAAAACTTTACAGCCCTAGAATATCAATTCAAACGTTGGAAACTATACCATTATAACAAATCAAAGTTAACTTCCTTTATAGAAGAAGAAACAGCAATAACCGATGAGCAAAACTTTTTAGTTGCTATGGTTACTGCTGCTGTTAAAAAATAAACCCTTAAAAATTTAAGGGCTTATTTTTTCTTTTATATTTCTTTTAATATTTATCTGGCACATTGTCTTTCATATAGTTGATACATGCATCAAAATTATCAAATATACGATCCTCCGAGACCAAGTCCGGTATAATGTCAATTCGCTTCATCATCATCAATGGCTGTTTTTGTGGTGCTATTATTAATACATGTACCTCTCGACGTTCTAAGTCTAAAAGCACTTCTTCTAACGCATACAACCCTGTTTGGTCTATATAAGGGACTTTGTCCATACGTAGTACTACATGAGATGCTGTATTTGGAATTTGTTTTGCCAATAATTGAAATTCACTTGTATATCCAAAAAATAATGGGCCATCCAAATGTTTTATAAATACTTCTTCTGCTAAATTCTCAGGAAACATAAGTTCATCTTTCCATAACTTATCTTTTTGATTAGCTTCTTTTAATTTAAGCACCCGTGAATCATCTGCTGTAAAGTCACCCATCTTTTTCATAAAGATAAGGGCTGATAATACCAGGCCAATACCTACTGCACTTACCAGATCCCACACTACCGATAATATAAGTACTATGAGCATCACCAACACTTCTGAACTAAATTTGAAGATTTTTAGGTTAATATCTTTTGGCATACTAGGTATTGCCTTGAGCCCCTTATAGTCCATAACGCCTATCCCTACAGTAATAAGGATCCCTGCCAGCACTGCTGCCGGTATTTGCGATGCAACAGGACCTAAAGCGAGAAGTATAATTAAAAGTAATACGCCGGCAATCATTCCGGATAGTTTTGTTTTTCCCCCTGACTTAATATTCACTACTGTGCGGATGGTAGCCCCGGCCCCGGGGATCCCTCCAAACAGGGCACCAATACTGTTTCCAATACCTTGTCCTACCAGCTCTTTATTAGGATTGTGTTTGGTTTTCGTCATATTGTCTGCTACTACTGATGTCAAAAGTGAATCAATAGCACCGAGAAAAGCCAATGAGATCGCTGTAAAAATATATGGAGATACGGATCCAAAACTAAAATTGCTAAATATTCCTAAGTTTATTTTTGGAAATCCACTTGGTATTTGCTCAATAGGACGATAATCCAACCCGGCAAAATAAGCTACCCCGGATACCACCAATAATGCAACTAATGTACTGGGTACTGCCGTAGTAATTCTCTTAAATCCATATATGATAATGATAGTCATAATGGTAAGGATCAATTCCATATAACTAATGTTTTTTAATGCTCTGGGGAGTGTTTTTAATGTCCCAACAACTCCCGAAGTTGCAGATTTAGCCAAGGTTTGCGCCTCTATTTGTATTTCTTCCTCTGTAATATTACCAGATCGTTCAATAGTTTCTTTAAAGTCTTCCAGTACTAATAACCCCTCTCCTGCTTCTTCCTGTAAAATCTTCTCTAATATAACTTCTTCTGCTTGTGGTTTAAAGGCATTTACATAACTTGTATCTTCCTTTGGGTAATAACCTAAGGACGGTAGTATTTGTGTAATAAGTATCATCACACCTATAGCTGTCATAAAACCGGATACTACCGGGTATGGGATATATCGTATATACTTTCCAACACCAGCAAAACCTAATATAATTTGAATAAGCCCTGCTAGCAGGAATACTGTTAATATAGCTGGTAATGCTTTTTCTATATTTCCTTCATTCGCTCCTAAGATACCTGCTATGATCAAAAGGCTTACTGCGGTCATAGGTGCTGTAGGTCCCGATATTTGGGTAGGCGTTCCTCCAAAGAGTGCTGCAAAAAAACTAATGAATATAGCACCATACAATCCAGCACTTGGGCCTAATCCGGAGCTAACCCCAAAAGCTAATGCTAGTGGCAATGCAACAATACCCGCTGTAATACCTCCAAAGGCATCACCTCTTATATTTGAAAAAAAGTTCTTCATGGTTTCTTATGTTTTTTTAAAAATTAAGTTGGTATACATCATCCAGTTCTGAATCATTGCTGATGTTTACCTCTAAGTCTTGAATGATCCCTGAACTTAACCCATACACCCATCCATGAAGATGTAATTCCTGATCGTTCCTCCATGCATTTTGAACAATTGAAGTTTTAGCCAAATCAAAGACTTGTTCCTTTATATTTAGCTCTACAAAACGATCAAAACGTTCTTTCTCATCAGTTATGCCATCTAATTCTGATTTATGCAACCTGTAAACATCTTTGATATGGCGAATCCAGTTATCAATAAGTCCAACTGATTTATTGCTCATAGCAGTTTGCACACCTCCACAACCATAATGACCACATACAACTACATGTTTTACTTTTAGCACATTTACTGCATAATCTAATACACTCAACATGTTCATGTCCGAGTGAAGGACCATATTGGCAATATTGCGGTGCACAAATACTTCTCCGGGGGGTGCCCCTATAATTTCATTTGCGGGCACACGACTATCCGCACAGCCTATCCAAAGCAATGGGGGTTTCTGTCCTTGAGCTAATTTTTCAAAATATTGTGGGTCTTCACCTAATTTACCAGCTACCCATTCTTTATTATTTTCTAATAAGGTATTATAATACTTGTTCATTTCTTTCTTTGTTAATTATTATTAATTTGTTCCCCTTCATATAAAGAAATCAAGGTGTGATTTTTTTCAAAAACCACATCCTTTAGTTCATTGATAAAAATATAAATTAGATTATCTCAGGAGGAGGAAGTACTATATCTTTTATATAAGAATAGTATCTTTTGCTATGCTGAACTGTCCTTCCTGCTTGTTTTGAAAAAATCGTAAAACTATGATTGGTTTGTGAATGAAAATATATTTCTTGTTTCTCAGTATCTAACTTAGTGTTCTCTGTTTTTTCTTCTTCATCAGCAAAATCAGTAATACAAAAACGTGTATCATCCATGATAGTAACAACGTATGGTGTCACTGTTGTCATAGAAATAGTTGCACACAAAAGTATTATAAAATAAAACCGTTCCATTTTTTTCCAGTAAACAAATATAAAAGTATTACTATCACACCTTGTTAAATATTCTTTAAAATTATTTTTTACATCTTCTCCGATGAAAGCCTATTCATTAAAACAGACATTAATATATATATAATAATAATTGGGGGAATTGCAGCAAATTTCACCGTAATAAGCAATACAATGCTTATGAAAAGAAAGATATACCGAACTTCATTTCCTCCGAAATCCCATTTTTTAAATTTTAGGGTAAATAATTTAATATTTGCATTCATCAATATACTGCCTAATACAATCAAGCTCAATAAAAACCACTTATTCATAATCATTTGATTAATATGTTCATTCCCTTGATAAGATAATATAAGTGGCAACGACATAATAAAAAGTGCATTTGCCGGAGTAGGAAGGCCTTTGAATGATTGTTGTTGATCTTCATCAATGTTAAACCTAGCTAACCGATACGCAGCCGCTAATGTTACTAAAAAACCCAGATAAGGAATAAAAGAACCTGTTACTGTCAATTGCAAAAATTGATACATTGTAAAACCGGGAACAACACCGCATGTAACCATATCTGCAAGTGAATCAAGTTGAATCCCTAACTCGCTTTTTACATTTAATGCTCGGGCAACCAATCCATCAAAGAAATCAAAAACAATTCCTATAAGAACAAAAACAGCAGCTATATCTAACTGGTTTTTCATTACAAAAACAATAGCAATACAACCGGAAAACAGATTTAATAAGGTAATTACATTAGGGATGTGTTGCTTCATTTTATGGCATTTTTAGTAAAAATACTATTTTCATGGAGAACCCAAAACAATTCCTTACTTACATATTCTCCTTTACTTGAACAATATCCTAATTCTTTTCCAGTTTATTGTTTTGTATAATTGTATGATATTTGCAATAAACACATCGCCTTTGAGGTATATTATATGGACATTAATGCTTTTGTCTGTTGTGGTTACAGGACAAACTGCCCGAAAATATTCTAATGAGTTCATGAACATTGGTGTAGATGCCAGAGCTTTTGGAATGTCTAATGCTGTAGTAGCAAACACAAAGGATGTAAACTCCGGATACTGGAATCCTGCCGGGCTTGTTAATTTAGAAGATAACCAAATAGCATTAATGCATGCAGCATATTTTGCCAATATAGCACAATATGATTATGCTGCATTTGCCATGCCTATAGATGAACAGAGTGCATGGGGAATATCTATGATCCGGTTTGGTGTAGATGATATTTTAAATACAACCCAACTTATAGATGAGCAGGGAAATATTGATTTCAACAGGATCAGCCTCTTTTCAGCTGCTGATTATGGTATTACTTTCTCGTATGCTAGAAGCCCTCAGTTTATTGATGGGTTTTCATACGGGATAAATGCAAAAGTTATAAGAAGAATTATTGGTGATTTTGCTTCTTCATGGGGTTTTGGATTTGATCTTGGGGTTCAGTATGAAAAAAATAATTGGAGGTTTGGAATTATGGCAAGGGACATTACAACTACATATAATACGTGGCAAATCGAGGAAAATCTTTTTGATGATATCAGTGATCAAATCCCTGAACAAGAGCTTCCGGAAACTACAGAAATTACTATTCCAAAACTACAAATTGGAGCTGCAAAAACATTCGTGTTCAACTATGACTATACACTCATAGCTGAAATAGATTTGAATATGCGATTTGCTGAAACTGAAGATATTATAACTACCTCAATAATGAGTATTTCCCCATCACTTGGTGTAGAATTTGGATACCTTAAATTAGTCCATCTAAGGGCAGGGATTGGCAACTTCCAAAAAATATCTCAATTTGGAGAAGAAACACTCAATTTTCAACCTAATATTGGAATTGGTTTTCATTACAAGGGCATTTATATTGACTACGCACTAACAGATATAGGAAACCAAAGTGCCGCTATCTATTCAAATGTTTTTTCATTAAAAATAGATTGGCAATTATTCAGATAACAAATTATGATCAAGAACACATATCTTTTAGCTATATTTTCAGGAATACTGTTAGCACTTGGATGGCCTACCTATGGCTTTCCTATTGTATTATTTATAGCATTTGTCCCATTACTTATTGCGGAAAAAAAGATACGCCTCAATAAAAAAATCAAACGTAGAGGGTTAAAGGTTTTTGCTACCGGCTATCTGTCATTTGTGGTGTGGAATGCTATAACTACATGGTGGCTTTGGTATTCTACTGCTTTTGGGATGTTTTTTGCTATTTTGGTAAATGCATTGATCATGGCGTTTGTTTTCTTGATTTTTCATTACGTCGCTCGGAAATTACCCCGAAAAATCCATCTGATCTTTCTTCCTGTTGTATGGATTGCTTTTGAAAAATTTCACCTCAATTGGGTATTTTCCTGGCCATGGTTAAACTTAGGGAACGCATTTTCTGAACATACCATATGGATTCAATGGTATGAATATACCGGAACGTTTGGGGGTAGTTTATGGATATGGATCATAAATATAGGCCTCTTTAAAACCATTGAAAAACATAAAGAATCAGGAGTGAAACGCTATCTTTCACTAGGGATCGCTAAAAATTTAATATTGATAGCTATACCCATAATTATTTCACTCTTTATTTTCAAAAACTATGAAGAACCTAATAAAAAAGCAACTATTGTTATTGTTCAACCCAATGTAGATCCTTATACAGAAAAATATAATGATAAAAATGAGGATACTGCCATGGATATTATAGCATTAGCCATGAGTGATCTATCACCACAAACGGATTTTATCATTGCTCCGGAAACAACTTTAGCGCAAGGAACAGCCATTGATAAATTTGAATATAGTAGAAGTAAGTATATTTTACAGTCAATAACTCGTCAATATCCAAAAATTAATATCATTACAGGTGTTGATTTCTTTAAACTCTACCAACAAAGAGAAAAACCGACACCTTCCGCTAATAAAACCTCCAGAGGTGATTGGTATGATGTATACAATGCCGCTGTATTGATCAATAAAACAGAAGAAGTACAATACTATATAAAATCTAAACTGGTGGTTGGTGTAGAAACGTTTCCGTTCAAAAATATCTTAGAGCCTTTGCTTGGTAATGTTATGATTGACCTAGGAGGTACTATTGCCAGTAGAGCTACCCAAAATGAGCGCGCTGTCTTAACAGACAAAGAAAAAAAATACAAAGCAGCACCTATCATCTGTTATGAATCCGTCTATGGGGAGTTTGTAACAGATTATATAAAAAAGGATGCTAACTTTTTAGCCATTATTACCAACGATGCATGGTGGGACAAAACGCAAGGGCACAAACAACATCTTAGTTATGCCAAGTTACGCGCTATTGAAACCCGCAGGAGTATCGCAAGAAGTGCTAATACAGGTATTTCAGCCTTTATCAATCAAAAAGGGGAAATACTCGACACCTTGGCTTATGGAACAAAAGGGGTGCTATCCGGTGAAATTTCTATTAACAACAAACAAACCTTTTATGTAAAATATGGCGACTATATTGCTAGGTTATCGACTTTTATTGCAGGGTTCATTTTCCTATTTGCTATTGCGAAGAAAAAGCGCTAAACGAATCGAATTAAAGCCTGGCATCTACCCATTCCTTGGGGAAAAATGATTTCACATCATAAACAATGGTCTTTGAGTGCCTAAATTCCTGTAAAGGAAATTTCGAAAATTTATCATGTGGTACTGCCAAGACAATCGCATCATACTTTTTTTCTAATTCATGCCTGCCGGTTATTAAACCCAATCCATAAGCCTCTAATACTGCTTCACTATTTGCATAAGGATCATAAACACTCACTTCAGACTGATACGATTGAAGTTCTTTTATCATATCAATCACTTTAGAATTCCGAATATCAGGACAGTTCTCTTTAAATGTAATTCCAAGCACTAAAATGTTAGCTTTTCTTACTGGTATATCCTTCTGGATCATAAGCTTTACAACTTCCTGAGCCACATACTTTCCCATGCCGTCATTCATCTTCCTCCCCGCTAAAATAATCTCAGGGTGATACCCTACTTCCTTGGCCTTCTGTGCCAAATAATACGGGTCCACACCTATACAGTGGCCTCCTACCAAGCCCGGGGTGTATCTCATAAAGTTCCATTTTGTAGCGGCTGCATCCAATACATCTTTTGTGTCAATATTCAATAACATAAATAGTTTTGAAAGTTCATTAACAAAAGCAATATTGATATCCCGTTGTGAGTTTTCAATAACCTTAGCTGCTTCTGCTACTTTTATGCTTGGTGCCAGATGCGTTCCGGCAGTAACTACCGACTTGTATATATGGTCAATTTTCTCTGCCACATCAGGAGTAGAACCTGATGTTACCTTCACAATTTCTGAAAATGTTCGGTTTTTGTCTCCCGGGTTAATACGTTCCGGAGAATATCCTATATAAAAATCTTTATTGAGAATCAATTTAGATGTTTCTTCAAGGGCAGGAGCACAAATATCTTCTGTAACCCCTGGGTAAACCGTAGATTCGTACACAACAATATCCCCTTTCTTAAGTATAGAACCTATCATTTTACTAGCATCAACCAAGGGAGTTAAAACAGGAATGTTTTTATCATTAATGGGAGTTGGGACGGTTACAATATAAAAATTACATTGCGCTAGTTTATCAGTATCACTCGTGACTGTTAAACCCATTCCTTCTCTCCTCCTATTTAATGCTCGTTCCAAATCATTCTTACCTACCTCTTCTGTATGATCATTCCCTTGGTTAATTTCTGTTACTCTTTTTTCATTGATATCAAAACCTATGGTCTCATACTTCTCAGAAAAGGCAATGGCCAAAGGAAGTCCCACATATCCTAAACCAACAATACCTATTAGCGTACGCTCATTATTGTTCATCAATTATGACGTTTATAACAAATATACTTTTTCAGCATCAATAATACTGTTTAATTTGTTTTATTTTGCTGAAAATACCTTTGAAAAATATTTTCTAACAAGTGCTCATGAAATCATTGCTATGAGGTGGTACTGGAAATTACGTTCACGTCTTTTATTCTTATGGAAATCCACTAACCGGCATGGTGTGCACTCCCCTTTCGTATATGAATTCATCACTAAATGCCTATACCAAAAGCTTAAAAAAGAAAACCTGCATGCCATCAAAAAACATTGCAAAAAAAATAATTGTGCTAATTTGAAAAAAATAACCTTATTATATCAAATAGTTCATCATTTTGAGGTCAGGAACATTCTTGATCTAAATTCAAGTGATCATCTGTTAACTCTTTCTTTAAAGGAGGTAACCATATCAAAAAAAAATAAGAACCTAAAAAATAGCCTTTTTGATCTTATCATTGTTGATTATCAAACTTTTCCTGAAAAATTAGAAGAGCTATACCACTACATGCATAATGATACCATCATCCTTTTTGATGCTCCTTATACATCTCCAAACACTTACAATAAATGGAAGCAAATTGTCAAAAAAAGCACTATAACAGTATCTGTGGATCTTTTTTACCTAGGATTACTTTTTATTAGAACGGAACAAGTAAAAGAGCATTTTATCATTCGTGCATGAACATTTTTAAAACCAGTACCTTTGTAACAAATATTAGTACTTGAAAAATGAAAATATATACCAAAACAGGTGATACCGGAACTACATCATTATTTGGAGGAACCCGTATTCCTAAGCATCACCAGAGAATTGATGCATATGGAACTATAGATGAACTAAACTCATGGATAGGCCTTATAAGAGATCAAAAAATAGCTTCACACCATATAACCATCCTAATCAATATACAAAACAACCTATTTACCATAGGTTCTATGCTAGCTACCGATCCTGAAAAGGCAACTTTAAAAAGCGGCAAAGTACGATTAAACATTCCTAAAATAGTGGATGAAGACATTCGAATTTTAGAGCATGAAATAGACATGATGGATACTTCATTAGAACCCATGACACATTTTATACTTCCTGGCGGACATCAAATAGTGTCATTCTGTCATATAGCCCGTTGTGTCTGCAGAAGAGCGGAACGATTAGTCACACAACTTAATGAAAACAGTCCTATAGATAATGCTATTTTACAATACCTAAATCGTTTATCTGACTATCTTTTTGTATTGGCACGAAAGTTGTCCCATGAACTACATACAAATGAGATTAAGTGGGTTCCAAATAAGAAAAAATAACACCTATATTGAACTTATCTGATTTTTCTTTTAAGGTTTATTAATTCACAGTCAATAATTTGTAAAAAAGTACGTTCATTAAAAATAATGTGTAAAAAATCTATTTTTTACTTGGGTATTTTATATAAAAATATATTTTTGCAAAAATTTTAAACCGAATAATACCATGTATTGGACTTTAGAATTAGCATCATACTTAAGTGATGCCCCTTGGCCCGCAACCAAAGACGAACTCATTGATTATGCTATCAGGACAGGAGCGCCACTTGAAGTAGTAGAAAATCTTCAATCTATTGAAGATGAGGGTGATAGCTATGAGTCTATTGAAGAAATATGGCCGGATTACCCAACCGAAGAAGATTATCTTTGGAATGAAGACGAATATTAACAACTATTAACAGTAATAAAAATGAAAAGTCTCGCCGGAGGCTTTTTTTTTGCTTAATTTTGAAACAGTCAATCGTAATATACTTATGGGTTTATTAAATACTATCATTAAGACATTTGTAGGAGACAAGGCGAAGAAAGATATTAAAGAAATTCAACCGCTTGTAGATAAAATAAAGGAATATGAAGCTGGTCTTTCAAAACTCTCACATGATGAGTTGAGGGCAAAAACAGTAGCTTTTAAGACACAGATAAAAGAAAGCAGAAAATCATTCGATGAGCAAATAGCACAGTTAAAACAAAAAGTAGAAGCATCAGAAGATATCGATCAAAAAGAAGAACTCTATACAGAAATAGATAAATTAGTTGATGATGCGTATCTAGCTACTGAAAGCAAACTTGAAGAAATACTTCCGGAAGCATTTGCTGTAGTGAAAGAAACTGTAAAAAGGTTTACCAATAATGAATCTATCTCCGTAACTGCAACCGCATATGATAGGGAGCTTTCCGGAACCAAAGATTTTGTAACTCTTGATGGTGAAATGGCTATCTGGAGCAATTCATGGGACGCGGCAGGAAAAGAAGTTACCTGGGATATGGTTCACTATGATGTGCAACTTATAGGTGGAATTGCACTGCACCAAGGTAAAATAGCTGAAATGAAAACTGGAGAAGGGAAAACACTAGTGGCTACACTTCCCGTTTATCTAAATGCACTCACAGGAAATGGTGTACATCTTGTAACCGTAAACGATTATTTGGCAAAACGAGATAGTGCATGGATGGGCCCTATCTTTCAATTTCATGGATTGTCCGTAGATTGTATTGATGGCCATCAACCTAATTCCCCCGAACGGAGAAAAGCCTATGAAGCTGATATTACCTACGGAACTAACAATGAATTTGGTTTTGATTATCTACGGGATAATATGGCGCATACACCTGCCGATTTAGTACAACGTCCACATAATTATGCTATTGTAGATGAAGTAGATTCTGTACTGATTGATGATGCAAGAACCCCTTTGATTATCTCCGGGCCTGTTCCTCAAGGTGACCGGCATGAGTTTAATGAACTCAAACCAAAAGTTAGCGATATTGTTACCAAACAACGCCAATACCTCACAGGAGTATTGGCTGAAGCCAAAAAACTCATAACAGAAGGAAATACTAAAGAAGGAGGATTTTTATTGCTCCGTGTTTATAGAGGATTACCTAAAAACAAAGCATTAATTAAGTTTTTAAGCGAAGAAGGTGTTAAACAACTACTTCAAAAAACAGAAAACTTTTATATGCAGGACAATAATAGGGAAATGCCCAAAGTGGATGCAGAACTGTTTTTTGTAATTGAAGAAAAAAATAATCAGATAGAATTAACCGATAAGGGTATTGAATACCTTTCAGGTGATACAGATCCTGACTTTTTTGTGATGCCAGACATTGGAATAGAGATTGCCAAAATAGAAAGCCAAAACTATCCTATTGAAAAGGAAGCTGAAGAAAAAGAAGCATTGTTCAAAGAGTTCAGTATAAAAAGTGAGCGGATCCACACCATGAATCAACTTCTAAAAGCTTATACACTTTTTGAAAAAGATGTGGAATATGTGGTAATGGACAATAAAGTTATGATTGTTGATGAACAAACAGGCCGTATCATGGATGGCCGACGCTACTCAGATGGGTTACACCAAGCAATAGAAGCTAAAGAAAATGTAAAAATTGAGGATGCTACCCAAACGTTTGCTACCATCACACTACAAAATTATTTCAGGATGTACCGTAAGTTATCAGGGATGACCGGTACTGCTGTAACTGAAGCAGGCGAATTTTGGGAAATCTACAAACTCGATGTAATGGAAATCCCTACCAACCGGCCTATAGCACGAAAAGATAGAGAAGACTATATATATAAAACCAAACGAGAAAAATACAATGCCATTATCGAAGAAGTTACCGAGCTTTCAAAAGCCGGAAGGCCTGTGCTTATAGGTACTACCTCTGTCGAAATCTCTGAGCTTCTCAGTAGAATGCTTACCCTTAGGAAAGTGCCTCACAATGTACTGAATGCGAAACTTCATAAAAAGGAAGCCGATATTGTTGCTGAAGCAGGAAAGCCAGGTATTGTTACTATTGCTACAAATATGGCAGGGCGTGGAACCGATATCAAGCTTTCTGAAGAAGTTAAAAAAGCAGGTGGGTTGGCCATCATAGGTACGGAACGTCATGATTCCCGAAGGGTCGACCGCCAGCTACGAGGGCGTTCCGGTCGTCAAGGAGATCCCGGAAGTTCACAATTTTATGTTTCGCTAGAAGACAATTTGATGCGTTTATTTGGTTCAGACAGAGTTGCAAAAATTATGGATCGGATGGGCTTAAAAGAAGGTGAGGTCATACAACACTCTATGATGACCAAATCTATTGAACGGGCGCAGAAAAAAGTAGAAGAAAACAACTTTGGTGTCCGAAAACGTCTTTTGGAATATGATGACGTAATGAACGCACAACGAGAAGTTATCTATAAAAGACGCCGTCATGCATTGCAAGGAGAGCGCCTAAAGGTAGATATTGCCAACATGCTTTTTGATACTTGCGAAGTCATTGCAGAGACTAATAAAGCTGCTAATGATTACAAAAATTTTGAATTTGAATTAATTAAATACTTTGCACTAACCGCCCCTGTCTCTGAAGATGAATTTGAAAAGTTATCTGTTCAGGAAATAGCCTCAAAAATTTATAAAGTAACATACAAGCACTACAATGAGAAAATAGAACGTAATGCTGCTATTGCTTTTCCTGTAATCAAAAATGTCTACGAAAATCAAAGTGATCGTTTTGAGCGCATCGTTGTTCCTTTCACAGATGGAAACAAAACCCTTAACGTGGTTACAAATTTGAAAGATGCCTATGAAAGTAATGGGGAAAAATTGATTGCCGATTTTGAGAAAAACATTTCCTTGGCTATCATCGACGATGCATGGAAAACACATTTACGAAAAATGGATGAGCTCAAGCAATCTGTCCAGTTAGCTGTTCATGAGCAAAAAGACCCTTTACTCATCTATAAGTTTGAAGCTTTCGAGCTCTTTAAAGCTATGATTGACAAGGTTAATAAAGATGTTATCTCATTTTTATTTAAAGGGGAGTTACCAACACAAAACCCTGAAAATATTCGAGAAGCCCGTACAAACCGTCCAAAAGAAAAGCTCAACCTTTCAAAAGAAGAAGTTTTAAACAGTGATGAATTAGCTGCAAGAAATCGTGCTGTAGGGCAGACCCAACAAAACAGGCCACAAGTAACGGAGACCATTGTACGTGATAAGCCCAAAATTGGTAGAAATGAACGTGTTACCATTAAAAATGTAATGAGTGGTGAAAATAAAACAGTAAAATATAAACAAGCAGAACCACTTATTGCCAGAGGGGAATGGGTTTTGTTAGAAGAAGAATAATTTGTTTTATTTAAAATTAAATGTTTACAACATGAACGCTATCAAAAAATACCTCATCCTTACAGTATTTATTGTGGGCATCTCTCTTTCAAGTTATGCCCAATATTGGACTGCCCCAAGTGGAATACGAGAAATCCCTGTCCCCACACTTAATGATATTGCTATTGCATCATTTGATGGTTATGGACCTGTTATTTATTACAATCCAAATATTACAAACCAAGTAGGGCCTTTAGTTACTGCTTTTTTCCATGCACATGAATATGGACATCATAACTTAGGACATGTGACTGCTCAGATTATAAATAAAAATAATCCCTATGTACAAATATGGTTAAATAGTACTGCCGAAAACGCAGCAGATGCTTATGCTGTTCGGTACCATGTACAGAGAGGCAATAAGGGTGTTTTACAAGCTACGTATCGTAGGTTTGTCAATTTTCCAAACAATGGTGATGCTACACACCCACCATCTACAGTGAGAGCTAATAACATTGCTAATTTGTATTACCAGCTCACAGGTGCTTCTTTATTCTAATAGAATAGAATAAACCCTTAAAACATTATATTTCAAATGATTAAGGGTTAATGTATGTTGTGCCTTCAGGAATTAATAATGCTAGTATTAAAGTAATTCACCCTAAAACACTACTCAACTTAAACATTGGTAAATACATCGCAATCAGTATAACAGCTACTAGAATCCCTACAAATAGGATAATAAGAGGCTCCATAGCAGTAGTAAGTAGTTTTGATTGCCGTTGCACCTCGGCACTATATTGATTATTAAGTTTTTCAAAAATAAATCCGGTCTGATTGGTTTCCTCTGCTACTTTAATAAGCGCTATCATTTTATGACTAAAAATAGTACTTCCTTTTAAACTTTCGCTTAGTGTAGCACCCTTCGTTATTTTTTCTTCGGCTTCTATAAGTGCACTTTGTAAAGGATAAAAATCAATCATTTTTTTTACCAACTGTATACTGTTCAAAATAGGGACTTTGGCCGCACTTAGCAAAGAAACTGCCTGTGTAAATTGGGCCAAATGAACTGTTATAATAAAACGACCTAAAAATGGCATTTTAGTACTTAAACGATCTCTCTTTTTCCTATACCAATTCTTTTTTGAGAACGCACCTCTGAATATGAATAGAATGGTTATCAATACCAAGACGGTCCATCCGTATGTTCTTGAAGCATCTGAAAGGCTTATAATAAATCTGGTAATGCCTGGAAGTTCCACATTGTTTTGCTGAAAAATATCTTGAAACATCGGTACTATTACACGGAGCATAAAAATGACAACCAACACAGCTGTAGAAAGAATAATTATAGGGTATGTTAGAGCACTAATAAGATTTCTTCGCTGTTTATTCTTACGTGCAAAAAATTGTGCTAATTCGGTTGTAATCCGAGCTAGTGTGCCTGTCTCTTCTCCTATTTTAATAGCATAGTATTCATATTCTGTAAACTCTTTTTGACCCTTCATTGCTACTGAAAAACTAGCTCCCGAAATAATAGCATCAATAAGTTGCCCGAAGAAGGTTTTTAAGCTCCTTTTTCGTTCCGACTCTTCTATAAGCACAAGGGCCTCTTTTAAGGAAATCCCCGCTTTTAGTAACACACTAAGTTCTGTATAGAAGTACTCTTTCTTTTTAGTGGTAAAGAGCCCTCCAAAAAGTGTTATTTCTTTTTTTAAAATAGCCGTTAAGCCACTTTTTTGTGGTATCGATTTTTTAGGGGCTGGTATATTATCAAGTTTAAAACCCATCAGTTCATATATTGCGAGGCATCATTCTGTTTATATATAAATATTTTTTTGTGCTGAAAAGTCTTAGATGTGGTTAGCTCCACAGCGTCTATCAAACCATTACTAACAGGAGTTCCGTCAAAGTAAAATACGTTCCCTTCTATGCCAACATCAATAGTGTCTGCACCTTTTAACAGGTATGTCTGTTCAAATATATAAAAAACCGAATCCAGTTCGTTTTTGAGGAATAATGAATGGCTAACCGCATCATAACGAATGGTTTGATATCGATTAAAGTCAATCCACAATTGTTGTTCTAACCGTTTTAATTCATCTGAATACTTAAAATTTTGCTCTATACCCTGTAGCTGCTTTTGAATCAGGTTTAAAACCGAAAAAGCAATCCCTACAACAATAGTAGTGATGAGTAGTGCCACAACCAATTCACTAATGGTAAAAGCTTTTATTTTTTTAGTGTATATCATCTACTAACTTTCGGGTTACTTTTTTATGGGTATTAAGATTTACAGCTGTTATTTCTACCCAATTAACGGTTTCAGTTACTGTTTTGTTAATACTGATATTCCAGCTATTATACGTTTCAGTGTATGGAAGCTTCATCTTCGTATGTTGATATTGATATTCCAGTTTATTCATGTATGATTCAACGGCTTCGGTATTGTGGTTAATTGTATTGCTGAAAAGGTTGTTTAATGTAAGACTGGCGATCATAAAAATAATTACGATGAGTACGGTAGCAAACATCGTTTCCATCAGTGTAGCGGCTTTTATCCTTTTTAATAGAGCCATTTCATTACTGTTTTGTTATTTTGTTCTATGGGTAATCCGGTATAAGCTTCCGGTAAGTTTCCTGCTAAAATGTTCCCATTATAGATATGATTTTGATAGATGGAGCCAAATTCGTTTACGGTAAACCTTGAAATATATACACTGCCATTCACGGTGCCTTTAAGCTCAAAAATACCCTCGCAATACACTTCTCCATACACACTCGCATTTTCTTCTAAAACAATATGAGGAGCATAGCGCTGCCGAGCTATTCTTCCCAAATGCAATACCACTCCTTTAACAACAGCACCTTTACCAATACGTAACTGTGGGGCATCTTCTTGATATGGTTGTTGAGTCTCTACTGCCAGTTCCTCTTTTAGGATGAATGCAGATGGATAGCGTAATATGCAATTATCTGCTATCGAAATTTTTTTAGAAGCAATCGCTTGAAATGTTCCTGTTGTTTGTGGTTTTATAATAATTTCCGGGGCAATAAGAATTACATCTGTCAATCTAGAAGATGCATCAACAACAATACGTTCTTCCGATTTTACGATGATATTTCCTGTAAGGGTTGCCCTTTCAAGATAAATAGTGGCATCATTGTATACATATTGAACGGTATTTAAAAATGAATTACTGTAATTCATTGCAGGGACTATTGGCAATATTTCACCATCGGATATAATCGATGTGCCTTGTAATTGGGCTAAGCGATTTTTTAAACCTGTCGGTAATCGAGGCAGTTGTTCTGTGCTATTCAATGTCCTGCCTTGTATCAATGTATTTCCATAATACGCATTTCCTGCAATAGTGCCCGGCCGGGCGCCTTGCTTTGGTAGGTAGGCAGCCCCTTGTATGCTGGTAGTCCCTACCAGCACTAAAGGACGGTTCTCTTCTTTTAAATACAAAGCAGGACGGTTTTTTGAGTGCCCTCCAATCAATGCAGTTTTTACCACTGTATTTTTTTTGATGATAGCGGTTGTCCGTAACACTTCAAAAAGCCCCCAAGAAGTTCTATTAATAGTTACCTGTGCATTACCATTACCAAGTACAAGTGGAACAGTAGTAGCTATATCAGTCGTGTTCTCATTATTAATGGCATAGTGCATTCCTATATTGGCCTGTTTAACTGTTTTTATAGTTAATCCTGCCTGTTTTTTAAAAAACAAATGGACATGGGTAAGGGTTACAAAGCCCATTAGAATAATAGCGATGGCTACTCCCGTAAAAACAACAAATTGTAGCGCGCCTCCGCGTACTTTCATAGATAAAAGGTGCTTCATTTTTGTATGGCAATGGTTTTTTGTTCATTTTGATACCGAACAGTAGCAGTTGTTTTATCTGCCCGAATAAGACGGACACCATTTATTTCTTTACCTGTTTTGAGCATGTACTGCTGGTTATTTATTTGCAAAAAGTAAATGTTCTCAGAAGCGTTGGTATCACTTATCATGCCTTTGTAGGTTACAAGCGGCCATACAATTGCTTTTTTTGGTTTTGAAAGGCTTTTTTTAGGTTTCGCAGGTGTTTTAAAAGCCCCAAAAAATGGATCCCGAGAATAGGTGTGAATACTAAATGTGTCTTTTTCCTTTACAGAAAGCGGATAAAAGGAAGTAGCAAGAACAGGGGTAGGTTTTGGAATGTCAGAAGGGGATATTTCGGAAATGACTTGGTAGGCAATAGCTCCCCAAATACCTAATACTAATACTAGAAGTATGTATGTATTCCGCCTATTCTTCATAGGAGATATTTGTTATTTTTTTCATGGTTTCCAGTAATTTTTTATTGGTTGCTTCCAATTGCTCAATACGTTTTTCTTGTTGAATGGTGTACAATGTTAATTCTTCTATTTTTTGAAGGAGCTTAGCGTCCATCTCCCCTAAAAAGATGCCATTTTTGGCTACTTCTTCCGCTGAGGGGATGTCTTGCAAATGGCCTTTTTCTTTAATGTGGGTTTCTACTTCTTGCAGGGTAGGCAAGGTATAGGAATCTTCAAAAACAAAATCGGGCCAACCTATTAAGTCTACTTTCACTTCTTTGGTGTGTATGTTACCATTTACAGCCAATTTTGCATCAGGAGTAGTGGTGCCAATGCCAACATTACCAGAAATAAAACTATAACTACCACTCTTAGTTACGTCTTCATAGATGGTAGGGTCGGGGATTAATGTTGTTACAGAAGGAATGGTTACAAGTAGAGTACTTTCCTTGGTTATGGTCATTTCAACAGAAAGGTGGCCATACATGCCAGGACTTTTTGCAAAGAGTTCATAGGTAGTTGCACTCACTTTTTTAAAAGCAATATAATCACCTACTTCAGTACCTGTAATAGTATAGTTCCAACGAGCAGTTATAACCCCGGAAGACTCACGCATATGGAGTTGTATTTTTGCATTGTACCCTCTCTCTCCTGTTCGTATAAAATTAACCTCGGCATTTACATTTACAGAATTATGCGGATTGTTTCCCGTAAAATCAAAAGAGGCAAGTTTGTACCAATTGGCAGGATTACTACCCAATCCAAACTTTCCTTCGTAATGGTCTTGTGCATTGATAAAAATTGTGATAAATAACCCAATACATAGTAGTGTTTTTTTCATTTTATAAGTTTTATTTGATTGTAAAATTAAAAGGGGCACTTTCAGGGCTTTCATTCCTTGCGTTGTCAAAAGCTTTTACTACCCAGTAATAGGTGTTGGGTTGTAAAGTAGCGGTAAATGTCTTGTCAGTCCCTTGTCCTTTAATGACGAGGTTCTGGAGGTTGTTGTCGCCATACACATAAATACTATCGAGCTCTTGGCTTCCGGAAACATCCTCTCGCGTCCAAGAAAATGTAATTTCGGAATTGTTTTGATTCGAATTGTTAGCAGGTGTAGTAAGCACAGGTGTATTAGGATTGGTAAGGTCTATAACAATATTCCGGGAAGAAAACAGGGTATTTTGCGTAGCATTCTGGGCACGCACCTGCCAGGTGAAGCTGCCTTCGGAAAAGGTACTGTTTATAACCGTTTCAATAGTAGTTTGATCTACAACGATCTCTTCTGTCGCATCCAGTATTTGCAGGCGGTACTCGGTAGCTTCTTCTATGGCGTCCCACGATAGGGAAATACTGGTTTCATTGATTGCAAAATTGTTTGAAGGGCTTAGCAGCACTACGGTGTTATTTGCAAACCCTTCGTTTTCTTGTACGGCAAAGTTATGTGAGGAAAAACCGGTTTCAAAACCGCTGTTCAATGCTTTTACCCGCCACTCATAGTTATTGGGTAGTAGTTCTTTAGTAAAAGAGGTTTGTACTACAGCAGTGTCTATCACTATTTGAGCAGCATTGGCAAAATTAGGCATGACTACCTGGAGTAAATATTCTTCGGCATCTTCCACAGATTGCCAGGTAAAAGTGGCTGTATTGCTCTGGATCACAGCACCTTCAGATGGTGCTATGAGTAAAACGGTTCTTCCGGAGATGTCTTCTACTTCTATAATATCATCACAACTGATTATCAGTACAAGAATGAGTATTACAAACAGCATGTATTTTTTCATGATTAAAGGTTAAGGTATTGACGTTCTTTTTGGAGTTTGTACGCTTTTTTATAGGTGTTTATAGGGCACCTGCTATAGTCATTGCTAATGATTTCTATTTGTGGTTGGTATTTCCGGTCAAAACCCCAACAGAAAGAAGAAGGGTGATAGGCAAAGGGAGTAATGGTTGAAAGGTGAATACTTCTTATTGCTTTTTTATTTTTTATGAGTTGTAACATGGCAGCATGTTCACTATCATTTTGTATAAGATAGATTTCCTCAGCGTCTATTAGTGCTTTTTGTAATTTATCAGAGCTAACCATAGCTATAGAAGTCACTATTTTATATTCACTATCATTTTTCAGGTAGTTTAGTAACCCCTTATTTTCGGGGTGGTTGATCGTTTCCTTAAGGGTAACATGGTCAGAAATCATCAATTGAATGTAGTGGGGTTTGTTTGGCAATGAGTCTATATAGGTAATTGTAGTGAGTTGCCCGTTCTTTTCTCGTAAAGATGCGTACGCTTTGTAGGTTGTTTTATTAAACGGTACAGATCGTACATACACACGTATTTTCTGAGTTAGTTCAGGAAAACCAATGGTTTTAAAATGGTTATGGATGAGTTTATCTTTATTGAACCCAATACTTGCCAGTTGGGGAGAGCTAAAAGCTAGCTGGTGTTTTTGATGGTGTATATATATTGTTTTACAACTGCTTATGAGGATAAGTAATAAAACTACAATAGCATTTTTTATCATGAAAGGAACTGTTTTTATAGACTCCAAAAGTAGGAAAAACAGTTTAAAAAATGAGTTTTATATTTACTTTTTATTTATGGTGATTTTTTAAAAATCCCTTTTTTGGGATAGGCCACAAATTAATTGTTTTTCAATAGAATTACTCCACGATTTTTGCTGGTTGAGAACCTTAACTTTCTCATTTCTATTTTAAAGAACGTCTTCTTCTATTTATTTTTGTTAGGGTGTTGTCGTGTATCAAACACCCTTATAATATAAATCTTTTCTTTTCCTATTCTGTATGTGATTTTATAATAATCCTCTAGCAGCTTTCTGTATTCATATTTCAAATGTGAAAAATATTCATCAACAGCACCAATATTGGTCAAATCAACAGTTGTACTTTCTAACATTGACATCCGTTTAAATAGTATGGCGATTATTTCTACTGCCTTTTCTTCACCTAAGAGTTCTCTGTTAAAAGATTTGATTTTATTCAAATCTTTAATAGCTCTTTTAGTCAATTCAACAGGTTTGATATCGCTCTTACCCAATTAGATGATCATTTTTCGTGCATCTTCTAAACTATAAGTTCTTCCAGTTTTGATATCTTCTTCTCCTTCAACAATCATTTTATCTAATTTTGATTGTTCCAAATAAGCTTTTGCCATTTCATAGAACATTTTTACAAATCTATCATCACCTATATCTATAAACTTATGAAGCTGTTGTTTTAATTCTAATGTACTCATAACATTATTTTTTTGACATTGTAAAGATACTAAAAATAGCATCAATATTCATTCCTATTTTTAATAGATACCCTATAAAATAACCCTTTAAAAAACTATTTTTCTGTTGATGCACCCAATGGAAAGTATTTATTGACCTCTTCTCTACCCCCCCATAAAACAAACACCTGTTATAAATTAAAACCGTTGGGTAGGGTACTGTTTCTCAATTACTCATAACCCAATGGCAACCATGCCCTAATTTGAACCATTACCATGCCTCGTATATGCAAATCTATATATTGTGTCATCATTATAATTATAGACTTGGGTTTGTATCTTATTTAGAATGGTTGTGACTTCCTCCACATCATTCTTACATCTGATAACAAAAGTTCTACCTAATAGCTCTATTTCTATACTTTTATTATATAAATCAGAATTTTTAAATCTTTCGAAGTTTTTCTCATTATTGTCTTTTTCAAAGTTAAAAGTGAGTAGAAAGCCAAAACCTTTAGGGTCTGCAACTTCAACATTTAACTTCTTTAATAATCTCTGTCGTGTTATTTGAAAATCAACTTGATTATCTCTATATATATCTATCTGAAATTTAATATTGGGGTTCCTAACCAACATTTGTAAATATTCAGATAGGGTAACAGGTTTTTTCTTGAAAAAATTAAACATCTCTATCTTCTACTATTTAATAACAAATATGGAGCTACTGCAACATGCGTTCCGGCAGTTCCAGTTCCTAAATATACTTGGAGTGCGTTTGTAGCAGGATTAATATAACTTGGTCTTGTATATAAGGGCTGATAAATTATATTATCTACACCTCTTCCAAAATTTAAAGAACCTTTAATAGAATTTGGTAAAAATCTTCCAGCATGGTAACCTGTTCCTGTACTTAAATCTATTATACCTCCCTTAGGAGCTCTATGAATTCTGGTGCTATATAATATGATGTCATCAGCATGCGTAAAAGCTTTAGTAGTGGATAATACGGGCCTGGAACGTGTTGCAAAAGCAGCTCCTCCATATGATGGACCTACTATGGATAAAGCTCCCCCAATCAATGTTGAAGAAATCATCATCCAATCACTTCCAATACTTCCTTCTTCCCATCCCAATGCTCCGGCTCTCCAACTGGCTGCAAATGAGGTAAAGTCAACATCTGCCAATGCATTATAACTAGGGGCTTGGTATGAGTTGCCATAACGTACTCTATATTCCTGTAAGACTTTTTCATAGTCTCCGGTGAAACCAAATTGTTCTTTCCATTGAGAAAAGGAACCACTAAATGAGCTAACAACTTCAGATGTCCATGCCCTGTTACTTTTATCAACTCCTGTTACCGTAACACCTTCCAATTGGTTTACCGTTCCTGTACAAACCTGTCCGGGAGGGCATCCAGTCATTCCTCCGTCAGAGTCAACTACATTAGGCCAGTTATTTCCCATGGCAAGGTATGGACTATGAAACTCCCCATACGGGTCGGTAGTAAGCCACCTGTTAATCCTGGGGTCATAGAGCCGCAGCTCAAAGGCCGGTTTCCCTGTCTCGGGGTCGGTTTCTGCAAAGTCTCCCTGGTAGCCGTACCTATAGGTGCCATCGGTGAGTTGGCGGTTTGGCATGGGCATCCCGCCTGGGTAGTAATCGGTAGCGTTGGTCAACCCGCCACTGCTTACCACCGCCCGTACATTGCCCAAATGGTCGGTGAGCTGGTACACACTACTGCCACTCTGCCTAAAATAAATACCCAACCTCCCACTGCCATAAATGGCATGTTCGGTAAGGGTACTGTTGTTATAGATGGCCAGTACGCTTCCTGCCACATCTCTTACATAATAGTCTGTTCGTGTCAAAGAACCACTTGTATTATAAATCTCTTTCTTTACCCGGTGG